>JBIQJM010000049.1:0-22552 GCA_044507525.1 Burkholderiales bacterium
TCGTCGGCCGGCCGAACGTCGGCAAGTCGACGCTGTTCAACCGGCTCACGCGCAGCCGCTCGGCGCTCGTCGCCGACGTGCCGGGGCTCACGCGCGACCGGCAGTACGGTCGCGGGCGCGTCGGCGAGCATCCGTTCATCGTCATCGACAGCGGCGGCTTCGAGCCGGTGGCACGCGACGGCATCGCCGCGCTGATGGCGCGGCAGACGCGGCAGGCGGTGGTCGAGGCCGACGTCGTGATCTTCCTCGTCGACGGCCGCGAGGGACTGACCGGACGCGACCGCGAGATCGCCGACGAGCTGCGCCGCACCGCGCAACGCGTGCTGCTCGCGGTGAACAAGACCGAGGGGCGGCCGCGCGAGCAGGCGGTCGCCGAGTTCCATGAACTCGGACTCGGCGACCCGTTGTCAGTGTCGGCCGCGCACGGCGACGGCGTGCGCGAACTGGTCGAGATCGCGCTCGGGCCGCTGGTCGAGCATCCGGAACCCGACGAGCACGGCGACGCGGCGGCGCACGCAGAAGTCGCAGCGGACGCGGCGCCGGAGGAGGGCGGTTCCGGCCGGGAGCGGGCGGCGCGCGTACGCGTCGCCGTCATCGGTCGCCCGAACGTCGGCAAGTCGACGCTCGTCAACGCGCTGCTCGGCGAGGAGCGCCTGATCGCCTTCGACCAGCCCGGCACGACGCGCGATGCGGTCGCCGTCGACTTCGAGCACGGCGGCCGCGCCTACACGCTCGTCGACACGGCGGGGTTGCGCCGGCGCAGTCGCGTCGACGAGGCGATCGAGAAGTTCTCGATCGTGAAGACGCTGCAGGCGATCGAGGACGCCAACGTCTGCATCCTGCTGCTCGACGCGAGCCAGGAAGTCTCCGACCAGGACGCGACGATCGCCGGCTACGTGCTCGAGGCGGGCCGCGCGCTCGTCGTCGCCGTGAACAAGTGGGACCTCGCCGACGCGGGCGAGCGCGAGCGCCTGCGCAGCGAACTCGACCGCAAGCTGCATTTCCTGCGCTTCGCGAAATGGCACTTCGTGTCGGCGCTCGAAGGCTTCGGCATCGCCGCGCTGATGCGTTCCGTGCAGGCGGCCTACGCGGCCGCGATGGCGAAGCTCTCGACGCCGAAGCTCACGCGCGCGCTGCAGGAGGCGGTCGAACGCCAGCCTCCGCCGCGACGCGGAACCACGCGGCCGAAGCCGCGCTATGCGCACCAGGGCGGGCAGAACCCGCCGATCGTCATCGTGCACGGCAATGCGCTGGCCGGCGTTCCCGACGCCTATCGCCGCTACCTCGAGTCCTGGTTCCGCGAGCAGTTCTCGCTGACCGGCACGCCCCTGCGCGTGGAGTTCCGCAGCGGCGCCAACCCGTACGTGCGGCGCACTTGAATTGGCCGGGGCCGCCCCGAAATTGCGATAGAGTGAGCGAACCGCGGACCGCGGCGAGCGAGACCCAGCCGCAACGAGCGAACCGCACGAGCGAACCACAACAAGCCGGGAGTCCCCATGAGCAACAAAGGGCAGCTGCTACAAGACCCGTTCCTGAATCTGCTTCGCAGGGAGCACGTTCCGGTGTCGATCTATCTCGTGAACGGCATCAAGCTGCAAGGTCAGATCGATTCCTTCGACCAGTACGTCGTGCTGTTGCGGAACACGGTCACCCAGATGGTCTACAAGCACGCGATTTCCACGGTCGTGCCCGGCCGCGCCGTCCACTTCCAGCAAGAAAGTCCGGAAAGCTGAGCAAGCAAGCCCCCCCCGTTTCGTGCCTGCTGGTCGGCGTCGCCTTCGGCGCGGCGCCCGCCGGCTCCGAGTCCCTCGACGAACTCGCCGCGCTCGCGCAGTCTGCCGGGCTCGTCCCGTGCGGGCGCGTCGTCGTGCGGCGCGCGCGTCCCGACGCGGCGCTGTTCATCGGATCGGGCAAGGCCGACGACATCGCCGCCCAGCTGGCCGCCGAAGGCATCTCGCTCGTCGTCTTCGACCAGGAGCTCTCGGCGATCCAGCAGCGCAACCTGCAGCATCGCTGGGACGTGTCGGTGGTCGACCGCACCGAGCTGATCCTCGAGATCTTCGCGCAGCGCGCGCAGAGCCACGAAGGCAAGCTGCAGGTCGAGCTCGCCCGCCTCGAGCATCTGTCGGCGCGCCTGGTGCGCGGCTGGTCGCACCTGGAGCGCCAGCGCGGCGGCATCGGCGTGCGCGGCGGCCCGGGCGAGACGCAGCTCGAGCTCGACCGGCGGATGCTCTCGGTGCGCGTCAAGCGGCTGCGCGCGCAGCTCGCGCAGCTGCGCAAGCAGCGCCGCACGCGTCGCCGGGCGCGCGACCGCAGGCCCGCCTTCACCGTGTCGATCGTCGGCTACACGAACGCCGGCAAGTCGACCCTGTTCAATGCGCTCACCGGCGCCGGCACCTACGCCGCCGACCAGCTCTTCGCGACGCTCGATACGCTCTCGCGCCGGCTGCGCCTGCCCTCGGGCAAGGAGGTCGTGCTCTCCGACACGGTCGGCTTCGTGCGCGCGCTGCCGCACTCGCTGGTCGAGGCCTTCACTGCCACGCTCGAGGAGACCGCGCACGCCGACCTGCTGCTGCACGTCGTCGACGCTTCGGCGCCCGACCGCGACGAGCAGGTCGAGCAGGTCGACCGGGTGCTCGAGGAGATCGGCGCGGCCGAGGTGCCGCGCATCCTGGTGCACAACAAGATCGATCGGGCCGGGCGAGCGCCGGAAACCGGCCATGACCACTGTGGTAGGATCGCCCGCGTCCTGGTCAGCGCCGTCACCGGCGCCGGACTCGACGCGCTACGCGAGGCGATCGACCAGCAGGTCGAGTCGTGGCGCCAGGCACGCATCACGACTGCCTGCGAGTCGTCGCTGCCGATCTCCGCATCCGGTCCCATCGATTCATCCGATTCGCAAGAGCCGGCCGCACCCCGAGCGGCCTGAATCCGCCCTGCCCATGTGGAAACCCATCCGTTCGATTCTCTCGCTCAATGATCCCGGCTGGGGCCGAGGTGGCGGTGGTTCCGACCAGCGTCCCCCGCCGCGCCCGGGCAACGACGGCCCGCCCGATCTCGACGAGCTCTGGCGCGATTTCAACCGGCGACTGAACGGCTTGTTCCGTCGCGGTGGCGGACCGCGCATGCCCGGCGCAAACGGCGACGAACCGCCGTCGATGAAGGGCGCCGGGAAGGGCTTCGGCCTGCTCCTGCTCGTGGCCGTGCTGCTGTGGCTCGCCAGCGGCTTCTACATCGTGCAGGAAGGGCAGGCGTCGGTGGTGCTGCGCTTCGGCGAGTTCAACCAGCTGGTCGAGCGCGCCGGCTTCACGTGGCGCATGCCGTATCCGATCGAGACGAACGAGATCGTCGACGTGCAGCAGCTGCGCACCGTCGAGGTCGGTTATCGCAACGCGGTGCGCAACAAGACGCTGCGCGAGTCGCTGATGCTCACGCTCGACCAGAGCATCGTCGACATGCAGTTCACCGTGCAGTACCGCGTCGGCGACGTGAAGGACTACCTGTTCAACAACGTGCTCGGCCCGGTGCCCGAGGAGATCGTGCGCCAGGCCGCCGAGACGGCGATGCGCTCGACCGTCGGGCGCCACGGCGTCGACCAGGTGCTCTACGAGGAGAAGGAGCAGGTCGCGCAGGCCGCCCGCCAGCAGATCCAGGAGATCCTCGACCGCTACAAGGTCGGGATCTCGATCGTCGACCTGACGATCCAGCAGGTGCAGCCGCCCGAGCAGGTGCAGGCGGCCTTCGAGGACGCCAACAAGGCCGCGCAGGACCGCGAACGCCTGATCAACGAGGGCCGCGCCTACGCGAACGACGTCATCCCCAAGGCACGGGGAACCGCCGCGCGCGTGCTGCAGGAGGCCGAGGGCTACCGGCAGCGCATCATCGCGAGCGCCGAGGGCGACGTCAGCCGCTTCAACCAGGTGCTCGAGGAATACGCGAAGGCGCCGAAGGTCACCCGCGACCGCATGTACCTGGAGACGATGGAAAGCATTTTCGCGAACACCAGCAAGGTCTATCTCGACTCCCGCACGAGCGGCAACCTGCTCTACCTGCCGCTCGACAAGCTGCTCGCGCAGTCCGGTGCCGACGCCTCCCGCTCGGGCAGCGGCACCTCGCCCGCCCCGAGCACGGCCGAGCCGGCGCCGCCGCCGCCGCGCAGCGACGGCCTGCGCAGCCGCGAACGCGACAGCCGATAAGGCGGGGAACGAACCATGCAGAAACTCATTCCCGTCGTCATCGGTCTGCTGATCGCGCTGTTCGTGCTGATGTCGAGCGTGTTCATCGTCGACCAGCGGCAGTTCGCCGTCGTCTACGCGCTCGGCGAGATCCGCCGCGTCATCGACTCGCCGGGGCTGTACTTCAAGCTGCCGCCGCCGTTCCAGAACGTCGTCTACTTCGACAAGCGCATCCTGACGATCGACACCTCGGAGAGCGACCGCTTCATCACGTCCGAGAAGCTCAACGTGATGATCGACACCTTCGTGAAGTGGCGCATCATCGATCCGCCCACCTTCATCCGCTCGGTGTCCGGCAGCGAGCAGATCGCGGTCGACCGCATCAACCGCAGCCTGCGCGACGCGCTGAACAACGAGATCGCGCGGCGCACCGTTTCCGACATGATCTCGAGCGCACGCGACCAGGTCGTCGAGAACGTGCGCGCGAAGGTCAACCAGGATTCGAAGCAGATCGGCGTCGAGGTCATCGACGTGCGCCTGAAGCGCGTCGACTTCGCGCCCGAGGTCTCCGAGCGCGTGTTCGCGCGCATGGAGTCCGAGCGCAAGCAGGTCGCCAACGAGCGGCGCGCAACCGGCGCGGCCGAATCGGAGAAGATCCGCGCCGAGGCCGACCGGCAGCGCGAGGTGCTCGTCGCCGAGGCCTATCGCGACGCACAGCAGATGCGCGGCGAGGGCGACGCGAAGGCCGCGTCGTTGTTCGCGGCGGCCTGGGGGAAGAACCCCGACTTCGCCGAGTTCTACCGCAGCCTGCAGGCGTACCGGGAGTCCTTCGGCAGCAAGTCCGACGTGCTCGTGGTCGACCCGTCGTCGGAGTTCTTCCGCTACTTCAAGGCGCCGGACGGGTCGGCGAAGTGACCTTCGACGATTGGCTGCGGGCGATCGGCCTCGTGCTGATCCTCGAAGGCATGATGCCGCTGCTCGCGCCGTCGAACTGGCGCGAGACCTTCCTGCGCGTCGCGCGCCTGCGCGACGGGCAGATCCGCTTCGTCGGATTCGGCGCCACGCTGGCCGGCGTCGCGCTGCTGCTGATCTAACCTAAAATAGTCCGTTTGGCCGGGCGCGGGGGAGATTCCGTGCCCGCTGTTCGCACGAGGTCCGCCTTTTCCATGCTGCGCTGGCTGCTGCCCGAGAGTATTGCCGACGTGCTGCCTGCCGAAGCACGCGCGATCGAGGAATTGCGCCGCCGGCTGCTCGACCTGTACCGCTCGTACGGCTACGAGCTGGTGATGCCGCCGCTCATCGAGCACCTCGAGTCGCTGCTCACCGGCTCGGGCCGCGATCTCGGCCTGCGCACCTTCCAGCTGGTCGACCAGCTCTCCGGGCGCACGCTCGGCGTGCGCGCCGACATGACGCCGCAGGTGGCGCGCATCGACGCGCACCTGCTCGACCGCGACGGCGTCGTGCGGCTGTGCTATGCGGGCTCCGTTCTGCACACCCGTGCGCAGGGAGTGCTCGCCACCCGCGAGCCGATCCAGATCGGCGCCGAACTCTACGGTCATCCGGGCATCGAGGCCGAAGTCGAGACGATCGACCTGATGGTGCGTTCGCTCGCCGCCGGCGGCGTGCGCGAGCTGCGCATCGACCTGTGCCACGTCGGCGTCGTGCAGGGCCTGCTCGATGCGCTCGGCCCGCTCGATCCCGAGGTCGACGTCGACGAGCTGTACCGGCTGCTGCAGGGCAAGGACATTCCCGGGCTGCAGGAGGCGCTGCGCGACTCCCCGCCGGCGCTGCGCGAGGCGCTGCCGATGCTTGCGCGCCTGCACGGCCGCGCCGGAGCGGGCTTCGACGGCGACGACTCCGCGCTCGCGCGTGCGCGTGCGCAGCTTCCCGCGGTGCCCGCGATCCGCGATGCGCTCGAGCGGCTCGAACGGCTGTGCGCGTCGCCGGTGCTGCAGCGCTGGCGGCATCTGGCGCTGTCGATCGACCTCGCCGACCTGCGCGGCTACCGCTACCACAACGGCATCACCTTCGCCGCCTACGTCGAGGAAGTGCCGCACGCGATCGCGCACGGCGGGCGCTACGACGACGTCGGCCGCGCGTTCGGCCGCGCGCGTCCCGCCACCGGATTCTCGATCGAACTGCGGGCGCTCGCCGGGCTTCTCGCCAACGGCGAACCGGCGTCGGCGATCCGGGCGCCCTGGTCGGACGACGTGGCGCTCGTCGAGGCGATCGATGCGCTGCGCGCGGCCGGAGAGATCGTCGTGCAGGCCTTGCCGGGTCGGGACCCGGGGCCGCAGGAATTCATCTGCGACCGCGAGCTCGTGCTGCGCGGCAACGAATGGGTCGTCGGCCCGATCGGCGCGGTGCGCTGAATCGGCCGGGCGACGCGAATCGACCAGGAACCAGGGACATGGCGAAGAACGTCGTGATCGTCGGCACGCAATGGGGCGACGAGGGCAAGGGCAAGGTCGTCGACTGGCTCACCGACACCGCGCGCGGCGTCGTGCGCTTCCAGGGCGGACACAACGCGGGGCACACGCTCGTCATCGGCGGGCGCAAGCAGGTGCTGCGGCTCATCCCCTCGGGCATCCTGCGCACCGGCGTGCACTGCTACATCGGCAGCGGCGTCGTCGTCTCGCCGGCTGCGCTGCTGCAGGAGATCGGCGAGCTCGAGACCGCCGGCATCGACGTGCGCGGGCGGCTGCACCTGAGCGAGGCGGCGACGCTGATCCTGCCGTACCACGTCGCGCTCGACCAGGCGCGCGAAGCGCGGCGAGGCGCCGAGGCCATCGGGACGACCGGGCGCGGCATCGGTCCGGCCTACGAAGACCGCGCCGCGCGCCGTGCGCTGCGCGTGGGCGACCTGCTCGATCCGGCGCGCTTCCGCGCCCGGCTCGACGAGACGCTCGAACTGCACAACTTCACGTTGCAGCACTTCCTGAACGCGCAGCCGCTCGACGCGCAGAAGGTCGCCGACGAGGCGCTCGCGCTCGCCGACCGGATCGCGCCGATGATCGCCGACGTGCCGTCGATGCTCGCCGAGACGATGGCGCGCGACGAGTCGCTGCTGTTCGAGGGTGCGCAGGGTGCGATGCTCGACGTCGACCACGGCACCTATCCGTACGTGACGAGCAGCAATTGCGTGGCGGGCGCCGCGGCCGCGGGCGCCGGCGTCGGCCCGCAGGCGCTGCATTCGGTGCTCGGCATCGTGAAGGCGTACACCACCCGCGTCGGCGCAGGCCCGTTCCCCACCGAGCTGCACGACGACGTCGGCCGGCACCTCGCCACCGTCGGCAAGGAGTTCGGCTCGGTCACGGGGCGCCCGCGCCGCTGCGGCTGGTTCGACGGCCCCGCGCTCGCGCGCTCGATCCAGCTGAGCGGGGTCACCGGCCTCGTCGTCACCAAGCTCGACGTGCTCGACGGCCTGCCGACGGTGAAGCTGTGCACCGCCTACCGCAGCGGTTCGCGCACCCTCGAGATGCTGCCTTTCGGCGCCGAGGCGGTCGCGCAGTGCGAGCCGGTCTACGAGGAGCTGCCCGGCTGGAGCGAGAGCACCGTCGGCGTGCGCGACTGGTCGGCGCTGCCCGGCAATGCACGGCGCTACCTCGAGCGGCTCTGCGAGCTCGCACGCGTGCCGATCGACCTCGTCTCCACCGGACCCGACCGCGACGAGACGATCCTGCTTCGCCATCCCTTCGCCTGAAGCGGCAAGCCCGCCGTCCTGCGCATGCGCGACCTGCACGTCTCCTGGGACGAGTACAACCGGCTGATCGAGAAGCTCGCGCTGAAGGTCTGGGACTCCGGGTGGAGCTTCGACGCGGTCGTCTGCATCGCACGCGGAGGGCTGCGCGTCGGCGACGTCTTCTCGCGGCTGTTCGACAAGCCGCTCGGCATCGTGTTCACCAGCTCGTACCGCGAGGACGAGGGGAAGCGCCGCGGCGAGCTGCACATCGGCGAGCACCTGGCGAGCGCGGGCCCGCTGCCCGGGCCGGGCTGGCTCGTGGTCGACGACCTCGCCGATTCCGGCGTCACCCTCGCGCAACTGGTGCCCGCATTGCGCGCGCGCCATCCGCAGGCGAAGGAGATCCGCACGGCGGTACTATGGTGCAAGGGCGCATCGATCGCGCAACCCGACTACGCGGTCGAGCATCTGCCCAGCAATCCGTGGATCCACCAGCCCTTCGAGGAGTACGACCACATGCGGCCGGGCGACCTCAAGGCGCGATGGGGATAGCCGGAAAACACGAAAGCCTGCTCGCGCAGGCTCGATGATGGTGCCCAGAAGAGGACTCGAACCTCCACAGTGTTGCCACCGCCAGGACCTGAACCTGGTGCGTCTACCAATTCCGCCATCTGGGCGATGCGCCTGGGACGATTTCCGCAGGCAGCGACCGGAAGGGCCGGTCGCGCGTAGAGGCGGGATTCTGAATCGCTCGCATCGATCTGTCAAATCGAACGAGGCGATTCAGTGACCGAGAAGACCTGGTTCGCGCCCACGCGCGAAGCGATCCTCGAATGCCTGCGCGCGGCCGACGTGCCGATGACGCCGCACGAGCTGGCCGAGCGTCTGGCGGTGCCGTCGACGCACTTCGACAACCTGAACCGGCGGCTGCTCGCCATGGAGCGCGACGGCCAGCTGCTGCCGAACCGCAAGGGCGTGCTGCTGCTGGCGAGCAAGCTCGATCTCGTCGCCGGGCGCGTGCAGGGGCATCGCGACGGTTTCGGCTTCCTGATTCCCGACGAGGGCGGCGTCGACGTCTTCCTGTCGCCGCGGGAGATGCAGAAGGTCATGCACGGCGACCGCGTGCTGCTCAAGCGCACCGGATTCGACGCGCGTGGGCGGCCCGAAGGGCGCATCGTCGAAGTCACCGAACGCGCGAATCGCCGCATCGTCGGGCGCTTCCTGAACGAGCGCGGCGTCGACCTGGTCGTGCCGGAAGACCAGCGCATCAAGCACGACATCGTGATCCCTCCCGGGGAGACGCAGCGCGCCCAGCAGGGGCAGGTCGTCACGGTGGAGATCATCGAGCCTCCGGTCGGCGGCGCTCCGCCGATCGGGCGCGTCGTCGAGGTGCTCGGCGAGATCGACGATCCGGGCATGGAGATCGAGATCGCGGTGCGCAAGTTCGACGTGCCGCACGTCTTCAGCGACGCGGCGCTCGCGCAGGCGGCGAGCCTGCCCAATGCGGTGCGCGCCGCCGACCTGGACGGGCGCATCGACCTGCGCGACGTGCCGCTGGTGACGATCGACGGCGAGGACGCGCGCGACTTCGACGACGCCGTCTATTGCGAGCCGATCGAGGCGGCCGGGCGCCGCCAGGCGGCGTTCCGGGTGCTCGTCGCGATCGCCGACGTCGGGCACTACGTCGTCGACGGCGACGCACTCGACCACGATGCGCTCGAGCGCAGCACCTCGGTGTACTTCCCGCGCCGCGTGATCCCGATGCTGCCGGAGAAGCTCTCCAACGGGCTTTGCTCGCTGAACCCCGGCGTCGATCGCCTCGTGCTGGTCTGCGACATGGTGATCGAGCACGACGGCCGGATGCGCGGCTACCAGTTCTACGAAGCGGTGATGCACTCGGCCGCGCGACTGACCTACGACGAGGTCTGGGCGATGCTCTCGGGCGCGGCCGCTTCGCTGTCGGTGGCGCCCGCGCATGCGGCGCTCGCGCCGCAGCTGCGCAACCTGCACGAGCTGTATCGCGTGCTCGCGTCGGCGCGGCGCGCGCGCGGCGCGATCGACTTCGAGACGATCGAGACGAAGATCGTCTGCGATCCCGCCGGACGCATAGAGCGCATCGTGCCGAGCCAGCGAAACGACGCGCACAAGCTGATCGAGGAATGCATGCTGGCGGCGAACGTCTGCGCGGCCGACTGGATGCGCCGCAGCCGCCATTCCGGGCTGTACCGCGTGCACGAGGGGCCGGTCGCCGAGAAGCTCGCGAAGCTGCGCGAGTTCCTGCGCAGCTTCGGCCTGCAACTCGCCGGCGGCGACGAACCGTCGCCGGCCGACTACGCGGCGCTCGGCGAGCAGGTGCGCGGCCGGCCCGACGCGATGCTGCTGCAGACGATGATGCTGCGTTCGATGCAGCAGGCGATCTACTCGCCGGACAACGTCGGCCACTTCGGCCTCGCCTACGACGCGTATGCGCATTTCACGTCGCCGATCCGCCGCTATCCCGACCTGCTCACGCATCGCGTGATCAAGGCGCTGCTGCGCGGCGAGCGCTATCGTCCCGCACCGGACGCCGGGCTGCTCCGCGAGGCGATGCGCACTCGTCCGCCGGGTGCCGACGACGATCTCGTCGAACCGGAGATCGACGACGAGGGCGCAGCGACCGGCGTGACCTTCGATGCGCGTCGCCCGCTCGATGCGGAACCGGCGGCGGGCGGCGGCGATGCGAAGTCGGCGGCGGGCAGGAAAGCCGCGACGGCGAAGCGCACCGGCGCCGCCGCGAAGAAGGCGCAGCGCACCGCCGGGCGACCGGCCGCCGCGTCGTCGCGCACTGCGTCGCGTACGAGCGCGAGCGCTCCGGCGAAGGGCGATGACGCGGGCGAGCGTCGCCGCGAGCACGAGTTGTGGCGGCTGCTCGGTTCCATCTGCTCGATGCACGAGCGTCGCGCCGACGAGGCATCGCGCGACGTCGCGGCCTGGCTGAAGTGCATGTACGTGCGCGAGCGCGTCGGCGAGGCCTTCGTCGGGCGCGTGACGGGCGTCGCGCCGTTCGGCGTCTTCGTCACGCTCGACGAGCTGTACGTCGAGGGAATGGTGCACGTCTCGGAGCTGGGCAGCGAATACTTCCAGTACAACGAGGTCGCGCACGAGCTGCGCGGCGAGCGCACCGGCAGGCGCTACCGGCTCACCGACGAGCTCGAGGTGCAGGTCTCGCGCGTCGACCTCGAGGCGAGGCGCATCGACTTCCGGCTCGTCGACCGGCTCGGCTTCCGCGAACTGCAGCGCGGCCGCGAGGCGCGCGACGGCGAGGCCGCGGCGCTGCCGAAGGCCGCTCCGGCGAAGTCGGAGAAGGTGAAGAAGGCGCGTGCCGAGCGCATCGCCGCAAGGAGCAAGACGCCGGAAGCCACGGCGTCGTCGAAGAAGCGGCGCACCGGCCTGCGTCGCCGCCACTGAAGCGAGGGCAGGTTGAGCACGCGAACGACGCACGGGCACCCCCATCGATGGTGATCTACGGTTTTCATGCGGTACTCGCCAGGCTGCGCCGCGCGCCGGCCGGCATCCGCGACCTGTACGTCGACGCGCGTCGCGAGGATGCGCGCGTGCGCGACCTCCTGCGGGTCGCGCAGGAAGCCGGCGTACGCGCGCATTTCGTCGATGCCGAGCGCATCGAGCGGTTGTGTCCGCACAAGCGCCACCAGGGGGTCGTCGCGATCGCCGGCGATCCGCCGCCGAGCCTGCGCCTCGACGAAGTGCTCGACGCGCGCGAGGGCGAGCCCGAGCCGGTCGTGCTGCTCGTGCTCGACGGCGTGACCGATCCGCGCAATCTCGGCGCGTGCCTGCGCGTGGCCGACGGCGCCGGCGCGGCGGCGGTCATCGCGCCGAAGGATCGCGCCTGCGGGCTCACCGAGATCGCGATGCAGACGGCCAGCGGCGCCGCCGAGAGCGTGCCGTACGTGATGGTGACGAACCTCGCGCGCGCGCTCGACGAGATCCGCGATCGCGGCATCTTCGTCGTCGGTACCGACGAGCGAGCGCCGGGCAGCGTCTTCGAGCAGGCGCTCTCGGGCCCGGTCGCCTGGGTGCTCGGCGCCGAGGGCAGCGGCATGCGGCGCCTGACGCGCGAGCGCTGCGATGCGCTCGCGCACATTCCGATGCGAGGGCAGGTCGGCAGCCTGAACGTCTCGGTTGCCGCGGGGGTGGTGCTCTACGAGACGCTGCGCCAGCGCTCGACGGGGTCGACGTGAGACCGGCGCGGCCGCGGCAGGCGACAGCGGGCCGAGGGCCCCGCGCCGCATGAACGACGCAGCCATGATCCGCGCCCGCGCGTGGCTGCAGGAAGCCGCGCGCGTCGTCGTCTTCACCGGCGCCGGCGTTTCCGCCGAGAGCGGCATCCCGACCTTCCGCGATGCGCTGACCGGGCTGTGGGCGCGCTTCGACCCGGAGGCGCTCGCCACCGAGGCCGGGTTCCGCGCCGATCCTGCGCTCGTCTGGCGCTGGTATGCCGAACGGCGCGAGGCGGTGGCGAACGCGCAGCCGAACGCCGCGCATCGCGCGATCGCGGCGTTCGAGGCGCAAGGCCGCCGTCGGGTCGACGTCGTCACGCAGAACGTCGACGGGCTGCACCGCCGTGCCGGCAGTCGCCGCGTGCTCGAGCTGCACGGCGACATCGGGCGCGTCAAGTGCCTCGAAGGCTGCGGCACGCCCGAGTCGATCGGCGCGGACCGGGATTGGCGAACCGATCTGCGCCAGCCGCCGCCGTGTCCGCGCTGCGGCGCGCCCTTGCGGCCCGACGTCGTATGGTTCGGCGAGTTCCTGCCCGCGGACGTGCTCGCCGCAGCGCAGCGCGCGGCGTCGGAGTGCGACGCGATGCTCGTCGTCGGCACGTCGGCGCTGGTCTATCCGGCGGCGGAGCTTCCGGAACTCGCGCGGCGCGCCGGCGCTCGGCTCGTCGTCGTCGATCCGGACGAGACCGCGATCGACGACATCGCCGACGCGTGCCTGCGCGCGCCGGCCACGGCGGCGCTACCGCCGATGCTCGCGGAATAGCCAGGGCGCGACCGGGTCGTTGTGTTCCCACAGCCCGGCGCGCCGGGCCATCGCGTCGGCCTGCGCGCGCGCGTAGCGCTCGCGGTCGACCGGGGCCAGGTCGGCGTCGTAGCGCGCGAAATGCCACGCCAGTCCGTCTTCGAGCTGCTCCAGCCCGATGTCGCGCCCGCCGACGAGCACGCGCCCGACGGCTCGGCCGTAGGCGTCGACCTTGATCGCCTCGATGCGCACTTCGCGATCGTCGATGGCCTCGCGCAAGGCCCGGCGCGAGACGTTGGCGAAGGGCTGCGTGCGCTCGGGTGCGTCGATGCCGGCGATGCGCACGCCGAGCTTGCGTCCGTCGGTCGTGCGCAGCCGGAACGAGTCGCCGTCGTAGACGTGCTCGACGACGCCGTCGATCCAGGCGACCGCGCGCGTCGAGCGCGCGTCGGCAGGGGGCTGCGGCGCCGGCCGGGGCGGCGGTTGCGGCGCGGGTTGCGGAGCCGGCTGCGGGGCCGGCAACGGCGGGTTGCCACGCGCCTGCGCGGTCGGCGCCGCGCACGCGATCAGCAGCGCGAGCGCGAGCGCGAGCGACCGGATGGGCGACGAAGCCCTGCGCGCGGCCCTCGCGGAGCGCCCCACCGGCGGTTCAGCGGCGCGAGAGCAGTACGCCGAGCAGCACGCCGACCGCCGCCGCGATGCCGACGGCGTTCCACGGGTGCTCGTGCACGTATTCGTTGGTGTCGGCCGCGGTCTGTCGTGCGGTCTCGAGCGCGGCCTCCTGGAAGGATTCGAGCTCGTTGCGTGCCGTGGCGACGCCGCGTTCGAGGCGCTCGCGCACGAGATGCAACTGCTCGTTGCCGCCGCGCGAAGCGGCCTTCAGCATCTCCTCGGCGTCGTTCACCAGCGATCGCAGCTCGGCGGCAAGGCGGTCCCGGGCGCTCGCTGCCTGGTCCATCGCGTCCATTGGCCTTTCTCCTGGTTCGTGCAGGGTTCGCGCGTCGCGTTCAACGGAACACGAGCACCGGGATGCTCGAATGCGTGAGCACCTTGTTCGTTTCACTGCCGAGCACCAGCGCGCTCAGCCCGCGCCTTCCGTGCGAAGCCATGAAGATGAGGTCGCAGCCGCGGTCGCGTGCGGTGTCGATGATCGCGCGATAGGGCTGCGTGTGCCGCACCGCGACCGTGTCGCACTCGACGCCCGCGGCGGCGGCCGCCTGCTCGACCGCCTCGAGCACGATGCGTCCCGTCTCCTCGGTGGCCTTGGTGAACTCGGCGAACGACGCCTCGCCGGCTGCCGGGAACTCGGCGAAGGCCGGCGGGATGTACTCGGGCATCACGTGCAGCGCCGTGACGCGCGCGCCGCTCTCCCGGGCGAACTGCATCGCCCGCTCGACCGCGTTGTTCGACAGCTCGGATCCGTCGGTGGGAATGAGCAGGTGCTTGTACACGATTCTTCTCCGCGGGCTCGATGCGCACATGCTAGTCGATGCGAACCCGCCGCGCGAGTCGAGCCCGACCGCCGCGTCGGGGATCCCGCCGCCGTGCCCTGGGGTCCGGATGGGGCTCGCGGAGCCGCATTTGCGCGCAGCCCCGTCGTCACCGGCCCGCCGTTGCCGCCCCGCCGTGGCCGGGCCCGTCGTTACAAACCGTTACCGGCTGTTGCCGGCCTGCCATCGAGCGCGTGCCGCCCGCCGGTAGATTGGCATCGAACCGGGGATCCGCGCCCGGTGAGCAGGAGCCCCAGATGACGACGCCGCATTTCGCCGAAACCCCCGTAGCGCCGCTCGGCCTGGCCCTCGTCGACGTGGCGGAGGCCCGCCGCGCGGAAGCCGCCCGGCCGCGGACGGCGGCGCCCCGCAAGACCGACGGGCTCGACATGCTGCTCAGCGCCGCCTCGGCCACGCGCCGGCGCGTGCGTCGCGGAGAGTACCTGTTCCGCTGCGGCGATCCCTTCCTCTCGCTCTTCGGCATCCGCGCCGGCTCGTTCAAGTCGGTGCTGCTCACCGAGGACGGCCGCGAGCAGGTCACCGGCTTCCATCTCGGGGGCGACGTGCTCGGTGTCGACGGCATCGGTCTCGACGTGCACGCGGGCGACGCCATCGCGCTCGAGGACAGCGAGGTCGTCGAGATCCCGTTCGCCGAGCTCGACGCGCTCGCGACGCGCGATCCCGGGCTGCAGCGCGAGCTGTTTCGCATGCTGTCCGCGGAAATCCAGCGCGAGCGCGCGCTGATGCTGCTGCTCGGCTCGATGCGCGCCGAGGAGCGCCTGGCGGCCTTCCTGATCAATCTTTCGCAGCGCATGGCGGTGCGCGGATTCTCGGCCAGCTGCTTCGTGCTGCGCATGACGCGCGAGGAAATCGGCAGCATGCTCGGGCTGAAGCTCGAGACGGTCAGCCGGATCCTGTCGCGTTTCCAGGCCGAGGGCCTGATCCAGGTCCGCAACCGCGAGATCGCGATCGTGTCGCTGTCGGCGCTGCGCGCGGTGATCGGCCGCAGCGACGCGCGGCGCGAGGCTCGCTGACGCGCGCGGTTCAGCCGCCGGCCGGTCGATCCGTCCGGCGGGGGGGCGGCGCATCGAGCGCGCTGCGCAGGATCCGCGCCAGCTGGTCGATCCGGTACGGCTTCGGCAGCAGGTCGGCGCCCGCGCGACGCTCGAGCGAAGCGATCGCCTCGGGCGCGTGCCCGGAAGTGAACACCACGCGCAGGCCGGGGCGCCGGCGGCGCGCTTCGCGCGCGAGCGCCGGTCCGTCGAGTTCGCCGCGCATCACCACATCGGTGAACAGCAGGTCGATGCCGGGTTCGGCGTCGATGCGCTCGAGCGCCTGGTTCGCATTGGCGGCCTGCAGCACGCGATAGCCGAGCTTGCCGAGGAAACCGACCGCCACCGAACGCACCTCGTCGTCGTCCTCGACGACGAGGATCGTCTCTTCGCCTCCCACGTACGCGGTGTTGCCGATGCGGTGCACGCGCGGTGCGCCGCTGCCGTCGTCGGCGGGCAGGTACAGCGCGATCGACGTTCCGGCGCCCGGCGCGCTACGCACGTCGATGTGCCCGCCCGACTGCTTGGCGAAGCCGTAGACGAGGCTCAGCCCCAGGCCGCTGCCCTTGCCGCTCTCCTTCGTCGTGAAGAAGGGTTCGAAGGCGCGCGCCAGCACCTCGGGCGGCATTCCGGAGCCCGTGTCGGTGACGGCGATGCGCACGTATTCGCCGGCGACGAGTTGACCGTCGCGCACCGCCGGATGCGCGTGCGCGCTGATGCGGCTCGCCGACAGCGTGAGTCGGCCGCCGTCGGGCATCGCGTCGCGTGCGTTCACCGCGAGGTTCAGCAGCGAGGTGTCGAGCATGCCCGGGTCGGCCTTCGCCGCCGGGAGATCGGCCTCGACGTCGAGCCGTACGTCGATCTTCGCGCCGAGCGTGCGGCGCAGGATGTCGACGATCGAGTCGAGCAGCTGCACGACGTCGATGGCGCGCGGCTGCAGCGTCTGCCGGCGCGAGAACGCGAGCAGCTTGCGCGTGAGGTCGGCGCCGCGGCTGGTCGCCCGCTGCGCGGCCTTCACCAGGCGCACGCCGAGCGCGTCCTCGACGATCCGATCCTCGAGCATCTGCAGGTTGCCCGAGACGACGGTGAGCAGGTTGTTGAAGTCGTGCGCGACGCCCCCGGTGAGCTGGCCGAGCGCCTCGAGTCGTTGCGACTGGAAGAGCCTCGCTTCGGCTCCTTCGCGCTGCAGCGCGGCACCGACCGTGTTCGCGAGCGCCTGCACGAAGTTGCCGTCGTCGCGCGAGAAGCTGTGCGAGGTGCGTGATCCGGCCAGCAGCACGCCCAGGCACTGGCCTTCCTCGCCGGGAATCGCGCAGACGAGCGCGCAGGCCGGGCTGTCGGCGTCGTCCTGTTCGAGCAGCATCGGCCGCTCGAGCAGGCGCTCGGCGTCGTCGGCGACCAGGCGCTCGAGCCGCGCGCGCAAGGGTTCGACCGGTACGACTTCGTCGAAGCCGGCCTCGGCCGCCACGTTCAGGCGACCGCCCGCGATGCCGAGCCGTGCGCACAGCGCGAAGCCGATCCCGAGGTGCTCGACGACCAGCGTGCAGGCCTGCCGCTGGATCGCGACGAAATCGCGCGTGCCGAGCGCGAGGCGGCCGAAATCGGCGACCGCGTTCGATTGCCGCGCGCGCACGATGAGATCCTGCGCGCGCCTCTGCTGGTCGACGTCGCGCACGTTCGCGCAGGTCCAGACGGCGCCGTGCACCCGCAGCGGGTTCAGGCTGATCTCGACGGCGAACTCGTGCCCGTCGCGGTGGCGCGCGGTGAGCGCGATGTTCATGCCCATCGGGCGCGCGCGCGGCGCGCTGCGGTAGCGCGCGCGGTGCTTCGCGTGCGACTCGCGGAAGCGCTGCGGGATCAGCTCCTCGATCGAGCGGCCGACGAGCTCCGCGGGCGTGTAGCCGAACAGCGTCTCGGTGCCCGCGTTCGCGATCCGGATCTGCCCGGCGTCGTCGACGATGACCATCGCGTCGGAGGCCGCATGGAAGACCTGGCGATAGAGCGCCGGCTCGTCGAGGTCGAGCGGCGACGCGTCGGGGGAGGGGCGCGGTTCAGCGGGATCCACGCTCGCCCCCGGGCGCCGGCGAGACGCGGGCGGTGAAGAGGTAGCCGATGCCCCGCACGGACTTGACGAGTTGCGGTTCGGCCGGGTCCTGCTCGATCTTGCGGCGCAGCCGCCCGACGAGCACGTCGACGGCGCGATCGAAGGGACCGGCTTCGCGCCGGTACAGCGCGTCCATCAGCTCGTCGCGCGTGAGCGCCCGGTTCGGGTTTCGCACGAGCGTCGCGAGCAGGTCGAACTCGCTCGTCGTCAGGGAGACCGGCGTGCCGTCGGGGCGCAGCACCGAGCGCGCACCGAGGTCCACGCACCAGCCGTCGAACTCGAAGCGTTCGGCGCAGTCGCCGGACGGCGAGGGCGCCGCGGGCGAGGCTGCGGCGGCTGCCTCGGCAGGGCGCAGCCGGCGCAGCACGCTGCGCACGCGCGCGACGACCTCGCGCAGCTCGAAGGGCTTGGCGATGTAGTCGTCGGCGCCCAGTTCGAGCCCGAGGATGCGGTCGACCGGTTCGCCGCGTCCGGTGATGATGACGATGCCCGGCACGTCGTTGCGGCTGCGCAATTCGCGCGCGAGCACCAGCCCGTCTTCCTGCGGCAGGCCGAGGTCGAGCAGGACCAGGTCGACCGGGTGCTCGGCGAGGTGACGACGCATCTCGCCGCCGTCGGAGACGGCCGCGACCTCGAAGCCGAAGTCGCTCAGGTACGCCAGCAACAGCTCGCGGATTCCCTCTTCGTCGTCGACGATGAGGATTCGCTCGGCCATCTCCTGCGTGCTTGCCGGGTGCGCGTCGTGCGCGCTATCCGCATTCGCCCTGGTGGCCGCAGGCGGTGCAGAACATGCAGCCGTCCCGCCGGATGTAGGCGTGCGCGCCGCACGACGGACAGGCCTGGCCGGCGATCAGCGGCGCGGCGGTGCCCGCTTCGGCGGGTTCGTGGTCGGGCAGCGCCAGCGCGCCGGCTCCGCCGATCGCCCGGCCTTCGGAGTCGAGCAGCCCGAGCACCTTGAAGCGATGCAGCAGCAGCGCCGCCACGTAGGCGACCGTGCTCGGCCATACCTGCTGGCGCGACTCGCCCGGTACCTGCGCCCAGAACGAACCGTTCAGCTCGCCGAAGGTGAGCAGCTTCTGCAGCTTCAGGCCGACCCAGTTGACGTCGATGAGATGCATGTCGATCGACAGCAGCTTCGCCAGCCCGTCGAGCGCGCGCGGGTAGTCGCCCGACAGCCAGATGGAGTACGGGCGGCGCGTTCCGTCGGGCAGCTGCAGCTCCTTCACGCCGATGACGAAGTCGTCGTTGGTGGCCGCGTTGGCGACGTCGGCCGTCCACGACAGCGTGCCGAGCGGACCCGATTTCGGCTCCTTGCGGAACATCATCGCGTCGACCATTGGCGAGGGTTGTGCGTCGAGCGCCTCGAAGACGCCGAGCTCCTCGCAGCGATGCCGCACGATCTCGGCGAAGCCGGCGACGATGCCCGGCGTCCAGCGCACCTCGCCGTCGGGCGGGAAGGGCATCTGCAGCGGCTGCTCGTCGCGCGTGCGCGCGAGCGCGTCGAGCTTCATCTTCAGCCAGGCGCGGTCGTTCGAGCGCATGTCCATCGACAGCGCCTTGGCGATCGCGCCCAGGCCGCGCGGCTGCTCGTTGCCGTTGACCCAGGTCTCGAACGGAACGGTGCGCCCCGTGCTGCCGTCGGCGCCGGGCGTCGACTCCTCGGTCTGGCCGATGAAGATGCAGAACGACGCACGCTTGTCGAGCGGCTCGACCATGTACGAATAGGCGAGGTTGCCGCCCGGCAGCTTCGGCCGGCTCGGCCAGCGCAGCGACGACAGCGCCGGCTGCGGCACCCGCTCGATGCGCAGGCGCCGGTCGGACTCCTCGGAGACCTGCAGGTCCTGCGGCTGCTGCGCGTTGGCGCTCGGGGCGACGCTCAACACGGAGCCGATGACGCTGTTGGGCCGATAGGTGGTGATGCCTTTCAGCCCGGCGCGCCACGCCTCGAAATACAGCGTCTTGAACTCCTCGTACGGGTAGTTCTCGGCGACGTTGACCGTCTTGCTGATCGCCGAGTCGATGTACGGCTGCACCGCCGCGCTCATGCGCATGTGGTCGAGCGCCGAGATCTGCATCGCCGAGACGAAGTAGTCGGGCAGTGCGTTCGTGTCGTGCCCGAGGTGGCGCCACATCCGGTAGGCGAAGTCCTCGACTTCGTATTCCTGCCGGCTGCCGTCGGGCATGCGCTTGCGGCGCGTGTAGGTCCACGAGAACGCCGGCTCGATGCCGCCGGAGGCGTTGCCGGCGAAGGCGATCGAGATCGTTCCGGTGGGTGCGATCGACAGCAGGTGCGAGTTGCGGATGCCGTGCTCGCGCACGCGCGCCTTGAGCGCATCGGGCAGCCGCGAGGCGGCGTGCGGCGCGGCCAGCCACTGCTCGGCGTCGAACAGCGGGAACGGCCCGCGTTCGATGGCGAGCTCCACCGACGCCTCGTAGGCGACGTCGCGCATCGACTGCGCGATGCGCGCAGCGAACGCGCGTGCCTCGTCGGTGTCGTAGCGCAGCTTCAGCATCGTCAGCGCATTGCCCAGGCCGGTGAAGCCCAGGCCGATGCGGCGCTTGGCCTGCGCCTCGCGCTCCTGCGCCTCCAGCGGCCACAGCGTGAGGTCGAGCACGTTGTCCAGCGCGCGTACCGAGATCGCCACCGTGCGGCGGAAGCGCTCGAAGTCGAAGGCCGGCTTCTCGCCGAAGGGATCGACGATGAAACGCGTCAGGTTCAGGCTGCCGAGGTCGCAGCAGCCGTAGGGCGGCAGGAACTGCTCGCCGCAGGGGTTGCTCGCCTCGATGCGCTCGCAGTACGACAGGTTGTTGTCGCGGTTGACGCGATCGATGAAGATCACGCCCGGCTCGGCGTGATCGTAGGTGGAGGCCATGATCTGGTCCCACAGGTCGCGTGCTGGCACCCTGCGGTAGACCCACTTGCCCTCGGCGTTGCGACCGAGCCCGTTCTCGTCGAAGGGCTGCACGTCGTGCACGAGCTCGAAGTCGGCGTCGGCCTCCACCGCGCGCATGAACGCGTCGGTGACCGCAACCGACATGTTGAAGTTCGACAGCGATCCGTCGTTCTTCGCGCCGATGAACTCCTCGACGTCGGGGTGGTCGACGCGCATCACGCCCATCTGTGCGCCGCGGCGCGAGCCGGCCGACTCGAGCGTCTCGCACGACTTGTCGAACACGCGCATGTACGACACCGGGCCCGAGGCGCGCGACAGCGTGCCTTTCACCAGGGCGCCGCTCGGGCGGATCGACGAGAAATCGTAGCCGACGCCGCCGCCGCGGCGCATCGTCTCGGCCGCCTCCTGCAGCGCGGCGTAGATGCCCGGCGTGCCGTTCTCCTCGTAGCCCCAGACGGCGTCGCCGATCGGCTGCACGAAGCAGTTGATGAGCGTGGCGCGGATGTCGGTGCCGGCGGCCGAATTGATGCGTCCGGCCGGCACGAATCCGTGCTCCATCGCCCACAGGAACTCGCCTTCCCAGTGCTCGCGCAGCGCCTGCGGCTCCACCGAGGCGAGCGCGCGCGCCACGCGCTGGCGCACGTCGTGCGCGGTCGATTCGTCTCCCTTGGCGTACTTCTCGCGCAGGACGTCGATCGTGACTTCCTGCTCGGGCAGGGCGGCAAGGATGTCTTCGATTTTCATGCGGGGTTTCCGTGTCGGTGCGGGCGGTTCGGTGCGTCCATCGCTCGCCATTCTAGCCGCGCGGGACGGATTTTGGCTCGTGTGCGCGTCCCGGTTTTGAGCCGTACGGGCACCGGAAGGAAGGGCTCAGCGATCGAGTCGGTCGCGCTCGCGCCGCTCGCGTTCGGAACGATCGCGGTCGTAGCGGTCGGCGAGCTCGGCGATCGCCGCCGACAGCGCGTTGCCCTGCAGCTCGACCGCGGCCTTGGTCTGCGCCTCCAGGGCGTCCAGGCGGGCCCGCAGGCCGCGTTCGATCTCCTCGCGCCGGTCTTCGCCGCGCGAGAAGCGCGTCTCGAGGTACGAACGCAGCTCGGTGAAGCGCGACGCCTCGGCCTGGTCGGCGAGGTCGCGCTGCTGCTGCAGCTCCTTGCCGTGGCGACGCGCCTCGAGCAGCCCCGACATCTGCAGGTAGACGATGTAGCCGAGCAGCAGTGCGGTGACGAGCACGATGAAGGCGAGCATCACCAGCCCGAGCGGCGCCTGCACCTCGGTGAACGCCAGCGACAGCGCGGTCGGCGCGTTCAGCACCTGCCAGTTCACCAGCACGAACGCGAGGAGCGCCCCGAAGACGATCAGGAACAGCAATGAGCGCAGCGTCACGGTTCGGCTCCGGGGTCGGCGTTTCGGTCAGATTCAACGCGATGCGCCCTTCGTTGTCAAAGCGGCGCGCCGCGCCCGGCGCCGGCGCCGAAGCTGCCCGCCTTCGTGCGCCGCGGCGCCCGTTCGCTCAGAAGTGCAGCGCCCGCGGCAGCCACAGCGACAGCTCGGGAACCGCGATCAGCGCGACGAGCACGACCAGCATCGCGAACACGAACCAGACGACCCATGGGATGGTGCTCTCGATGCGCACGCCGGCCAGGCGCGACGAGACCATCAGGTTCACCGCCAGCGGCGGCGTGAACTGGCCGATCGACACCATGAAGGTGAGCAGCACGCCGAACCACACGGTGTCCCAGCCGTAGCCGCGCACCAGGGGCAGCAGCAGCGGCACGAAGATCAGGAAGATCGAGATCCCGTCGAGCACCATCCCGGTGACGAGCAGGACGACGACGATCGCCGCCAGCGCCCACCACTGGCTGATGCCGCTGTCGAGTATCGCTCGCGTGAGCGGATCGGCGATGCCGAGCGTGTTCACCGCGTACGCGAAGATGCTCGCCAGCGCGACGACGATCAGGATGATGCCCGAGACCTCGGCGGACTCGATCAGCGACTCGACGATCTCCTTCACGCCCATCGTGCGGTAGACGGCGACGCCGACGAAGAGTCCGTAGAAGACGGCGACCACCGCTGCCTCGGTCGGCGTGAACCAGCCCATGCGCATGCCGCCGAGGATCAGCACCGGGGCGAACAGGC
>JBIQJM010000196.1:0-3244 GCA_044507525.1 Burkholderiales bacterium
GCGCGCCCATTTGTAGCGTCACCCGTCGTGGAACGCGTTCCACGAACGAGAACGCGCGTTCCTGTGGCGCGGCCGGCGAAACCGTGCGCGCCGAGGCACGCTGCGCAACGACCTCCGCATCTGGCGTCCGCACACGGCACCCGTGCGCCGGCCCGGCACCTGTACACCGGCCCGGCGCCGTGCCTCCGCCCCGTGCCGGCACGCAGGCCGGTCCCGTCGGCCGCCATCCCCTCCGTGCTAGACTCCAAGGCTTTCCCACCGTCATCGAACCCGCCGCCTTTCGCCGCGCCCGCGCCTCGCTCGCGCCGCTTCTTCGAGCATGCCGCTTCCCCCCGTCGAGTACCCGCGCACTCCGATGCACACCCGCAGCGTGCGGGTCGATGCATACCGCCGGGAAGACGGACTCTGGGACCTCGAAGCCGAGCTCGTCGACGTGAAGCCGCACGACACGCCGCTGCAGAGCGGCGTGCGCAAGGGGGGCGACGCGATGCACGCCATGCGCCTGCGCGTCACGATCGATGGCGAGCTCGACATCGTCGATGCGGTCGCCGTCTCGGATTCCGTGCCGTACCCCGGGTTCTGCGAGAACATCGTCGGCGACTACGGCAAGCTCGTCGGCCTGAACCTCGTGCGCGGCTTTCGCGGCGCACTGCGCGAGCGGCTCGGCGAGAGCCGGGGCTGCACGCACCTCACCGAGCTGGCGCAATCGCTGCCGACTGCCGCGGTGCAGGCTTTCGCCGGCGACCAGCGCCGATACGCCGAAATGGAGCGCCAGGCCGCCGGACACGGTCCGCGCCCGTTCCAGATCGATCGTTGTCATGCGCTGCGCAGCGACGGACCGGCAGTGCAGCGCTATTACCCCGCGTGGTTCCGCACGGAGAAGCGGCAGCGCGCAACCGACGATTCCGCAGCTTGCAGAGAGGAACGACCGTGAAGATCCACGAGTACCAGGGCAAGGAGCTCCTGAAGCGTTTCGGCGTCACCGTTCCGCGTGGCATTCCGTGCTTCTCGGTCGACGAGGCGGTGAGCGCGGCGCAGGCGCTGGGCGGACCGGTGTGGGTGGTCAAGGCGCAGATCCACGCCGGCGGCCGCGGCAAGGGCGGCGGCGTGAAGCTCGCGCGTTCGATCGACGAGGTGCGCAGCACCGCGTCGCAGATCCTCGGCATGCAGCTGAAGACGCACCAGACCGGTCCCGAAGGGCAGAAGGTGCGCCGGCTGCTCATCGAGGAGGGCGCCGACATCCGCAAGGAGCTCTACCTCGGCATGGTCGTCGATCGCGTCTCGCAGCGCGTGTGCCTGATGGCGTCGAGCGAGGGCGGCATGGACATCGAGGAAGTCGCCGCGAAGACGCCCGAGAAGATCCACAAGGTGATGATCGACCCGGTCGCCGGCCTCACCGACGAGCAGGCCGACGACGTCGCGCGCCGGATCGGCATCCCCGATGCGAGCCTGCCGCAGGCGCGCACCGTGCTGCAGGGGCTGTACCGCGCGTTCTGGGACACCGACGCTTCGCTCGCCGAGATCAATCCGCTCATCCTGACCGGCGACGGCAAGGTCATCGCGCTCGACGCCAAGATGAACTTCGACGAGAACGCGCTGTTCCGTCATCCCGAGATCGTCGAACTGCGCGACCTCGACGAGGAAGACCCGGCCGAGATCGAGGCGTCGAAATACGACCTCGCCTACATCCAGCTCGACGGCAACATCGGTTGCCTCGTGAACGGCGCCGGGCTCGCGATGGCGACGATGGACACCATCAAGCTCTTCGGCGGCGAACCGGCGAACTTCCTCGACGTCGGCGGCGGTGCGACCACCGAGAAGGTCACCGAGGCCTTCAAGCTGATGCTGCGCAATCCGAACCTGCAGGCGATCCTCGTCAACATCTTCGGCGGCATCATGCGTTGCGACGTCATCGCCGAAGGCGTGATCGCCGCCTCGAAGGCGGTCGGGCTGAAGGTTCCGCTGGTCGTGCGCATGAAGGGTACGAACGAGGAACTCGGCAAGAAGCTGCTCGCCGACTCGGGGCTGCCGATCATCTCGGCCGACACGATGGGCGAGGCGGCCGAGAAGGTCGTTGCCGCCGCCGCACGCTGAAACCGGAGACCCGAAGATGTCGATCCTGATCAACAAGGACACCAAGGTCATCACGCAGGGGATCACCGGCAAGACCGGCCAGTTCCACACGCGGATGTGTCGCGACTACGCCAACGGCCGTGCAGCCTTCGTCGCGGGCGTGCATCCGAAGCGCGCCGGAGAAGACTTCGAGGGAATCCCGATCTTCGCGACCGTGAAGGACGCGAAGGAGAAGACGGGTGCCACGGTCTCGGTGATCTACGTGCCGCCGGCCGGCGCCGCCGACGCGATCCGCGAGGCGGTCGAGGCCGATCTCGATCTCGTCATCTGCATCACCGAAGGCATTCCGGTGCGCGACATGATCCTCGTGCGCGACCAGATGCGGCGCGAGAACCGCCGTACGCTGCTGCTCGGGCCGAACTGCCCGGGCACGATCACGCCCGACGAGTTGAAGATCGGGATCATGCCCGGCCACATCCATCGCAAGGGGCGCATCGGCGTCGTCTCGCGTTCCGGCACGCTCACCTACGAGGCGGTCGCGCAGATCACCGCGCTCGGCCTGGGACAGTCGTCGGCGGTCGGCATCGGCGGCGATCCGGTGAACGGGCTGAAGCACATCGACGTGCTGAAGATGTTCAACGACGACCCCGAAACCGACGCGGTCGTGATGATCGGCGAGATCGGCGGCTCCGACGAGGAAACCGCCGCGGAATGGGTCAAGCAGCACATGAAGAAGCCCGTGGTCGGCTTCATCGCGGGCGTCACCGCGCCCCCCGGCAAGCGCATGGGGCACGCCGGCGCGATCATCTCGGGCGGCAAGGGCACGGCGCAGGAGAAGCTCGAGGTGATGGAAGCCTGCGGCATCCGCGTGACGAAGGATCCGTCGGAGATGGGCAAGCTGCTGAAGAGCGTGCTCTGAAGCGCCGGGCACCGCCGTGGAAGCCGCGATCGAGTTCCTGACGACGATGCACTGGGGGGCTGTCCTCCAGATCATCGCGATCGACATCCTGCTCGGCGGCGACAACGCGGTGGTCATCGCGCTCGCGTGCCGGAACCTGCCGCGCGAGCAGCGGATGAAGGGCATCCTCTGGGGAACCGCGGGAGCGATCGTCCTGCGCGTCATCCTGATCGCGTTCGCGGTCGTGCTGCTGCAGGTGCCGTTCCTGAAGCT
>JBIQJM010000002.1:0-98730 GCA_044507525.1 Burkholderiales bacterium
TGCACTCCATCATCGGCGCGTCGGTCTTCTCGCGCAGTTCCTTGACCATGCTCGCAGTGATCGCGGTCATCGGTTCACTCCCTCGATTCCTCGTTCCGTCACTCGTCCTCGCCCTCGATCTCGACGAACTCTTCCTCGTCGGACGCGCTCTTGGCCACTTCCTGCAGCGCCGCCGCGCGGCCTTCCAGGATCGCGTCGGCGGCGCCGCGCGCGTACAGGCGGATCGCCTTGCCCGAGTCGTCGTTGCCCGGGATGACGTGATCGATGCCGACCGGCGAATGGTTGCTGTCGACGACCGCGACGACCGGGATGCCGAGCTTGTTCGCCTCGGTGACGGCGATGCGGTGGAAGCCGACGTCGATGACGAACATCGCGTCGGGCAGCGCGCCCATTTCCTTGATGCCGCCGAGGCTCTTGTGCAGCTTGTCGAGCTCGCGCTGGAACAGCAGCGATTCCTTCTTCGACATGCGCTCGATGCCGCCCTCCTCGACCGTGGCCTCCATGTCCTTGAGCCGCTTGATCGACGTCTTCACGGTCTTGAAGTTCGTGAGCATGCCGCCGAGCCAGCGCTGGTCGACGTAGGGCATGCCGGCGCGTTGCGCCTCCTCGGCGACGATCTCGCGCGCCTGGCGCTTGGTGCCGACGAACAGCACGGTGCCGCGGTTGGCCGCGAGCTGGCGCAGGTACTTCATCGCCTCGTCGTACTGCGTCAGCGACTTCTCGAGGTTGAAGATGTGGATGCGGTTGCGGTGCCCGTACAGGAAGGGCGCCATCCGGGGATTCCAGAACCGCGTCTGGTGGCCGAAATGGACTCCGGCCTCGAGCATTTGCCGCATGGATACGGTCATGACAAACTCCGATCGGGTTGGGTCTGACGCATCGTCGCTGACCGCCTCGGGCCTCTCGGCACGACGGCGGCACCCCTCGATCGACGATGCGCGCGATTTGCCCGCGCTACGGCACGCACGGCGCGCGTCGGCATGCATGGCCGTGCTTCGGCACGCATGCCCCCGCGCGGGGGGCGGCCCGTGGGGCGGGCGTCGGTACTTCGCCCCGGCACGCGTCCCGGGCGAAGCCTATAATCCTAGCATGCCAGTGATCCTGAAGTCTGCGCCGCAGATCGAGGCGATGCGCGTGGCCGGCCGCCTGGCCGGCGAAGTCCTCGACTACATCACGCCCTTCGTCAAGGCGGGCGTCACCACCGACGAGCTCGACCGCCTCTGCCACCGGTACATGACCGAGGTGCAGGGAACCGTGCCGGCGCCGCTGAACTACGCGCCGCCCGGCTATTCGCCGTATCCGCGCTCGATCTGCACCTCGGTCAACCACCAGGTCTGCCACGGCATTCCGGGCGAGCGGCAGCTGAAGAACGGCGACATCCTCAACATCGACGTCACGGTGATCAAGGACGGCTACCACGGCGACACCAGCCGCATGTTCCTCGTCGGCGAGCCCTCCGTGGCCGCACGCCGCCTGTGCCGCGTCACCTTCGAGTGCATGTGGATCGGCATCGACCAGGTGCGCCCGGGTGCGACGCTCGGCGACATCGGCCACGCGATCCAGAAGTACGCCGAGGCGAGCGGCTATTCGGTCGTGCGCGAGTTCTGCGGCCACGGCATCGGCGAGCGCTTCCACGAGGAGCCGCAGGTGCTGCACTACGGACGACCGGGTTCGGGCGAGGTCCTGCGCCCCGGGATGATCTTCACGATCGAGCCGATGATCAACGCCGGCCGGCGGGAGGTGCGCGAGCTCTCCGACGGCTGGACCATCGTCACCAAGGACCACAGCCTGTCGGCGCAATGGGAGCACATGCTGCTCGTGACCGAAACGGGCCACGAGATCCTCACGATGTCCGCGGGCGCCCCGCCCCGCCCGGAATCGCTGCCATCGGCGGCGTGACGGCCGACGGGGCGGCGCCGGCCGGGCGTGCGCGCCGCACGCCGGGCGGTCCGCAGGATGCCGCCCGCATCCGTGAAGCCTGGCGCTCCGACCGTTCGGCCGCCATCGCGCGCTTTCGGGCGCGGCCCGATCCCGACGCGCTCACGCGCGCGCTCACCGCGGCCACCGACCGCGCGCTTCGCGCCCTGTGGCGCCTGCACTCGCCGGGCCGCAGCGCCTCGCTCGTCGCGGTCGGCGGCTACGGCCGGCGCGAGCAGTTCCCGCATTCGGACGTCGACCTGATGGTGCTCGTCGCGGGAGCGCTCGAAGCCGCGCAGGCGGCGCGCGTCGAAGCCTTCATCGGCGCGTGCTGGGACTGCGGGCTGCCGATCGGGCACAGCGTGCGCACCGTCGACGAGTGCGTCGCCGAGGCGCGCGCCGACGTGACCGTGCAGACGAGCCTGCTCGAGCTGCGCTGGCTCGCCGGCAGCCGGCAGCGCTGCGCCGAGGCGGCCGCGCGACTGCGCGAGATGCTGGACCCGGCCGCGTTCTTCTCGGCCAAGCTCGTCGAGATGCGCCAGCGGCACGCGAAATACGACCACGCGCCCTACAGCCTCGAGCCGAACACGAAGGAGAGCCCCGGCGGGCTGCGCGACCTGCAGGTGCTCGTCTGGGTGGCCCGCGCCGCCGGCCTCGGGCGGCGCTGGCAGGAACTCGCCGCGCGCGGCCTCATCACCGGGCGCGAGGCCGCGCAGCTGCGTCGCAACGAGCGCCGACTCAAGCGCATCCGCGCCATGCTGCACGCCGTCGCCGATCGCCACGAGGACCGGCTCGTCTTCGACCTGCAGGCGCAGGTGGCCCACGCGCTCGGGATGGGCGACGACGACCCGCGCCGCGCGTCCGAGGAGCTGATGCAGCGCTACTACTGGGCGGCGAAGGCGGTCGTCCAGCTGAACACGATCGTGCTGCAGAACCTGCGCGCCGCGATCCTCCCGGCGCGCGACGCGCGCGGCGAGCCGATCGACGCGCTGTTCCGCAACGTCAACGGGCTGCTCGACGCGATCGACCCGCAGTGCTTCGAGCGCGACCCCTCGTCGATCCTGCGCGCGTTCCGCACGATGCAGCTGCACCCCGAGCTCACCGGCGTCGCCACGCCGACGCTGCGCGCGCTGTGGAACGCGCGTACGCGCATCGACGCGCGCTTTCGCCGCGATCCGGCCAACCGCGCGCTGTTCCTGCAGATCCTGCAGGCGCCGCGCGGCATCACGCACGAGCTGCGCCGGATGAACCAGTGGTCGATCCTCGGCCACTACCTGCCGCCGTTCCGCCGGATCATCGGGCGGATGCAGCACGACCTCTTCCACGTGTACACGGTCGACCAGCACATCCTGATGGTCGTTCGCAACCTGCGCCGGTTCACGATGGCCGAGCACGCGCACGAGTATCCGTTCTGCAGCGAGCTGATGGCCGACTTCGCGCAGCCGTGGCTGCTGTACCTCGCGGCACTCTTCCACGACATCGCCAAGGGCCGCGGCGGCGACCACTCGGTGCTCGGAAGCATCGACGCGCGCCGCTTCTGTCGCACGCACGGGCTGAGCGACGACGACACGGCGCTCGTCGAGTTCCTCGTGCTGCACCACCTGACCCTGTCCTCGGTCGCGCAGAAGCAGGATCCGGGCGACCCGGAGGTCGTCGCGCGCTTCGCCGCGCTGGTGGGCAGCGAGCGGCGCCTGGTCGCGCTGTACCTGCTCACGGTCGCCGACATCCGCGGCACCAGCCCGAAGGTGTGGAACGCCTGGAAGGGCAAGCTGCTCGAGGACCTGTTCTTCGCCACGCTGCGCGTCCTGCACGGCCACGCGCCGTCGACGCACACGCGGGTCGAGGCGGTGCGTCGCGAGGCCGCGCGCGTGCTGTCGCTGTACGGGCTCGACGAGCCGCGCTACGCGCATTTCTGGCAGAAGCTCGACGTGCCCTACTTCCTGCGCCACGACGCGCAGGACGTCGCCTGGCACGCGCGCGTGCTGCACGCGCACGTCGACACGCGGGTGCCGATCGTGCGCTCGCGCCTGTCGCCGGTCGGCGAGGGATTCGAGGTCGTCGTCTACCTGCCCGACCAGCCCGACCTGTTCGCCCGCATCTGCGGCTACTTCGACAGCCAGCGGCTGTCGGTGCTCGAGGCGCGCATCCACACGACCCGCCACGGCTACGCGCTCGACACCTTCGTGCTCGTCGATCCCGACGCGCTGCCGCAGCACGGCGAGGCGCTCGGCAGGGTGCAGGACGAACTCGCGCAGCAGCTGGCCGAGCACCGCGAGCTCGCCCCGCCGGTGGAAGGACGCAGTTCGCGCCGCTCGCGCCACTTTCCGATCGACCCCTCGGTCGACCTGCAGGCCGACGAACGCGGCAGCCGCTTCCTGATGTCGATCGTCGCCAACGACCGGACCGGGCTGCTGTACCGGATCGCGCGCGTACTCGCCCGCTACCGGATCAACGTGCAGACCGCCCGCATCACGACGCTGGGCGAACGCGTCGAGGACGTGTTCCTGGTCGACGGCGAGGCGCTGCAGCGCCCGCGCACGTCGCTGATGTTCCAGACGGAGTTGCTCGAGGCGCTCAGGCCTTGAGGACGGGAAGGCTTCTCACGGTCTCCTCGAGCACCACCCTCACCGAATCCATCGCTTCGTCGAGCACGCGGCGGATCGCCTCGAGCGAGATCGACGAACGGCTCGAGCCCTTGCCGGCCGCGTGGTTCGCGACGACGCACAGTGCGGCGTAGGGAAGCTGCAGCTCGCGCGCGAGCGCGGCTTCGGGCATGCCCGTCATGCCGACGATGCAGCAGCCGTCGCGCTCGAGGCGCACGATCTCGGCGGCGGTCTCCAGGCGCGGGCCCTGCGTGCAGCCGTAGGTCGCGCCGTCGATCAGCGGGCGCTGCAGGCGCGCACCCGCCTCGAGCAGGCGCTGGCGTGTCTGCGCGTCGTAGGGCTCGGTGAAATCGATGTGCGTCACGGGCTGCTCGGCGCCCTCGAAGTAGGTGCCATGGCGGCCGCTCGTGTAGTCGATGATCTGGCTCGGCACGACGAGCGCGCCCGGTGCGCAGTCGCCGCGGATGCCGCCGACCGTCGCCACCGCGATCACGCGCTCGACGCCGACCTCCTGCAGCGCCCAGATGTTCGCGCGATAGTTGATCTCGTGCGGAGCGATCGTGTGTCCGTATCCATGGCGTGCGAGGAAGACGATCGGCGTGCCGTCGATGTAGCCGAAGGTCAATGCGCACGACGGATCGCCGTACGGGGTTCGCACGACTTCGCGCCGGGCGTCCCGCAGTCCGGCCAGCCGGGCCAGTCCGGTGCCGCCGATGATCGCAAGCATGGGCTGCGTTCTCCTCAGTTTCCCTGGGTTTGCCTTCCATCCCGCGCGTCGCCCTGCGCCAGCCGCAGCAGCGCGGCTTCGTCGATCACCGGGACGCCGAGTTCGTGCGCGCGCGCGAGCTTGCTGCCGGCCGCCTCGCCGGCGACGACGAAATCGGTCTTGCGCGACACCGACGACACGACCGTACCGCCGTGGCGGCGGATCCATTCGTGCGCCTCGTCGCGCGACATCGTCGGCAGCGTTCCCGTGACCACGAAGCTGCGGCCGGCGAGCGGCGCGACCGGCGGGGCGTCGGCGCTCGCCGTTTCCTTCGGCGCCCTCGGCCAATCGATGCCGGCGGCGAGCAGCGCGTCGATCACCGCCAGGTTGTGCGACTCGCCGAGGAAACGCTGCAGGCTCGCGACGATCTCGGGGCCGATTCCCTCGAGCGGCACGGGCTCCGGCGCCTCGCCGCGCGCACGGCGGCGCGCGTTCTCCTTCTGCACGGTCGACTTGCGCGCGGCGAGCGCCGCCCAGTCTTCGTTGCGCATCGCGTCGACGTCGCCGTAGTGCGCTGCGAGCAGCCGCGCGACTTCCTCGCCGACGTGGCGGATGCCCAGCGCATAGAGGAAGCGGGCGAAGCTCGTATGGCGCGAGCGGTCGATCGCGGCAACCAGGTTCGCCGCCGACTTCTCCCCCATGCGATCGAGCGCGGCCAGCGTCGGCACGTCGAGCGCGTAGAGGTCGGCCGGCGTTCGCACGCGGCCGCAGTCGACCAGTTGCTCGACGATGCGCTCGCCGAGGCCGTCGATGTCCATCGCGCGCCGCTGCGCGAAATGCAGCAGCGCCTGCTTGCGCTGGGCGGCGCAGTACAGGCCCGCCACGCAGCGCGCGTCGGCCTCGCCCTCCTCGCGCACGACGGCGGAGTCGCAGACCGGGCAGCGCTCGGGCATCCGGAAGGCGCGTCGGGGCGCGCCGTCGTCGCGTCGCTCGACCAGCGCACGGACGACCTCGGGGATGACGTCGCCCGCGCGACGCACGACGACGTGATCGCCGATCAGCAGGTCCTTGCGCCGGATCTCGTCCTCGTTGTGCAGCGTCGCGCTGGCGACCGTCACCCCGCCGACGAACACCGGGCGCAGGCGCGCGACCGGGGTCAGCTTGCCGGTGCGTCCCACCTGCACCTCGATGTCGAGCAGCTCGCTGACCGCCTCCTCGGCCGGGAACTTGTGCGCGATCGCGAAGCGCGGGGCACGCGCGACCGTGCCGATCGCCTGCTGCCAGTCGCGGCGATCGACCTTGTAGACGACTCCGTCGATGTCGTAGGGCAGGCTGCCGCGCCGACCGAGCAGCGTCGCGTGGAACGCGAGCAGGCCGTCGACGTCCTTCGCGATCGCACGTTCGGCCGCGACCGGGAAGCCGATCGCCGCGAACCAGTCGAGCAGCGCGCTCTGCGTCGCGGGCAGCTCCGCGCCGACGGCCTCGCCGACCCCGTAGGCGAAGAAGCGAAGCGGCCGCTTCGCGCTCACCGCGGGATCGAGCTGGCGCAGGCTGCCGGCAGCCGCATTGCGCGGATTGACGAACTCGCGCTCGCCGGCCGCTCGCTGGCGTTCGTTGATGCGTTCGAAGTCGCGCCGGTACAGCAGCACTTCGCCGCGCACCTCGAGCACCTCCGGCGCTTCGCCGGCTAGGCGCAGCGGAACCGCGCGGATCGTGCGGACGTTGGCGGTGACGTCCTCGCCGGTGGTTCCGTCGCCGCGCGTGGCCGCCCGCACCAGTGCGCCGCGTTCGTAGCGCAGCGCGATCGCGAGGCCGTCGTACTTGGGCTCCATCGCGTACGCGAGCGCATCGACCGGCAGCGCCAGCTCGCGCAGGCGATCGCGCACGCGGCGATCGAAGGCGCGCACCTCCGCCTCGCTCAGCGCGTTCGCCAGCGACAGCATCGGCACCGAGTGCCGGACCGCGGCGAAAGCCGCACTCGGGGCGCCCGAGACCCGCTGCGTCGGCGAATCGTCGACGACCAGCGAAGGATCGTCGCGCTCGATCGCCTGCAGCTCGCGGAACAGCGCGTCGTACTCGGCGTCGGGAACGCTCGGCGCATCGAGCACGTAGTACTCGTGGTCGTAGCGGGCGATCTGCTCGCGCAGGCGAGCGGCGCGTTCGCGCGGGGTTTCCGCTCGCATGTCGACGGCGGGCGGCGCGCGCCCCTCGCTCAGTTGAACACCTTGCAGGCGAGCGTCGTGCCGGCCGGCAGGCCGATCGCCTCGAGCGATTCGTATCGCTGGTCGAGCTGGCGCGCGATCTGCGTGAGCGCCGCCTGCGTCAGCGGCTTGCCGCTGTCGTCGACGAGCCGGGCGCCCAGCCGCTGCGCACAGGCGCCGGCCGCCTGCACCATGCGGCCGAAGGGCTCGAGCGAGGCGGCCACTCGGGGGACGTCGAGCAGGAAGGTGAGACGGCTCGGCGAATCGGAGAAACCGAGCGAGAACAGCGGCTCGCCCTGCGGACCCTGGCGCACGTAGCGATGGCTGCCGCGCTCGACGAGGCCGAGCGACTGGGCGAGCGACGCGAGCTGCGCCGGATCGACCGCTTCGGGCGTCTCGACGTTCACTCCGATCTGCACGTCGAGTTGCGCGCAGGTGGAGTCGAGGTCGCGCGCACGCGCGAGCACCGACCCCATCGCCGGCATCTCGGCACGGGCCGACAGCGTCTCGGCCATCGCCTGCACGGCACTGACGAACTCCGAGAACTCCATCGCGTTCAGCGGACCGTGGCGGTTCGCCAGCAGGATGCCGACGCGGATGACCTCGTAGCTGCGCCCGGCGACGGGAGGCTCGAATTCGACGGCCGCCTTCGGCCGTCCGTCGAAGGCGACCGGCTTGGATCCGGAACGGCGGAAACGCTGCGCGATCGCGAGCAGCCGCTCGCCCGCGAGCGGCGTGGGCAGCGCGATCTCGACGACGCAGTCGGACGCCTCCGACAGCGCCGGCCCGCTCGCCGCGGCCGGAATCCGGGCGGACGCCGCGGCCGGCGCCGCCATCGGGGCGGCGACGCCCGGTTCGCCCGCGTTCCCGGGTGCCGGCTCGTGCGCAGCGGGCGGCGCGGAGGCCACCGGCGCCGCGGAAGCTGCCGCGGTCGCGGATGCGGCCGACGCGAGCGGGCCCGCAGCCGCGTCGATCGACGAGACCGGCGCGTCGGACGGCGCGGCGGGTGCGCGCGCGAGCGCCTCCGCCTGCACGGACCGCGCTGCGGCCAGCGCGCCCGCGGACGCCTTCGCTTCGGCTGCTTCGCGCGCTTCGGCGGTGGTGCCCGTCGGGCCTGCCGCGAACGACTGCTCTTCCTGCGCGGACGACGACGCGAGCCCGACCTCGTCGCGTGCGAAGCGGACGGGGTCGAGATCGGCCGCCGGCAGCTCCGCTTCCGCGGCCGGCGCGTCGAAGGCCTCGTTGTCGGCCGCGGTCGTCGTCGGCCCGGCCGCGTCGCCGCCGAGCCGCGGCTCGCCGCGTTCGGCGCCGCGCCTGCCGTTCGTCGGCGCGGCGGCGTCCTTGCGGCGCGACGCATCGGCGCGCAACGACCTTCCGCGCGCGCGCAGGTCGCCGGCGAAGCGCCGCAGCCCCTGCTCCCAGCGCGGCCAGGCGCCCTGGCGCAGGTTGTAGCCGATCGCCAGCGCGATCGCGACGGCGAGCAGCAGCAGCAGGCTGATTCCCAGACTGCTCATGCAGCCTCCGCGTAGCGCGCGGCGGCGTCGAGATCGACGGCGACGATCCGCGACACGCCACGCTCCTGCATCGTCACCCCGACCAGCTGCTGTGCGAGCTCCATCGCGATCTTGTTGTGCGTGATGAACAGGAACTGCGTCTGGTCGGACATGCGCCGGACCATCTCGCAGTAGCGCTCGGTATTGGCGTCGTCGAGCGGCGCGTCGACCTCGTCGAGCAGGCAGAACGGCGCCGGATTGAGCTGGAACAGCGCGAACACGAGCGCGATCGCCGTCAGCGCCTTCTCGCCGCCCGACAGCAGGTGGATCGACGTGTTGCGCTTGCCGGGCGGCTGCGCGAGCACCTGGATGCCGGCGTCGAGGATCTCGTCGCCGGTAAGGATCAGGCGCGCCTCGCCGCCGCCGAAGAGCTCGGGGAACAGCTTGCCGAAGTGACCGTTGACCGTGTCGTAGGTCTGCTGCAGCAGCTCGCGCGTCTCGCGATCGATCTTGCGGATCGCGTCCTCGAGCGTGGCGATCGCCTCCTCGAGGTCGCTCGACTGCGCATCGAGGAAGCCCTTGCGCTCCTCGGCCTGCGCGAGCTCCTCGAGCGCCGCGAGGTTCACCGCGCCGAGCGCGGCGATCGCGTTCGACAGGCGCGTGACCTCGCCCTGCAGCCACGACGGTTTGGGCGCGTCGACCAGCGATGCACGCAGCGCGTCGACCGCAGCCTCGTCGAGGCCCGCCTCGGCGAGCGACTGCGCGAACTGCTCGCGCTTCATGCGCGCCGCCTGTTCCTCGAGCTGCAGGTCGGTGACGCGTTGGCGCAGCGGCTCCTGCGCGCGTTCGGCGGCGAGCCGCGCTTCCTCGCGGCTGCGCAGCGAATGCGCGAGATCGTCGAGGCGCGCGCGCGCCTCGGCGAGCGCCTGCTCGGCCTGCGTGCGCGCCTCGAGCGCCTCCTGCAGGGCGTGGCGCGCGCTCGCGTCGGTGAGCTCGTCGAGCTTCGCCCGCAGGCTCGTGCGCTCGGCGGCCGCCTGCTCGGCGAGCACGAGCGCCTGCTCGATCAGCGCCTCGAGCCGCTCGATCGACGACTCGGCGGCGCGCACGGCGAAGGACGCCTCCTGCGCGTCGCGTTCGTCGCGGCGCAGCGCCTCGCGCCGCTCGCCGAGCATGCGCTCCGCGTCTTCCAGCGCGAGCTGCAGCGCCTCGGCCTGCTCCTGGTGCTGCGCGAGCTCGGCGTCGAGCGCCTCGAAGCGGTCGGTTTCCGCCGCGATCGTCGCTTCGTGTTCCTCGATGTGCGCGGCGAGTTCGGCGAGCTCGGCCTCGATGCGCTCGCGGCTCTGCGCGGTGGCGTCGCGTTCCTGCTCGAGCCGCTGCACGTCGAGCCGCAGCGCGCTGATCCGCTTCAGGTGCCCGGCGTGCTCCTCGCGCAACCGGCGCAGCTCGGCCAGACGCTCGGTCGCCCCGCTCTCGATGCGCGCCGCCGTGCTGCGCGCCTCGTCGGCGAGCAGCTCCTGCGCGCGCAGGCTGCGCTCGAGGTTCTCGATCTCGTGCCTTCGGGCGAGCACGCCTTCCTGCTCGGAATCGGCGGCGTACATGCCGACCGACTGGCGCCCGACGACGTGGCCGTCGGCGACGACGAACTGTCCGCCGGGCGGCAGCGAAGCGCGCTGCGCGAGCGCCGCTTCGAGCGAATCGGCGGCGAAGCAGCCGGCCAGCCATTCGGCGAGCAGCGACTGCACGCCGGCATCCGAGGTGCGCACCAGGGCGGCGAGCGGGCGAAGCCCGCTGCCCCCGGCAGGCGTCGACGGTGCTTCGCCCTGCGCCGGCAACGGCGCGAAGAACCCCACCTTCGACGGCGGCGCATCGGCAGCGAGGCCGGCGACGGCGTCGAGGCGTCCGACCTCGAGCGCGCGTACGCGTTCGCGCAGCACCGACTCGATCGCGCTCTCCCAGCCGTCGTCGATGCGGACCTTCTCGTAGAAACGGGACAGCCGGTCGAGCCCGTGCCGCGCGAGCCACGGCTGCACCTTCGCCTGGCTCTCGACGCGCTCCTGCAGCTGGCGCAACGCGTGCAGCCGGCCTTCGATCTGCGCACGCTGCGCTTCGGCCTCGCGCAGCGCCTGCTGCGACGGCTGGCGCTGCGCGTCGAGCTCGCTCCACTGCGGCTCGACGACGGCGAGCGTGTCCGCGGTGCGGTGGTCGTCCTCCTCGGCGACGGCGAGGGACTCGATCGCGTGCTCGAGCTCGGCCGGGTCGAAGGGATGCAGCGCGTCGATCTCGGCGCGCAGCCGCTCGCGGCGGCGCGACGCGAGCTCGAGCGCCTCGCTCGCCTTGCGCTCGTGCAGCGCGCACAGCTCGATCGCCTGCCGCGTCTGGCCGACACGCTGGCGCGCTTCGTCGACGAGCGTCCGCGCCTCGCGTGCGCGCGTCTCGAATTCGGGCAGCGCGGCGGCCTGCTCGGTGACGACGCGCGCCAGTTCCTCGGCGTGCGCATGCGCCTGCGCGCGCTGCGCCTGCGCCGCTTCGCGGTCGCGGCGCGCGTTCTCCTGCTGTTCCTGCGCACGCTGCGCCGCGCGCTCGACGCTGTCGAGCCGCTCGCGCAGCTGGCCCTGCGTCTCCGACACCAGCCGGATCTCCGACTCGATGCGGCCGACTTCCGCGTTGCACTCGTAGTAGCGACCCTGCGCCGCATGGACGGCATCGCCCGCCGCGAAGTGCGCGCTGCGCACCGTTTCGATCTCGGCTTCGATCGCGCGCTGCTCGGCGAGACGCGCTTCGACCTGGTTCGCCGCGTCGGCCGCCTGGCTGGCGAGGCGCCGCTGCTCGGCGTCGGCGTCGTCGCGGCGCAGCAGCCACAGCGTGTGCTGCCTGCGCTCGCGTTCGGCCTCGAGCGAGCGGAACTCGCGGGCGACTTCCGCCTGGCGCTGCAGCCGCTCGATCTGCGTGCCGAGCTCACGGCGGATGTCGTCGACGCGCGTGAGGTTCTCGCGCGTGTCGGAGAGGCGGTTGGCCGTCTCGCGCCGTCGCTCCTTGTATTTCGAGACCCCGGCGGCTTCCTCGAGGAATACGCGCAGCTCCTCCGGACGCGCCTCGATGATGCGCGAGATCATCCCCTGGCCGATGATCGCGTACGCGCGCGGCCCGAGCCCGGTGCCGAGGAACATGTCGTGCACGTCGCGGCGGCGCACCGGCTGGTTGTTGATGAAGTAGCTCGACTGCCCGTCGCGCGTGAGCACGCGCCGCACCGAGATCTCGGCGAACTGGCTCCAGCTGCCGCCGATGCGGCCGAGCGAGTTGTCGAACACCAGCTCGACCGACGCACGCGCGGCCGGCTTGCGCTCCGACGAGCCCGAGAAGATGACGTCCTGCATCGACTCGCCGCGCAGCTCCGACGCCTTCGATTCGCCGAGCACCCAGCGCACCGCGTCGATCAGGTTCGACTTGCCGCAACCGTTGGGACCGACGACGCCGACCAGCTGGCCGGGGACATCGAAGGACGTGGGATCGACGAACGACTTGAAGCCGGCGAGTTTGATCTGTTTCAGTCGCACCGATAGCCCTATGTGAGGATCGCGGGGCACCGGCGCGCTCCCGCGGTCCGGCAACTCGCCGCTGGGCTGGGACGGGTCTCTGTACTCCTTGCGCCCCTAAGCAAAAGCCGCGCTGCGGCGGCTTCTGTCGCTCCGTATAATAGCACCGGCCACGTGCCGTACCGGCACAACGACTCCCTCCATGCCGCCCCCGCCCACCCGACCCTCCCGACAGCTCGAAACCTTCCCGAATCCGGCCCGCGAGCGCGACTACCTCGTGCACATCGAGGTGCCGGAATTCACCTGCCTGTGCCCGCTGACCGGGCAGCCCGACTTCGCGACCCTCGTCGTCGACTACATTCCCGACGAGCGCAACGTCGAACTGAAAGCGCTGAAGCTCTATATGTGGACCTACCGCAACGAAGGCGCGTTCCACGAGGCGGTCACCAACCGCATCCTCGACGATCTCGTCACCGCTCTCGCGCCGCGTTTCCTGCGCCTTACCGCGCGCTGGTACGTGCGCGGCGGCATCTTCACCACCGTCGAGGCCGAGCACCGCAAGCCCGGGTGGACGCCGGCCCCCCGGATCGACGTCGGCAGCTTCGCGGCCGGCAGCAGCACGCGGCCATGAGCGCGCGCCCCGGACATTCCGCCGGCACCGCCGCGAACGACGGCGAGCGGCTCGCGCTCGCGCGCACGATCGACGCCGCCTGGGAAAGGCGCGCCGAGTATTCGCCCGAAGCCGCCCCCGCGCCGCTGCGCGAAGCCGTCGAGCGCGTCCTGGCGATGCTCGACGCAGGCACGCTGCGGGTCGCCGAGAAACGCTCGCCCGCGCCGGGCGACTGGGCCGTGCACGAATGGGTGAAGAAGGCGGTGCTGCTGTCGTTCCGGCTGAACGCCGCCGCACCCTCGGGCGACGGCCCGCTGCGCTTCTTCGACAAGGTGCCGACGAAGTTCGACGGCTGGAGCGCCGCCGACTTCGCGGCGGCCGGCGTGCGGGTGGTTCCGCCAGCCGTCGCTCGACGCGGCGCCTTCGTCGGCAGGAACGTCGTCCTGATGCCGTCGTACGTGAACATCGGCGCGTTCGTCGACGAAGGCACGATGGTCGATACCTGGGTCACGGTCGGCTCGTGCGCGCAGATCGGGCGCAACGTGCACCTCTCCGGCGGCGTCGGCATCGGCGGCGTGCTCGAGCCGCTGCAGGCCGCGCCGACGATCATCGAGGACAACTGCTTCGTCGGCGCCCGCTCCGAGATCGTCGAAGGCGTCGTCGTCGAGGAGAATTCGGTGATCTCGATGGGCGTTTTCATCGGGCAGAGCACGAAGATCTACGATCGCGCCAGCGGCGAGGTGCTCTACGGACGCGTGCCGGCGGGCTCGGTCGTCGTCCCGGGGACGCTGCCTTCGGGCGACGGCAGCGTCGGGTTGTACTGCGCCGTCATCGTCAAGCGGGTCGATGCACGCACCCGCGCGAAGACCGCGATCAACGACCTGCTGCGCGGCGACTGAATCGGCACCGACAGCGCCGTGCACGCGCACGAGGAGGAGAACGCAATGCCGATGGACCGCCTGCTGCGCCTGATGGCCGAGAAGAAGGCCTCGGACCTGTTCCTCTCGCCGGGCTCGCCGATCCAGATCAAGATCGACGGCTCGATGGTCGCCGTGAACGCGCAGCGCCTGGAGCCGGCCAACGTCGAGGGACTGCTGCGCCAGATCGTTCCCGACGCGCAATGGGCGCGCTTCGAGGACGAGCGCGAACTGAACATCGGCTACGGCCTGAGCGGCGTCGGCAGCTTCCGCGTCAACGCCTTCCGCCAGCGCGGCACGGTGGCCGGGGTCGTGCGCTTCGTTCCGCACGAGATCCCGGCGCTCGCCGACCTGCACCTGCCGGAGATCCTCGGCGAGCTCATCCTCGAGAAGCGGGGCCTGCTGCTCGTCGTCGGCGCCACCGGGTCGGGCAAGTCGACGACGCTGGCGGCGATGCTCGACCATCGCAACGAGCAGAAGAGCGGCCACATCCTCACGCTCGAGGATCCGATCGAGTTCACCTTCCGCAACAAGCGTTCGATCGTCAACCAGCGGCAGATCGGCACCGACACCGACTCGCTGGAGATCGCGCTGAAGAACGCGATGCGCCAGGCGCCCGACTGCATCCTGATCGGCGAGATCCGCGACACGACGACGATGTCCGCCGCCCTCGCCTACGCGCAGTCGGGGCACCTCGTGCTGGCGACGCTGCACGCGAACAACGCGCACCATGCGCTCACGCGCATCGTGAGCTTCTACCCGCCCGACAACCGCAACGTGCTGCTGTCCGACCTCGCCGCGACGCTGAAGGCGATCGTCTCGCAACGCCTCGTGCGTTCGACCGCCGGCGGACGCCTGCCGGCGCTAGAAGTGCTGACCAACACGCGGCACATCTCCGAGATGATCGAGCAGGGACGCCTCACCGAGATCAAGGACGCGATGGACCAGAGCCTGGCGCCCGGGTCCTGCACTTTCGACCACGCGCTCGCCGTGCTCGTGCGCGACAAGCGCATCGCCCGCGCGGACGCGCTCGCGCACGCCGATTCGCCGACCAACCTGCTCTGGCTGCTCGAGAACGACGCCGGCACGCCGGTGGGCGAAGCGCGCGGCGCTGCGGCCCAGGGCGCCGCCGTGTCGCCCGCCGCGGCATCGGCGGCCGGGCCGAAGCCTTCGCCGGAGGCGCGCAACGAGTCCGGCGAAGGACCGTCGTTCTCCGAAATCCTGCTCAACATCTGACGCGGGCAATGGTCGAAGTCGTCGTCTTCGGGATCGACAACTGCGACCACGTTCGCAAGGCGCGCGCGTGGCTGCGCGCGCGGCGCATCGAGCACCGCTTCCACGACCTGCGCCGCGACGGGCTCGACGCGCAGCGCCTGTCGTGCTGGCTCGGGCGCGTGCCGTGGGACTCGCTGCTGAACCGGCGCGGACATGCATGGCGCACGCTCGATGCGCAACGCCGCGCGTCGGTCACCGACCAGGCGAGCGCGAGCGAGCTGATGCTCGAGGAGCCGCTGCTGGTCAAGCGCCCCGTGTTGCAGATGCCCGGACAGATCGTCGTCGGCTTCTCGGAAGCGCTGTACGCGGGCCTGTTCGAATGACCGAGGTGCTGCGCCTGGCCGGAGCGCTGATCCGGCGGCCGTCGGTCACGCCGGACGACCAGGGCTGCCAGGCGCTCGTCGCCGAGCGGCTCGCGGCTCTCGGTTTCGACTGCGAGCGACTCGACGCGAACGGCGTGGCGAACCTGTGGGCCGTGCGCGACTGCGGGCTTCCCGGCCCCCTGCTCGTCTTCGCCGGACATACCGACGTCGTGCCCACCGGCGCGACGGAGCTCTGGTCGAGCGACCCCTTCGAGCCGGTGGTACGCGACGGACGGCTCTACGGCCGCGGCGCCGCCGACATGAAGAGCTCGATCGCCGCCTTCGTCGTCGCCGTCGAAGAGGCGATCGCCGAGGGGCTCGCCCGTCGCGGGCGTGTCGCGATGCTGCTCACCTCGGACGAGGAAGGGCCGGCCGTCGACGGCACGGCGCACGTCGTCGAGCGACTCGCCGCGCGCGGCGAGACGCTCGACTACTGCATCGTCGGCGAGCCGACCAGCGAGCGGCGCCTCGGCGACACGTTCAAGAACGGACGCCGCGGCTCGCTGTCCGGACGGCTCGTCGTGCACGGCGTGCAGGGCCACGTCGCCTACCCGCAGCTCGCACGCAATCCGCTGCACGAGTTCGCGCCCGTGCTCGCCGAGCTGGTCGGCGTCGAATGGGACGACGGCGACGCCGACTTCCCGCCGACGACCTGGCAGGTGTCGAACCTGCACGCCGGAACGGGCGCCGGCAACGTGATTCCCGCGACCGCGACCGTCGACTTCAATTTCCGCTTCTCGCCGGCAAGCCCGGCCGAGTCGCTGCAGCGCCGCTTCGTCGAGCGGCTCGACGCGCACGGCCTGCGCTACACGCTGGAATGGTCGCCGGCGTCGCAGCCCTTCCGCTGCGAGCCGGGCGCGCTGTCGGTCGCGCTCGCGCAGGCGATCCGCGCCGAGACCGGCTGCGAACCGCGCTGCTCGACGACGGGCGGCACCTCCGACGGCCGCTTCCTCGCGCGCATCTGTCCGCAGGTCGTCGAGTTCGGCCCGGTGAACGAGAGCATCCACCGCGTCGACGAATCGGTCGGCCTGGACGAACTCGAACCGTTGAAGAACGTCTACCGGCGCACGATCGCGGCGCTGCTGCAGGCATGACGCGCAAGGATCCGCACGCGCCCGTCGACGCCGACGGAGGAGTCCACGAGCGCGTCGTCGCCGACGCGCGGGCCGCCGCCCGCGAGCTCCGGACGATGCGCGACCTGCTGCGCTGGGCCGTCTCGCGCTTCGAAGCGTCCGGGCTCGCCTATGGGCACGGGACCGACAACGCCTGGGACGAGGCCGTCTCGCTGCTGCTGTTCGCGCTTCACCTGCCGCCCGACCGACTGGACCCGTATCTCGACGCGCGACTCACACTGGCCGAACGCGAAGCGGCGGCCGCGCTCGTCGAGCGTCGCATCGCGACCCGATCGCCGGCGCCCTACCTGACCGGCGAGGCCTGGCTGCGCGGGCTGCGCTTCGCCTGCGACCGGCGGGCGCTGGTGCCGCGCTCTCCGATCGCCGAGGCGCTCGAGGAAGCGCTGCCGCAGTGGCTCGCCCTGCACCGGCCGTCCGCCGCGCCCGCGCCGGGCCGCGTGCTCGACCTGTGCACCGGCGGCGGCAGTCTCGCGATCTTCGCCGCGCACCTGTTTCCCGACGCCCACGTCGTCGGCGCCGACCTCTGCGCCGACGCGCTCGCGCTCGCCGCGAAGAACGCTTCGCTGCACGGGCTGGACGAGCGGATCGAATGGCTGCGATCGGACCTCTTCGAATCGCTCGGCGCTCGCCGCTTCGATCTCATCGTCTGCAATCCGCCCTACGTGAACGAGGCGTCGATGCAGGCACTGCCGGCCGAGTTCCGCGCCGAGCCGCGGGATGCGCTCGCCGGCGGCCGCGACGGCATGGATCTCGTGCGACGCATCGTCGCCCGGGCGCGCGCGCACCTCGAGAGCGACGGCCTGCTCCTGCTCGAGATCGGACACGAGGCCGGGCACTTCGAGGCTGCGTTCCCGACGCTGGAATTCCACTACCTGCCCGTTGCCGCCGGCGACCGGCTGCTCGTCCTGGTCGAGGCGACGCGCCTGCCGTCGCAGGCATGATCCGGCTCGACGGCGTCACGCTGTCGCGCGGCGGGCGCGTGCTGCTCGATCGCGCGAGCGCCTCGGTCGCGCCCGGCGAACGCATCGCGCTGATCGGACGCAACGGAACGGGCAAGACGACCTTGCTCGCCGCGCTCGCCGGCGAGTCGCTGCCCGACGAAGGCGACATCGAGCAGCCGTGGCGGGCGACGATCCGCCTGGAACAGTCGCTGCCGTCGAGCCCGCTGCCGGCGTGGCGCTTCCTGGTCGACAGCGACGAAGCGCTCGCCGGCGCGACGGCGGCGCTCGCCGCGGCCGAAAGCGGTGCGGACGGCATCGCCATCGCGCTCGCGCACGAGCGATGGCTCGATGCCGGCGGCGCAAGCGCCGAGGCGCGCGCACGCACGCTGCTCGCCGGACTGGGCTTCGACGCGGCGCAGGCGGCGACGCCGGTCGATGCGCTGTCGGGCGGATGGCGGATGCGGCTGAATCTCGCGCGCGCACTGTTCGCCCCGAGCGAGCTGCTGCTGCTCGACGAGCCGACGAACCACCTCGACCTCGACGCGATCCTCTGGCTCGAACGCTGGCTGCTGCGCTATCCCGGCACGATGGTGCTGGTCTCGCACGACCGCGACTTCCTCGATCGGGTTGCGACCGCGACGCTGCATCTCGACGACGCCAGGCTCGTGCGCTATGCCGGCGGCTACAGTGCCTTCGAGCGGCTGCGCGCGCAACGACGCATGCAGGCCGAACGCGAACGCGCATCGCAGCAGCAGCGCGTCGACCGGCTGAACGCGTTCATCGAGCGCTTCCGTGCCAAGGCGACCAAGGCGCGGCAGGTGCAGAGCCGGATCAAGGCGCTCGAGCGCATGGCCGAGGTCGCCCCGGTGCGCGAACTGCGCGGCATCGACTTCCCGCTGCACGAAGTCGGCGAAACGCCCGACCCGATGCTGCGCACGGAGGCGCTCGACGCCGGATACGGCAGCGAGGCCGTCCTGCGCGGCGTCGAGACGACGATCCGCCGTGCCGCGCGCATCGGCGTGCTCGGGCGCAACGGCGCCGGCAAGAGCACGCTCGTGCGAACGCTGGTGGGAGAGCTCGCACCGCTCGCCGGAGAGGTGCTGCTCGCGCGCACGGTGCGCATCGGCTACTTCGCGCAGCAGGGCATCGACGCACTGCACGCCGACGACTCGCCGCTGCAGCTGCTGCAGCGAAGCGCTCCGCTGGAGCGCGAGCAGGCGCTGCGCGACTACCTCGGCCGCTTCGGCTTCTCGGGCGAGGACGCGGTGCGGCCGATCGGCCCGATGTCGGGCGGCGAGAAGGCACGCCTGCTGCTCGCGCTGACGCTGCACGCGCGCCCGCAGCTGCTCGTGCTCGACGAGCCGACGAACCACCTCGATGCACAGGCGCGCGACGCCCTGGCCGATGCCCTCGCCGAATTCGACGGCGCGCTGCTGCTCGTCTCGCACGACCGCTACCTGCTGCGCTCGACGGTCGATTCCTTCCTGCTCGTCGCCGACGGCCGCGTCGAGCCCTTCGAGGGCGATCTCGACGACTACGCCAACTGGCTGCTGCAGCGGCCGGCCGGAGCGGCCGCGCCGCGCGACGCGGCGTCGGGCGTGGCCGCGGCGCCCGCGCCGGCATCCGCATCGAGACGCGAGGACCGCCGCGCCGCGGCGCGGCGCCGCGCGCAGCTCGCCGAGCGCATCCGCCCCTTCGACGAGGAGATCGCGGCGATCGAACGTCGGCTCGACGAGATCTCCGCACGGATCGAGCCGATCGAATCGCGGCTCGCCGAACCCGATGCCTATCGCGACGCCGAAGGCGCGGGTGCGCTGGCCCGCGAACGGGCGGCGCTGCAGCGCGAACGCGAATCGCTCGAGGAGCGCTGGATCGAGCGCAGCACCGCGCGGGACGACGAACGCGAGGCCTTCGAGCGCGAGACGGGAGGCGAATGAAGCAGCCGGGCGCGGCGACGCGGCGGCCGCCCACGGCAGCCCGAAGCCCGAGCGGCTGCGGGTAGAATCGCCCGATGAACACGCCCTCGAACCCCGTCCCCTTCCAGCTCGTCGGCGTCGTCGGTAGCGGCGCGATGGGCCGCGGCATCGCGCAGCTGTTCGCGCAGGCCGGCATCCGCGTGCGCCTGTACGACGCGAACCCCGCCGCCGTCGCCTCCGCGCTCTCGGCGCTCGAAGACACCTTCGCCAAGCTCGTCGACAAGGGCCGGCTCGCGCCCGAGGCCGCGCAACGCGCGCGCGCCGCGCTGGGCACCGCCGATTCGCTCGACGCGCTCGCCGGCTGCGATCTCGTCGTCGAAGCGATCGTCGAGCAGCTCGACGCCAAGCGCGAGCTGTTCCAGGCGCTCGAGCCGATCGTCGGCGACGACGCGGTCCTCGCCACCAACACGTCGTCGCTGTCGGTGACGACGATCGCGGCGCGCTGCCGCCTGCCGCAACGCGTCGCCGGGCTGCATTTCTTCAACCCGGTTCCGCTGATGAAGGTCGTCGAGGTCGTGCGCGCGATGCGCACCGACGAATCGGTGGTCGAGCGCCTCGTCGCCCTGGTGCGCGCGAGCGGTCATCGCCCCGTCGTCACGCGCGACACGCCCGGCTTCATCGTCAACCACGCCGGGCGCGCCTACGGAACCGAAGCGCTCGCGGCGCTCGGCGAAGGCGTCGCCGACGTGGAAGCAATCGACCGCGTGCTGCGCGAGCAGGTCTCCTTCGACGGCAACGGGTTCCGGCTCGGCCCCTTCGAGCTGCTCGACCTCACCGGGCTCGACGTCTCGCAGCCGGTGATGGAATCGATCTATCGCCAGTTCTACGACGAGCCGCGCTTCCGGCCGTCGGTGATCGGCGCGCAGCGGCTGGCCGCCGGACTGCTCGGCCGCAAGAGCGGCGAGGGCTTCTATCGCTATTCGGGGAGCACGGCGCAAGCGCGGCCGGAAGCGCCCGCGCCTTCGGTCGAGGTCCGTCCCCCGGTATGGATCGCCCCGGGCCCGCGCGCGGAGCGCGTCGCGGCCGCGGCGCGTGCGCTCGGTGCGGTCGTGCGCGAAGGCGCCGCACCCGGGGCGCAGGAACTCGTGCTCGTCGCCCCGCTCGGCCTCGACGCCACCGCCGCTGCGCACGCCGGCGGAAGCGACCTGCCCGCCGAGCGCGTGGTCGCGATCGATACGCTGTTCCCGATCGAGCCCGGCCGGTGCCGCCGCCGCGTGCTGATGACGACGCCCGCGACGCGACCGGAGTATCGCGATGCCGCGCAGGCGATCTTCTCGTCCGACGGCGTGCCGGTGACGATGCTGCGCGACAGCCCCGGTTTCGTCGCCCAGCGCGTCGTCGCGATGATCGTCTCGATCGGCAGCGAGATCGCGCAACAGCGCATCGCGTCGCCGTCCGACATCGACGCCGCCGTGCGCGCCGGGCTCGGCTATCCGCTCGGGCCCCTGGCGATGGGCGACGCGATCGGTGCGGCCACCGTCTGCGAGATCCTCGGCAACCTGCAGGCGCTCACCGGCGATCCGCGCTATCGCATCGGCGGCTGGCTGCGCCGGCGCGCGCGCCTCGGACTGTCGCTGCTGCACGAGGACTGAAGCGTGGCGGCCCGGCTGCTCGACGAGCGCCGCGGTGCCGTGCAGGTGCTGCGCATCTCCAACCCGGGCGCGCGCAACGCGCTGCACCCCGACGTCTACTCGGCCGGCATCGACGCCTTCGAACGCGCGAGCGCCGACGCGCAGGTGCGCGCCGTCGTGCTGGCCGGCGACGGAGAGCACTTCTGCGCCGGCGGCAACCTGAACCGCCTGCGCGAGAACCGCTCGAAGGATCCGGCCGAGCAGGCGGCGTCGATCGACCTGCTGCACCGCTGGGTGCTGGCGATCCGCGACTGCGCGAAGCCGGTGATCGCGGCGGTCGAGGGCGCGGCAGCCGGTGCGGGTTTCTCGCTCGTGCTGGCCTGCGACCTCGTCGTCGCCGCGAAGGACGCGCGCTTCGCGATGTCGTACGTGCGCATCGGCCTGAGCCCGGACGGCGGATCGAGCTGGTTCCTCGGGAGCCGCGTACCCTACCCGCTCGCCTACGAATGGCTCGCCGGCGGGGAGACGATCCCGGCTGCGCGCCTGCACGAGGCCGGCCTGGTCAACGAGCTGGTCGAGCCCGGCCGCGCGCTCGAGGCCGCCGTCGCGCGAGCCGATCGGCTCGCCCGCGGACCCGCCTTCGCGCTGGCCGGCATCAAGCGCCTGCTCGCCGCCGACGAGCGAACGGCGCTGGTGCAACGACAGCAGAGCGAACGCGACGCCTTCGTCGCCGCGCTCTTCCACGACGACGCAGCCGAGGGAATCGCGGCGTTCCTCGAGAAGCGCAAGCCGCGTTTCTCGAACGGCGAGCCGCGATGATGCGAGGCAGGAGCCAGCGATGAGCGCCACTCCCGGAAGCGGGACCACCAGCACGACGAAGATCCCCGAGCGGCTGCGCGTCGACGTCGAATCGCTGTCGCGATGGCTCGCCGCGAAGGTCGAGGGCTTCGCCGGACCGCTGGAGGTCGAGCTCTTCAGCGGCGGGCAGTCGAATCCGACCTACCTGCTCACGACGCCGGGCGCACGCTACGTGATGCGCTCGAAACCCGGTCCTTCGGCGCGGCTGCTGCCGTCGGCGCATGCCATCGAGCGCGAGTTCCGCGTGCTGGACGCGCTCGCGCCGACCGGATTGCCGGTGCCGCGCGTGCACGCGCTGTGCGAGAACGAATCGGTGATCGGCCGGGCGTTCTACGTGATGGAACACGTCGCAGGACGCGTGCTGTGGGACCAGTCGCTGCCGCAGGCCTCGCGCGAAGAGCGCGCGGCGATCTACGACGAGATGAATCGCGTGATCGCCGCGCTGCACTCGATCGACCCGGAAGCGATCGGGCTCGCCGGCTTCGGCCGGCCCGGCAACTACTTCGCGCGCCAGATCGCGCGCTGGAGCAGCCAGTACCAGGCGTCGGAGACCGAGCCCATCGAGGCGATGAACCGGCTGATCGAGTGGTTGCCGCAGCGCGTTCCGCCGGGCGACGAGACGGCGATCGTGCACGGCGACTTCCGGCTCGACAACCTCGTCTTCGATGCCCACGAGCCCCGCATCCGCGCGATCCTCGACTGGGAGCTGTCGACGCTCGGCCACCCGCTCGCCGACTTCTCCTACCACTGCATGGCCTGGCACATCGAGCCGGGGCAGTTCCGCGGGATCGCCGGCCTCGACCACGAATCGCTCGGCATCCCGGGCGAGCGCGCATACGTCGAGCGCTATTGCGAACGCACGAATCGCGACCCCGGGCGGGTGCTCGAGCACTGGGATTTCTATCTCGCGTACAACCTCTTTCGACTGGCCGCGATCCTGCAGGGCATCATGAAGCGCGCGGTCGACGGCACGGCATCGAACGCGAACGCGGTCGACGCCGGCCGCCGCGCGCGGCCGCTCGCCGAGCTCGGGTGGCGGATCGCGCAGCGCGTGAAGGGGTGAATCGACAACCATGATCGACGTCTACACCTGGCCCACGCCGAACGGCCACAAGGTCCACATCCTTCTCGAGGAATGCGGCCTGCCGTATGCCGTGCACCCCGTCGACATCGGCGCCGGCGACCAGTTCGCGCCCGAGTTCCTCGCGATCAGTCCGAACAACAAGATCCCGGCGATCGTCGACAGCGACGGCCCGGACGGCGAGCCGATCTCGCTGTTCGAGTCCGGCGCGATCCTCGTCTACCTGGCCGCGAAGACCGGCAAGTTCCTGCCGAGCGACACGCGCGCGAAGTACGAGGTGCTGCAGTGGCTGATGTTCCAGATGGGCGGCATCGGGCCCATGCTCGGGCAGGCGCACCACTTCCGCAACTACGCGCCGCAGAAGATCGCCTACGGCATCGAGCGCTACACGAACGAGGCGAAGCGCCTGTACGGCGTGCTCGATCGGCGGCTGGGCGCAACGGGCGGCTGGCTCGCCGCGGGCGAATACTCGATCGCCGACATCGCCACGTGGCCGTGGATCCGTTCGCACGCGAACCAGGGCGTCGAGCTACGCGATCATCCGAACGTGGAGCGGTGGTTCGAGCGCATCGGCGAGCGCGCCGCCGTGCGGCGCGCGGTCACCGTGCTCGCCGATCGGCGCAAGCCGGCCATGGACGACAAGGCGCGCGAGGTGCTGTTCGGCGCCACCCAGTACGTCCGCCGCTGAAGCGGGCGTGCGAGGCGACGCAGTGCCGATCCTGCACGCGCGGTCGGAGCCCTATTGCAGCGGTTCCTCGGCGGCTGCCGGGATCGGGAAACTGAAGACCTCGATGCCTTCGTCCTCGAGCTCGGCGCGCTCGGCGGGGGTGGTGACGCCGCGGATGCCGCGCTCGGGCGCTTCGCGGTAATGGATGCGCCGCGCCTCCTCGGCGAAACGCACGCCGACGTCCTCCGTGTTGCGCACGAGGTGCCGTGCCGCCTCGAGCCACAGCGCGCGCAGCTGCTCGACGGTGGGCATCGCGGTCGTCTGCGCGCCTGCGGCCGGCGCGTTCGCCGCGGGATCGGGGTGCTTCTCGGCCGGCGACGACGACAGGTTCAGCCGCGGCGCGCTCGGCGTGCGGCGCACCTGTGCGCTGTCGCAGACCGGACAGCGAACGAGAGCCCCGGCGAGCTGTTCGTCGAAGGCCTCGGCCGATGCGAACCAGCCTTCGAAGGGATGCGCGTGCTCGCAGACGAGATCGAATACTTTCATGATTCCATGGATTCTACGGCCTTTTGCGCAATCCTTCCCCGTGCGAATTGCCACGCGGCGAGCGAAAGCGCCGCGACGGGAGAGCGCCGATGAAGGCGCCGCGACGCATTGCGGTCGACGAGGCCTTCGCGCCGGCGGCGCGTTTCGATGCGATCGTCGATGCGCGCAGCCCCTCGGAGTTCGCCGAGGATCACCTCCCCGAAGCGATCAGTGCGCCGGTGCTCGACGATACCCAGCGCGCGCTGGTCGGCACCGTCTACCGGCAGCAGTCGGCGTTCATCGCGCGGCGCATCGGCGCGGCGCTCGTCTCCCGCAACATCGCCACGATCGTCGAGCGCGACTTCGCCGACCGTCCGCCTGACTGGCGTCCGCTGGTCTACTGCTGGCGCGGCGGAAATCGCTCCGACGCGCTGGCCTCGGTGCTCGCCGCCGTCGGCTGGCGCACGAGCGTCCTCGACGGCGGATACCGGGCATTCCGCCGACACGTCATCGACGAACTCGAACGCCTGCCGCGGCACCTGCGCTGGCACGTCGTCGCCGGCCGCACCGGCAGCGGCAAGAGCCTCGCCCTGGAGCGACTCGCGCAGCGCGGCGAGCAGGTGCTCGACCTCGAAGCGCTCGCCCGACACCGCGGATCGGTGCTGGGGCTGCTGCCCGACGAGACGCAGCCGTCGCAGAAGGCCTTCGAAACCGCGGTCTGGAACGTCCTGCGCGGCTTCGACCCCGCGCGCACCGTCTTCGTCGAATCGGAGAGTCGCCGGGTCGGTCGTTGCCACCTCCCCGATGCGCTGATCGAGGCGATGCGCGCGGCACCGTGCACGCAGCTGCAGGCGTCGATCGACGTCCGCGCCCGGCTGCTGCTCGAACAGTACCGGCACTTCGTCGACGACCCGGCAAGCCTGTTCGAGCGCCTCGACCGGCTGATCCCGCTGCACGGACGCGCTCGCGTCGAAGCGTGGAAGTCGCTCGCCCGCACGCAGCGCTGGCAGGAGTTCGTCGAGGCGATGCTCGAAGCGCACTACGACCCCGCCTACGAGCGGTCGATGCGCCACAACTACGCGCAACTCGACTCCGGTGGGTTGCTCGAGCTCGACGACCGTCCCGATGCGATCGACCGTGCAGCCGCGGCACTGGCCGTCGCCGGCGCGGCGCGGGTCGACGTCGGCTAGGGTGCGGCGCCACCGCCGCGCCGGTCGCTCACCGCGCTGCGCAGCCTTCAGCGGTCGTCGTTCGCGCCGAGTCGCTCGACGTTGCGCGTCACCTTCGCGTCGGCGATGACCGAGGCGACGTAGTCGCCGAGCAGTTGCTGCGAATACGCCTGCGCGAGCTGCTGGCGATACGCCTCGCGCCGCTGGGCGACCAGCGCTTCGTCGGGCGCCGTGACGCCGACGATCTGGTAGACGGCGTAGCCGTCCTCGCCGAGATCGACGCCGGCGTACGAGGGCAGCGGGTCGGCCGGTGCGCGGAACACCGGATCGATCGCGGCCATCGGGAAGTCGTCGCCGGCGCTGCTGCGGCGGACTATGCGCGCCGACCCGAAGCCGTCGGCCTTCGCGTCGCCGCCCTTGCGCAACTCGGCGAGCCGCGCTTCACCGGCCTGCACCGCACGTGCGTGCGCCTCTTCGGCGACGAGACGCCGGCGCACCTCGTCCTTCACCTCGTCGAAGGGGCGACGGCGCTGCGGATGGTGCTCGACGACGCGCGCCGACACCAGCCGGCTGCGGCCGACGTCGACCGCCTCGGTGTTGTTCCGGGTCTCGATCGACTGGCTGCCGAACAGCGACTCGAGCAGGCGCCGATCGTTCAACGGGTGCTCGCGCGGCAGCTCGGGCGCGCCGTTGCGCCCGACTTCGGCGGTCTCGATGGTCAGTCCGAAACGCTGCGCCGCCGGCTCGAGCGAATCGGGCTGCTCGTAGACGAGGTTGCTGAAGGTGTCCGCCGCCTCGGCGAAGCGCGTGCTGCCGAGCTGCGTGCGGATCTCGCTCTCGATCTCGGAACGCACCGACTCGAAGCTCTTCTGCGTCGCCGGCCGGAGATCGGTGACCCGGATGACGTGGAAGCCGAACTCGGTCTCGACGACGTCGCTGGTCTTGCCCGGCTCGAGCGAGAAGGCGGCCTCGGCGAAGGGCTGGACCATCATGTCGCGCGTGAAGAAGCCGAGGTCGCCGCCCGAGTCCGCCGAACCCGGATCCTGCGACTCGCTCGCCGCGAGCGCGGCGAAGTCGGCCCCGTCCTTCAGCTGCTTCGCGATCGATTCCGCCTTCGCGCGCGCCGCCTGGCGCTGCTCGGCGCTCGCGTCGGGATCGACGCGGACCAGGATGTGGCTCGCGCGGCGCTGCTCTTCGGTCGTGAAGCGCGCCTTGTTCTGGTCGAAATAGGCGCGCGCGTCCTCGACGGAGACTTCGATGGCGCGCAGCACGGCGTCCTCGGTGAGCACGACGTACTGGACGGTCGCGTGCTCCGGCTCCTCGAAGGCGGCGGCATTGCGCTCGTACCAGGCGGCGAGCTGCTCGTCGGTGGGCTCGATGCCCTGGACGAAATCCGACGGCGAGAAGAGCATCTGCCGGACCTCGCGCGTCTGCTCGGCGAAGGCGAGCACGCGATCGACGACCGACGCGGGCACCGTCACCGTCTGCGCGACCGCCTCGGGCATCGTCTGCAGCGCGATCTCGCGGCGGATCTCCGCCTCGAAACCCGCTTCCGACTGTCCGCGCGCGCGCAGCACGTTGCGATAGCGCTCGAAGTCGAACTCGCCCTCGGTGCCGCCGATCCCGGTGGCGCGGATCGTCGATCGAAGGCGCGCATCGGGAACGACCACGCGGTGCTCGACCGCATCGATGAGCAGCGCGCGCTGCGCGATCAGCGAATCGAGGATGCGCTGGCGCGCCTCGGGCGTGTCGACCAGCGACGAGTCGAAACGCTCGCCCAGCACCTGGCGCAGCTGCTCGCTCTGCGCGCGCTGCGCGGCTTCGAACTCCTGGCGCGTGATCTTCGCGTCGCCGACCCGGGCGAGTGCTCCGTCGTCGGAGAAGAACTGGTCGTAGCCCTGGATGCCGAAGAAGGCGAATGCGGGGAAGATGAGCAAGAGCAGCAGCAGCTGCATCAGCCGCTGGTGCCTGCGGATCCACTCGAACATGCGTTACGGTCCGAAAAAAAAGGGCGAACTCGCGTTCGCCCTGGTCCGTGGGAAGGAGCTGCGGCTCGCTTCCTCGAGTTGGCGGAGTGGACGGGACTCGAACCCGCGACCCCCGGCGTGACAGGCCGGTATTCTAACCAACTGAACTACCACTCCGTGCCGTTCGATGCAGCGCCTTCGCCGGCTGGCGAGATTTCCCGGCTGGCAGAATCTGGTGGGTGCTGAGAGGTTCGAACTCCCGACCTACGCCTTGTAAGGGCGCCGCTCTACCGGCTGAGCTAAGCACCCGATCTTACGAAAAACCGCGGGCGCTGCGAAGCACGCAACTATACCAGAAATCAGTTGATCGAATCCTTGAGCGCCTTGCCGGGGCGGAACTTCGGCACCTTGGCGGCGCGGATGCGGATCGTTTCCCCGGTGCGGGGATTGCGACCGCTGCGCGCGACGCGCTTGCCGACGGCGAAGGTGCCGAAGCCGACGAGAGTGACCGTGCCGCCCTTCTTCAGGGTCGTCCTGATCGCACCCACCATCGCGTCGAGCGCGCGACCGGCAGCAGCTTTCGAGATGTCGGCCTGCCGGGCGATGTGGTCGATCATTTCGGTCTTGTTCACGGAGTCCCCCTAGGTCGTCGTGTTCGGTCGGGCGGCACATCCGTACGCGCACATGCTGTGCGCAAATGGCCGCGAAGCATCGCGCACTCAACAGGCGCAGTCGAATTGGGAGCCGTATTAGATCGCCGCCACCCGACGGGTGTCAAGCCGATCGAGGCATCGACGAGGCACATGTCACGCACATCAAAAAACACATCGCGCTCGAACAAACGCATCGCGCGCGGGAGGCGATCCGCGCGCGATGCGTCGACGAGCAGGCTCAATGCGTGACGACGTCGGTTCCGCCGACCGGCGCCGCCGGCACCGCGCCTTCGGGCGACGATGCTTCGGCCTCGGGCAACGGCTCCGGCTGGCGCTCGAGGGCGACCTCGAGCACGCGGTCGATCCACTTCACCGGAACGATCTCGAGCTTGTTCTTCACGTTGTCGGGAATCTCGGCGAGGTCCTTCACGTTCTCTTCGGGGATGATCACCGTCTTGATCCCGCCGCGGTGCGCCGCGAGCAGCTTCTCCTTCAGTCCGCCGATCGCGAGCACCTCTCCGCGCAGCGTGATCTCGCCGGTCATCGCGACCGATGCCCGCACGGGGATGCCGGTGAGCACCGAGACGAGCGCCGTCGTCATCGCGATGCCCGCGCTCGGGCCGTCCTTCGGCGTCGCGCCCTCGGGCACGTGGACGTGCAGGTCGTTCTTCTCGTAGAAGTCGCCGCGGATGCCCAGGCGCTGCGCGCGACGGCGCACGACCGTCATCGCGGCCTTGATCGACTCCTGCATCACGTCGCCGAGCTTGCCCGTGAAGGTGGTCTTGCCCTTGCCCGGGACGAGCGCGGCCTCGATGGTGAGCAGTTCGCCGCCGACCTCCGTCCACGCCAGTCCGGTGACCTGGCCGACCTGGTTGTCCTTCTCCGCCATGCCGAAGCTGTAGCGCCGCACGCCGAGGAACTTGTCGAGGTTCTTCGAGTTGACGGTGATGCGCTTCTCCTGCTTCTTCATCAGCAGCGTCTTGACGACCTTGCGGCAGATCTTGCTGATCTCGCGCTCGAGCGAGCGCACGCCCGCCTCGCGCGTGTAGTAGCGCACGATGTCGCGCAGCGCAGGTTCGGCGACGACGATCTCGCTGTCCTTCAGGCCGGTGTTGCGCATCTGCTTCGGCAGCAGGTAGCGCTGCGCGATGCTGACCTTCTCGTCCTCGGTGTACCCGGACAGGCGGATCACCTCCATCCGGTCGAGCAGCGCCGGCGGGATGTTCAGCGTGTTCGCCGTGGCGACGAACATCACGTCGGACAGGTCGTACTCGACCTCGACGTAGTGATCGGTGAAGGTGGAGTTCTGCTCCGGATCGAGCACCTCGAGCAGCGCCGACGACGGATCGCCGCGGAAGTCCATGCCGATCTTGTCGACCTCGTCGAGCAGGAACAGCGGATTGCGCACGCCGACCTTCGTGAGGTTCTGCAGGATCTTGCCCGGCATCGAGCCGATGTACGTGCGCCGGTGGCCGCGGATCTCGGCTTCGTCGCGCACGCCGCCGAGCGCCATGCGCACGAACTTGCGGTTCGTCGCGCGCGCGATCGACTGCCCGAGCGAGGTCTTGCCCACGCCGGGGGGCCCCACCAGGCACAGGATCGGCGCCTTCACCTTGTCGACGCGCTGCTGCACGGCGAGGTATTCGATGATGCGGTCCTTGACGCGCTCCAGGCCCCAGTGGTCCTCGTTGAGCACCTTCTCGGCCTTCGCGAGATCGTTGTCGACCTTGCTCTTCTTGCGCCACGGCAGGCCGATCAGCGTGTCGATGTAGTTGCGCACGACGGTGGCCTCGGCCGACATCGGCGACATCAGCTTGAGCTTCTTCAGCTCGCTCTCGGCCTTCTTCAGCGCCTCCTTCGGCATGCGCGCGGCCTTGATCTTCTTCTCGAGCTCCTCCATGTCGGCGCCGTCCTCGCCCTCGCCGAGCTCCTTCTGGATCGCCTTGACCTGCTCGTTCAGGTAGTACTCGCGCTGGCTCTTCTCCATCTGGCGCTTGACGCGGCCGCGGATGCGCTTCTCGACCTGCAGGATGTCGAGCTCGGTCTCGATCTGCGCGAGCAGCTTCTCGAGCCGCTCGGCGACGTCGTTCGTCTCGAGGATGTTCTGCTTCTGCTCGATCTTGATCGGCAGATGCGTGGCGATCGTGTCGGCCAGGCGCCCGGCGTCGTCGATGCCGTTCAGCGACGCGAGGATCTCGGGCGGAACCTTCTTGTTCAGCTTCACGTACTGGTCGAACTGCGCGAGGATCGCGCGACGCAGCGCCTCGGCCTCGGCGCTCTCGCCGGCCGGCAGGTCGATCGTCTCGACGTCGCAGCTGAAATGCGTCTCGCCGTCGTCGATCTGCACGACGCGGGCGCGGCGCGCGCCCTCGATCAGCACCTTCACGGTGCCGTCGGGCAGCTTGAGCATCTGCAGGATGTTCGAGACGCAGCCGATCTCGTAGATGTCCTCGGCCACCGGCTCGTCCTTCGACGCGTTCTTCTGCGCGACGAGCATGATGCTCTTGCCGAGCTCCATCGCCGCCTCGAGCGCCTTGATCGATTTCGGGCGCCCGACGAACAGCGGAATCACCATGTGCGGAAACACCACCACGTCGCGCAGCGGAAGCAGCGGCAGCGACTGCAGGTTGGGTGTTTGAGCTTCGGGCATTCGGATCTCCAAGTGGTCTCCCCCGTCGATGTTGCGGCGCACGAGGGGATTTCAAGTGGACCGCGACCCGGGGGATTGCTCCGAGGATACGCCCAAACGCGGCGCTGCCTCGATGCCGGGCCGGCCGGCGGGCCCCAGGCGCGACAGCGCCGACGAACGGCACGGGTACGCGAGCGAACGTCGCGTGCAGCGGACGCAGGCGATTCGCGTCGAACGAGGGCGTCCCTGCCGGACGCCGGCTACCCGAAATGCCCCGGTTCTCGCCCCGGAGCGAAAGGCAGCGGGGAAGCTCCCCTCAGTTCGACCCCGAGACCCGCGGTGCGTCGGCGTAGATGACCAGCGGCTTGCCGTCGCCTTCGATCGCATTCTCGTCGACGACGACCTTCTGCACGTTCTGCAGGCTGGGCAGGTCGAACATGATGTCGAGCAGCGTCTGCTCGAGGATCGAGCGCAGTCCGCGCGCGCCGGTCTTGCGCTTGAGCGCGCGCCGGGCGATGGCCTGCAGCGCAGCGGGGCGGATCTCGAGGTCGACGCCTTCCATCGAGAACAGTCGCTGGTACTGCTTGACGAGCGCGTTCTTCGGCTCGATGAGGATCTGCACGAGCGCGTCGTCGTTCAGCTCGTCGAGCGTGGCGACCACCGGCAGGCGACCGACCAGCTCGGGAATGAGGCCGAACTTGACGAGGTCTTCCGGCTCCACCTCGCGCAGCACCTCGCCGACCGCACGCTCCGACGCGCTGCGCACCTCGGCGCCGAAGCCGATGCCGGCACGCTCCGAGCGATTGCGGATCACCTTCTCGAGCCCGTCGAAGGCGCCGCCGCAGATGAACAGGATGTTCGTGGTGTCGATCTGCACGAAGTCCTGGTTCGGGTGCTTGCGCCCGCCCTGCGGCGGAACCGACGCGATCGTGCCCTCGATGAGCTTGAGCAGCGCCTGCTGCACGCCCTCGCCGGAGACGTCGCGCGTGATCGACGGGTTGTCGGACTTGCGCGAGATCTTGTCGATCTCGTCGATGTAGACGATGCCGCTCTGCGCCTTCTCGACTTCGTAATTGCAGTTCTGCAGCAGCTTCTGGATGATGTTCTCGACGTCTTCGCCGACGTAGCCCGCTTCGGTGAGCGTGGTGGCGTCGGCGATGACGAAGGGAACGTTCAGCAGCCGCGCGAGCGTCTGCGCGAGCAGCGTCTTGCCCGAGCCGGTGGGGCCGACGAGCAGGATGTTGCTCTTGGCGAGCTCGACCTCGTCTTTCTTGCCTTTGTGGCGAAGACGCTTGTAGTGGTTGTAGACGGCGACGGAGAGGATCTTCTTCGCGCTCTCCTGGCCGATCACGTATTGATCGAGGATGCCGCAGATCTCGGCCGGCGTGGGCAGGCCGCCCTTCTGCTTGCCGTTGGCGCTCTCGGCCTGCGTTTCGTCACGGACGATGTCGTTGCACAGCTCGATGCATTCGTCGCAGATGAATACCGAGGGACCGGCAATCAGCTTGCGGACTTCGTGCTGGCTCTTGCCGCAGAAGGAGCAGTACAGCAGTTTCTCGCTCGAGCCCTTCTTGTCCGTCATGTTCGCTCCGACCGGGCGGACGAATCATCTGCCGGCGCAGCGCGCCCGGCCTCGACCCGGCGCAGTGCACCCGGCGCCATCGCGACCGGCACCGTGAAGCCCGGCTCAGGCACCTTCCCCCCGCTTCGACATCACCTTGTCGATGAGTCCGTAGCTTACCGCATCTTCCGCAGACATGAAGTTGTCGCGATCGGTGTCGGTGGCGATGCGCTCGATCGGCTGGCCGGTCTTCTCGGCGAGGATGCGGTTCAGCCGCTCGCGCGTGTAGAGGATCTCCTTCGCGTGGATCTCGATGTCGGAGGCCTGCCCCTGCGCGCCGCCCGAAGGCTGGTGGATCATGATGCGCGCGTTCGGCAGCGCATGGCGCTTGCCCTTGGCGCCGGCGGCGAGCAGGAACGCGCCCATGCTGGCGGCGATCCCCATGCACAGCGTGCCGACGTCGGGCTTGATGAACTGCATCGTGTCGTAGATGGCCAGGCCGGCCGACACCGACCCGCCCGGCGAGTTGATGTAGAACGAGATGTCCTTGTCGGGGTTCTCCGACTCGAGGAACAGCAGCTGCGCGACGATCAGGTTCGCCGTCTGGTCCATCACCGGACCGACGAGGAAGATCACGTGCTCGCGCAGCATGCGCGAGTAGATGTCGTAGGCGCGTTCGCCGCGTCCGCTCTGCTCGATGACGATCGGCACCATGCCGAGCCCCTGCGGCGCCTGGCGCTGCGCGAGGTGGGCATTGACGAGGTCTTCGACGAGGCTGTTGAAAGTCATCGCTGTCTCCGTAGGGTGCGCACGTCGGCGGGGCACCGGGCCCGCCTGCGTGCGGAACGTGTCAACGGGCGCCCATCAGCTCGTCGAAATCGAGCGTGCGCTCGGTCACCTGCGCCTTCGCGAGCGCCCAGTCGACGACGTTCTGCTCGACGACGACCGCCTCGACCTCGGCGAGCCGGTTCCGATCGCCGAAGTAGTGGCGGATGACCTCGCCCGGATTCTCGTAGGCCTGCGCGAACTCCTCGATCTGCTGGCGGATCTGGTCGGGCTTGGCCTGCAGCGAGTGCTGGCGGACGATCTCGGCCACGATGAGGCCGAGCCGGACGCGCTTCTCGGCCTGCTCGGCGAAGGTGTCCTCGGGAATCGGCGGCAGCTGCTTCGGATCGACGCCGCGCGCCTTCAGGTCTTCCATCGCACGCTCGGACAGCGCCTGCTTCTCGGCGTCGACGAGCGCCTTCGGCAGATCGAAGCTCGCCAGCCCGAGCAGCGCGTCCATGACGTTCGACTTGGTGCGGGTGCGCACGCGTTGCGCCACCTCGCGCTCGAGGTTCGCGCGGATGTCGTTGCGCAGCCGGGCGATGTCGCCGTCGGCGACGCCGAGCTGGCGCGCGAATTCCTCGTCGACCGCCGGCAGCTCGGGCGCTTCGATCTTGCGCACCGTGGCCTCGAACTGCGCGGTCTTGCCGGCGAGATCGGTCGAGCCGTAGTCGTCCGGAAAGGCCACCGGGAAGGTGCGCGTCTCGCCGACGCCGGCGCCCCGCAGGCCCGTTTCGAAGTCGGCGAGCATGCGTCCTTCGCCGAGCACGAACGGAAAGCCCTGCGCGCTGCCGCCCTCGAATGCGACGTCGTCGAGCTTGCCGACGAAATCGATCGTCAGCCGGTCGCCGTCCTGCGCCGGACGCTGCACCTCGTGCCAGCGCACGCGCTGCTTGCGCAGGATGTCGATCGTCTTGTCGATCTCGGCCTCGCCGACCGGCGACTCGAAGCGTTCGATCGCAAGCGTGCCCGGTTCGCCGAGCGCGATCTCGGGGTAGACCTCGAAGGTGGCGGTGAAACCGATCTCGTTCTCGGTTCCGCTGTCGCGCGACTCGATGCGCGGCTGCCCCGCCACGCGCAACCGGTGCTCGGCGACGGCATCGGAGAAGGCCTTCGAGACCGCGTCGGAGAGCACTTCGGCGTGCACCTGCGGGCCGTAGGACTGCTCGATCATCTTCATCGGAACCTTGCCCGGCCGGAATCCGGGCATCTTCACGTTCCGGGAGAGCTTGCGCAGCCGATCGACGACCTGACGGTTGACGTCGGCCACCGGCACGGCCATGTCCAGCTTGCGCTCGAGCGAGCTGGTCGATTCGAGTTGGGTTGCCATGGATTGATGAGTCGTCGAGTGAAACACGCGGGAATCGGCCGGAGGGATTCCGGGGGGCCGGAGGGGACCCGGGGCGGTGGTGCGGCCGAAAGGAGTCGAACCTTCACGCCTTGCAGCGCCAGGACCTAAACCTGGTGCGTCTACCCATTCCGCCACGGCCGCGAACAAACAAGGCATTCTAAACGAAGCGTCCGACCGGCCCGCGTGCGGGCACGAGCCGGCGGTGCGCAGCCGATCGCGCCGGTCGCCGCGATGCGCCGCCGCCGGCTCGTCGGCAGCGCGGCTGGGCGCCGCGCCTTCGCCTCGCCGCGCACGCCTACAATGCGCGGCGATGACAGCCGCCCTCGCCCGTCCGTTGACGTCGAGCGACCACTACGAGAACTTCCCGGTCGCGTCGATCCTCGTCCCTGCGCACCTGCGTCCGGCGATCGCGGCGTTGTACCGCTTCGCGCGCCACGCCGACGACCTGGCCGACGAAGGCGATGCGGGGGCCGCCGAGCGTCTCGCCGCACTCGATGCGCTCGGCAGCGAACTGCGCGGCGAGCAGCCCGATTCGCCGGTCGTCGCGCAACTGCGCCCGCACTGGAGCGAACACGCGTTGCCCTACGAGCCCTTGCACGCGCTGCTGTCGGCCTTCGCGCAGGACGCGGCGGCGGCCGGCGGCGGACCCGAGGGCCGCGGCCTGCGCCACGCCGACCGCGCGAGCCTGCTCGACTACTGCTCGCGATCCGCGAATCCGGTCGGCGAACTGGTGCTGCGGCTCTTCGGCGCCTGGAACGATCGCACGCGGGGCGGATCGGACGCGATCTGCAGCGCGCTGCAACTGCTCAACTTCGTCCAGGACCTCGCGATCGACTGGCGGCGCGGCCGGCTGTACCTGCCGCTGGACGAACTGCACGCCGCCGGACTCGACGAGGACGACGTCGCGCGTTCGGTCGCCGCCGGGCGCGTCGACGCCCGGCTCGCCGCGCTGCTCGCGCAACAGACCGAGCAGGCCTGCGCGCTGCTGCGCAGCGGCAGCGCGCTCGTGCGCCACGTCCCGTGGCGACTGGGCCTCGAGTTGCGTGCGATCGTCGGCGGCGGCCTTCGCATCGCCGAGCGCCTGCGCATCGGCGGCTACGATCCGGTGCACGCGCGCCCGACGCTCGGCTGGCGCGATGCCCCGGCACTCGCCCGGCTCGCGCTCTCCTCGCTTCCCGCCGCCCGATGACACCCGACGAATACTGCCGCGAGCGCACGACTCGCAGCGGATCGAGCTTCTCCTACAGCTTCCTCTTCCTTCCCGCCGACCGCCGGCGCGCGATCACCGCGCTCTACGCGTTCTGCCGCGAAGTCGACGACGTCGTCGACGAATCGACCGACGCCGGGCTCGCACGCACGCGGCTCGACTGGTGGCGCGCCGAGATCGATCGCCTGTACGAGGGTCGCCCGCAGCATCCGGTCACGCGCGCGCTCGCACCGCACCTCGGCGCCTACGCGCTCGAACGCGCGCGCCTGCTCGAGATCGTCGACGGCATGCAGATGGACCTCGAGCAGGACCGCTACCTCGATTTCGAGGGGCTGCGGCTGTACTGCCATCGCGTCGCCGGCGTCGTCGGAGTGCTGGCGGCGAACATCTTCGGCGCGCGACGCGAATCGACGTCGCGCTATGCGGAGGAACTCGGCCTCGCACTGCAGCTCACGAACATCATCCGCGACGTCGGCGAGGACGCGCGCCGCAAGCGGATCTACCTGCCGATCGAGGACCTGCAGCGCTTCGGCGTGACTGCGCACGAGATCCTCGCGATCCGGCCGAGCGAACGTTTCGTCGAGCTGATGCGCTTCCAGGCGGCGCGTGCGCGCGAGAGCTATGCCCGCGCACTGGCACTGCTCGAGCGCGACGAGCGCCGCGCACAACGGCCCGGGCTGATGATGGCGGCGATCTATTTCACGCTGCTCGACGAGATCGAGCGCGACGGCTTCCGCGTGCTCACGCACCGCACGTCGCTGACGCCGGTGCGCAAGATGTGGATCGCATGGCGGACGTGGACCTTCGGGGCGCCGGACTTCGCGGCGGCGCGTTGAGCGCGCCCGACCTCGTCGTCGTCGGCGCCGGCTGGGCCGGGTTGTCGGCCGCGGTGCACGCGACGCTCGCCGGGCTGCGCGTGCGCGTTCTCGAGAGCGCTCCCTCCGGCGGCGGTCGCGCACGCGAGGCGCGGCTCGATTTCGGCGCCGGTGCGGTGGCGGTGGACGCCGGCCAGCACCTGCTGATGGGCGCGTATCGGGAGTGCCTGCGGCTCGCGTCGATCGTGCACGCCGACGGCGCGGCCGCGGCCTTCGAACGCGCGCCGCTCGCGCTGCGCGACACCGCGGGCCTGCGGCTCGAAGTGCGGCCGCGCCGCGCGCCCTGGCACCTGCTCGTCGCGCTGCTGGGCGCGCAAGGCCTGTCGGTGCGCGAACGATGGGCGATGCTGCGCCTCGTCGCCGCACTTCGCGCGCGCGGCTGGCGAACCCACGCCGGCGAGACGGTCGCCGCGCTGCTCGCCCGGCACCGACAGCCGGGCTCGCTCGTCGAAAGGCTGTGGACGCCGCTGTGCGTCGGCGCGATGAACACGCCGCCCGAAGCCGCCTGCGCGGCGGCCTTCGCTGCCGTGCTGCGCGATACGCTCGGCAGCGCCTGCGAGGCGAGCGACTTCGTGCTGCCCCGCACTACGCTCGACGACGCGATCACGCGACCGGCGCTCGCCTGGCTGTCCGCGCACGGTGCCGAAGTATCGTTCGGTGCCACCGTGCGCTCGCTCGCTGCGGCCAACGGACACTGGCGCGTCGACGCCGGCGCGTTCGCCGCCGTCGCGCCGCAGGTGATCGTCGCGACGCCGCCGTCCGGCGCCGCGCGCCTGCTCGAAGGGCTCGACGCGGGAGCCGGCGCACTCGCCCGCTTCGCCTACGAGCCGATCGTCACGGTGCACCTCGCCTGGCCGCGCGCGCTGCCGCTGCCGATGCCGCGCTGGATCCTGCTGCACGACGACGGCGAGCGCGCGTGGGGCCAGTGGCTCTTCGACCGCGGATGCATCGGCCCGCAGCGCATCGCCTGCGTCGTCGTCAGCGCCGGCTCGCGCCTCCAGGGCTGCACGCGCGAGTCGATCGGCGAAGCGATCGCGCAGCAGGTGGCGCGCCAGCTCGAGCTGCCGCTGCCGCATGCGCTGCGCACGGTGATCGAGAAGCGCGCGACGATCCGCTGCACGCCCGGACGGCCGCGCATCGCCGGCGATGCCTTCCGTGAAACGCTGCCCGGCGTGTGGCTCGCGGGCGACTGGGTCGACGACGAATATCCGGCGACGCTCGAGACCGCCGTGCGCAGCGGCCTGCGCGCGGCACGGTGGGCGGCGACGGCGACGCGCGGCAGCGGTCCCGCCGGCTAGGCGCTTCCGGCGCCGGCGGCCCATGCCGCCTCCAGCGCCTGGTCGATGCGATCGAGCGCGATCGCCTCGACGCCCTCGATCGGACGACGCGGCGCATTGGCACGCGGCAGCAGCACGTGCGAGAAGCCGAGCTTGGCCGCTTCGCGCAGCCGTTCCTGGCCGCGCGGCGCCGGCCGGATCTCGCCGGCCAGGCCCACCTCGCCGAACGCGGCGACGCCGCGCGGCAGTGCGCGGTTCTTCAGCGACGAGACGATGGCGAGCAGCACGGCGAGGTCGGCGGCCGGCTCCGAGATGCGCACGCCGCCGACCGCGTTGACGAAGACGTCCTGGTCGTAGCAGCCGATGCCGGCGTGCCGGTGCAGCACCGCAAGCAGCATCGCGAGCCGGTTGTGTTCGAGGCCCACCGACAGCCGCCGCGGGTTCGGCACGTGCGCGCTGTCGACGAGCGCCTGGATCTCGACCAGCAGCGGGCGCGTGCCCTCCTGCGTGACGTTGACGCACGAACCCGGCACGCCGGTGGCGTGCGTCGACAGGAACAGCGCCGACGGATTCGACACGCCGCGCAGCCCGCGGTCGGTCATCGCGAACACGCCCAGTTCGTTGACCGCGCCGAAGCGGTTCTTGAACGCGCGCACCAGCCGGTACGACGAATGCGAGTCGCCCTCGAAATACAGCACGGTGTCGACCATGTGCTCGAGGACCCGCGGGCCTGCAAGCGTGCCCTCCTTCGTCACGTGGCCGATCATGACGACCGCCACGCCGAGCTGCTTCGACAGTCGCGTGAGCTGCGCCGCGCATTCGCGCACCTGCGCGACCGACCCCGGCACCGACTGGAGCTGCGACGAGTACAGCGTCTGGATCGAGTCGACGACGACGACCGCCGGTTTGCGCGTCTCGATCGCAGCGACGATGCGCTCGAGCTCGATCTCGGCCATCAGCGGCAGGCGCGCCGCCTCGGCGCCCATCCGGTGCGCGCGCAGCGCGACCTGCGACACCGATTCCTCGCCGCTCACGTAGAGCACCTCGCGCGTCGCGCACAGCGCGGCCAGCGTCTGCAGCAGCAGCGTCGACTTGCCGATTCCCGGATCGCCGCCGATCAGGACGACCGATCCCTCGACGATGCCGCCGCCCAGCACGCGGTCGAATTCGTCGATGCCGGTCGGGATGCGCGCGATCGAGACGACCGGAACCTCGTCGAGCGTGACGATCGCCTGCCCGGGCGCGAGCGGCTGGAAGCGGTTCGCCGCCGCGCGCGTTTCCTCCACCGTCTCGACGAGCGTGTTCCACGCATCGCAGTGCGGACATTGGCCCTGCCACTTCGGGCTCGCGCCGCCGCATTCGCTGCAGACGTGCCTCGTTCGCACGCGCGCCATCATCGCGCGCCCTCGGTGCGCACCGGCACGCGGGGCGCCAGTGCGCACATCAGCTCGTAGCCGATCGTGCCGGCGGCGCGCGCCACCTCGTCGATCGCGATCGACTCGCCCCACAGCTCGACGCGCGCGCCGACGCCCGCCCCCGGGATCGGGGAGAGGTCGACCGTCAGCATGTCCATCGCGACGCGTCCGACCGTGCGCGTGCGCACGCCGTCGACCGCGATCGGCGTTCCGGTCGGCGCGTGGCGGGGATAGCCGTCGGCGTATCCGCAGGCGGCGATGCCGATGCGCATCGGGCGCTCGGCGCGGAAGGTCGATCCGTAGCCGACCGCGTCGCCGGGTGCGAGCGACTGCACCGCGATCAACGTCGACTCCAGCGTCATCGCGGCCCGCAGCCCGAACGAGCGTGCATCGCGGTCGTCGAAGGGCGAGGCGCCGTAGAGCAGGATGCCCGGACGGATCGCCGTGCCGTGCGCGGCGGGCAGCGACAGCACGGCGGCGGAATTCGCCAGCGAACGCGGCGCGTCGATCCCCTGCGCCGCACGCTCGAATGCGCGCAGCGCCTCGTCGGCGCCGCCGTCGCGGTCGGCGTCGGCAAAATGCGTCATCAGCGCGACCGAGCGAACGGCGGGCAGGCCCCGCGCGCGCTCGAAGGCGAAGCGCAGCGCCGCAGGCTCGAAACCGAGACGATTCATCCCGCTGTTCAGCTTGACGTGGACGTCGACGCCGGCCCCGGCGGGCAGGCGCGCGATCCAGTCGAGCTGGCGTGCCTCGTGCACGACGAGCGACAGCCGCTGCGCGGCCGCCTGCGCGACGTCGGCCGGATCGAAGGCGCCCTCGAGCATCAGGATCGGACCGCTCCAGCCGAGCTCGCGAAGCCGCGCGGCGCGGTCGAACTCGACGAGCGCGAGGCCGTCGGCGTCGCCCAGGCCGGCCAGCGCACGCTGCAGCCCGTGGCCGTAGCCGTCGGCCTTGACCACCGCCCAGACGAAGCGGCCGGGCGCGTGCGCGCGCGCAACCGCGAGGTTGTGGCGCAACGCATCGATCGAGACGGTGGCGAGAATCGGGCGCGGCATCGACAGCGGGAGAGGCAGGCGGGCACTATAACGCGCGGACGATCGTGGTATAACCCGACCCGCGCTTTGCAAAGGCATTCCCGACCTGCCCCTCGCGCTGGGTCCGGTCGGCCGCCCGCTTCGCCACCGCGCGGCGATCCAATCTCGAACCATTCTGGGCGATGAAGCGCGGGTTCTACACGATCATGGCGGCGCAGTTCTTCTCGTCGCTCGCCGACAACGCACTGCTGATCGCTGCCATCGCGCTGCTCATCGAGATGCACGCGCCGGAGTGGATGAAGCCGCTCCTGAAGCTGTTCTTCACGGTGTCGTACGTGATGCTCGCGCCCTTCGTCGGCGCCTTCTCCGATTCGATGCCGAAAGGGCGGGTGATGTTCGTCACCAACCTGGTGAAGATCGTCGGCTGCCTGCTGATGTTCTTCACCGTGCACCCGCTCCTGGCCTACGCCGTCGTCGGCTTCGGCGCGGCGGCGTATTCGCCGGCGAAGTACGGCATCCTCACCGAACTGCTGCCGCCGGAGAAGCTGGTCGCGGCGAACGGGTGGATCGAAGGCACGACGGTGGCGTCGATCATCCTCGGCGCCGTGCTCGGCGGCGCGCTGATCAGCGCGCCGGTCGCCTCGAAGATGCTGGCGATCGACGTACCGTGGATCGATACGGGGATCGACACGCCGGCCGAAGCGGCGATCCTGACGATCGTGTTGGTCTACGCGCTGGCCGCGCTCATCAACCTGCGCATTCCGGACACCGGTGCACGCTACCCGCAGCAGTCGCGCAACCCGTGGCGAGTGATGCGCGACTTCGTCGAATGCAACAAGATCCTGTGGCGCGACAAGCTCGGGCAGATCTCGCTGTCGGTGACGACGCTGTTCTGGGGTGCCGGGGCGACGCTGCAGTTCATCGTGCTCGACTGGGCGCGCTACGCGCTCGACATGCCGCTCAGCCGCGCCGCCGTCCTGCAGGGCATCGTCGCGCTGGGCATCGCGGCCGGCGCGGTGCTCGCCGCGCGCGTCGTCCGGCTGCGCGACTCGCTGCGCGTGCTGCCGGTCGGCGTCGCCATGGGCATCGTGGTGCCGTGCATGACGCTCGTCGGCACGCAGGCGGCGGCCTTTCCGCTGCTGGTGCTGATCGGCGCGCTGGCCGGCTTCTTCGTCGTGCCGATGAATGCACTGCTGCAGCACCGCGGCCACGTGCTGATGAGCGCCGGGCATTCGATCGCGGTGCAGAACTTCAACGAGAACCTGAACATCCTGCTGATGCTCGGGCTGTACTCGCTGCTCGTACGGCTCGAGCTCGGCGTGAACCTCGTGATCGTCATGTTCGGCGCCTTCGTCGCCCTGGCGATGGTGCTCGTCATCCGCCGCCACCGCGCCAACCAGCGGGTCTTCGATTCGGTCGCGCTGATCGGCCAGAGCAAGCACTGAGCGGCGCGGGCGAGGCGCCGCCCGGCCGGGGCGAGCACCGGCGGTGCGTGCCGCGTAGTGCGCCTGGCCGCGTCTTCGACGCCCTGCGGCTATTCGCGCGCAGCGCCGCCGGCGCCGGCCACCTCGCGCGCCAGGCACAGGTCGGCCCACGCGGCTGCCTTTTCCTGCGGCGCGGCGAGCAACTGCGACGGGTGCCAGCTGACGACCACCCGAACGCGGCTCGATCCCGCGACCGCTTCGTGCACGCGTCCGCGCAGCGCGGCCGGCGGCGCGTCGGTGCGCAGCAGGGCCTGTGCCGCACCGGCGCCGAAGGCGACGACGACGCGCGGCGCGATCGCGGCCACGCGCTCGGCGAGCGCATCGTCGTCGTCCGCCGGCGGCCCGCCCGCGGGCGAGCCGTGCCGCGCGTCGGACGGAAGGTGGACGGCATCGGCGCAACGCAGGCCCAGCGCGACGAACATGCGTTCGAGCAGGCGCATCCGGTCGCTCGACCCTGCCCCGGCGTCGCCCGCCGCGTCGGCGTCGTCGATTTCGCCGACGAAGAGCCAATCGCCGGCCTCGTCCGGCAGCAGGAAGAAGCTGCGGGTTCCGCCGTCGCTCGAGGCGGCGGCCTGCGCCGAGCCCGTGCGCCGATGCCACAACGGGCCGATCCCGAGCGCGCGGAAGGCGCGTCGCTGCGACTCGTTCACGGCTCGATCCTGCGGAACAGCACGTGCGCGTCCTCGCGGCCGTTCTCGGCGGGGTAATAGCCGCGCCGCACGCCGATCGATTCGAAGCCGCTCGAGCGGTACAGCGCGAGCGCGGGCGCGTTCGACGGCCGCACCTCGAGCAGCATGCCGCGCGCGCCGCGCGCCGCCGCATCGCGCAGTAGCCAGTGCAGCATCTCGCGCCCGTAGCCCCTGCCCTGCATCGCTGCGGCGACGCTGAGGTTGAGCAGATGCACTTCGTCGGGCAGCCACATCACGACCGCGTAGCCGATCAGCTCCGGCGCCTCCTCGACCTCGATCTCGAGGACCCAGGCGTCGTGGCCGGCGAGCAGCGAGTCGGCGAAATTGCCGCGGCTCCACGGAAAGGGATAGATCGACCGCTCGATCGCGGCGACCGCGTCCAGATCGCGACGACGCATCGGGCGCACGCGCATCACTCGCGGGTGGCGGCGTCGGATCGCCGGCGGGCCGCCCGCTGCTCGTCGCGGTCGAGCGCGACCTTGTCGCGCAGGTAGCGCGGCGCAGCAGCGGCGGCGGCGATCGCGAGCCCCTGGTGCCAGTCGGCGCAACCGAGCTCGGCGAGCGCATCGGCACGCACGTAGGCGTCGTCGGCCACCGGAGCGGCAGGCAGGCCGGTGCCGAAGCGGGCGTCCCAGGCGAGCGCGGTCGGTGCGTGCACCCAGGCGTCGCCGGCACGAACCAGCGTGCCCGCATCGGCCAGCGGCCGGTGCGTGCGCAGCCAGTCGTCGATCTCGTCGACGAAGCGTTCGCGCGAAACGATGCGCGGCGCCTCGAGCGTCTGCAGGCGCGCGGCGCTCGCGATGCCGCTCGCCTCGTCGGGCACCGCGCCGACGCGATACAGCGCGACGTAGAGCTCGTCCATTCGCGCGTCGTTGGCGGCCAGCACCGTGGCCTCGTTCGCGCCGAAGCGCACGCGCTGCCAGGCGAGCGCACGCAGCGAGTCGACCGGGACCAGCGGGATCCCGAGGGCGAAACCGAGCCCCTGCGCCACCGAACAGGCCACGCGCAGCCCGGTGAACGATCCGGGCCCGGCGTCGAAGACGATCGCGTCGAGCGCCGCCAGTTCGATGCTCGCGCCTCGACACAGCTCGTCGATCATCGCCAGCACGTTCATCGACTGCTGCGCGCCGAGCGGCTCCGAGACGCAGTCGCTCTCGTCGTCGCCGAGTCCGTGCCGATACAGCGCCACCGAGCACCAGGTGCCGGAGGTCGACAGCGCGAGTACGCGCACCGGCCTCGCCTGCGCGGCAGCGGATCCGTCCTCGGGTTGTCGCGACCGCTCGCGTGCGTCGGCTTCGTGCTTCGGGTTCACGCGCCGATTCTAGCCGCGCCGCCTGCCATCCTGTTCGGTGCCGAGGATCTGCGCGCGACGCTTCAATTGCCCCGGGAAGCGCCGCGGCGAGACCCGCCGCGCCGTGACTCGCCCGGTCGTGCATCGCGCAGCTGCTCGCGCAAGCGTTCGCGCTCGGCCGGGCTGAGTCGTTCGCGCGACGGTGCCGCGCGGCGTCGCGCCTCGTCGCCGCGCACGCGTTCGTCCCGCTGCGCGTCGTGCTGGCGCAGCTCGCGCCGGAAGCGCTCGCGCTGGTCGGGGTCCATGCGCCCGTAGGGCTGCGCCGCCGCCGGCCCGGCGAAGAGCACGCCGATCGCGAGCGCGCACGCGGCCGCGGCAGTGCGACGAAGGCGGAAACGGGTGCGCGCGTTCATCGGGCGCATTCTAGGGTGCGCAGCTGCCGTCGCGACGAGGCGCGACGGTAAACGATGTAACAGCCGGTAAACCCCGCCGCTGCATGCGCCCATCGTGCGCCCTCGCTGCCGCTATCATCGGCAGCCATGACTCCCGCGCCCCGCAAGCTGCTCGTCGTCGACGACGATCCGAAACTGCGCGAGCTGTTGCGCCGCTACCTGAGCGAGAATCAGTTCGAGGTCAGCGTCGCGCAGGACGCCGCAGCGATGAACCGGCTGATGCAGCGCGAGAGCTTCGACCTGATCGTGCTCGACCTGATGCTGCCCGGCGAAGACGGGCTGTCGATCGTGCGCCGGCTGCGCGGCGCCGGCGACCGCACGCCGATCGTCGTGCTCACCGCCAAGGGCGACGACGTCGACCGCATCGTCGGCCTGGAGCTCGGCGCCGACGACTACCTCGGCAAGCCGTTCAATCCGCGAGAGCTGCTGGCGCGCATCCACGCGGTACTGCGGCGACAGCCGCCGCCGGAGCTGCCGGGAGCGCCGAGCGCCGAAGCGATCGAGGTGCGCTTCGGCCCGTTCCGGCTGAACCTGGCCACGCGCCAGCTGACGCGCGACGGCGAGCCGGTGCCGCTGACCACCGGCGAGTTCGCCGTGCTCAAGGTGCTCGTGCAGCACGCGCGCACGCCGCTCACGCGCGAGAAACTGATGTCGCTCGCGCGCGGCCGCGAATACGGCGCCTACGATCGCAGCCTCGACGTGCAGGTGTCGCGGCTGCGCAAGCTGATCGAGGCCGATCCCCAGCAGCCGCGGCTGATCCAGACCGTCTGGGGGGTCGGCTACGTGTTCGTCCCGGACGGCGAATGATGCGCGCGGCCAGCGCCGCGGCGGGAACGACGCCGGGACGGCCGCACCCGATCAGCCTCTTCTGGCGCACCTTCGGCCTGGTCGCGCTGCTGATCGTCGCCAGCTTCGTCGCGACGCTCGGCGCGGCGCGACTGCTCGAGCGCGCACCGCCCGAGCAGCGCCTCGCCTGGGAGATCGCCTCGGTCGTCAACCTGACGCGCTCGGCGCTGGTCAGTGCCGAGCCCGAGCGCCGGCTGCAGCTGCTCGACGAACTCGCCCAGCACGAAGAAGTGCGCGTGCTGCCGAAGGAGCCGGGCGATCGCATCGATCCGTCGGCGACCGGCGCGCGGCTGCGCGCGCTCGAGCCGCGGCTGCGCCCGCTGCTCGGCGGCGCTACGCAGGTCGCGGGACGCGTCAACGACGTCGACGCCGTCTGGATCAGCTTCGAGATCGACGGCGACGAGTACTGGCTGATCCTGCCGCGCGATCGCGTCGAACGACAGTTCGGCCCGAGCCTCGCGCTGCTGTCGCTGATCGCGGCCGCCTTCGCGCTGGTCGGCGCGCTCGTCATCTCGCGGCTCGTCAATCGCCCGCTGTCGGACCTCGCCGGCGCGATCGAGCGGCTCAGCCGCGGACGGGCGAGCGCCCCGCTGGCCGAGAGCGGACCGACCGAGATCGCCGCCGTGAATCGTCGCTTCAACCGGCTCGCGACCGATCTCGCCGAACTCGACGCCGACCGCACGCTGGCGCTTGCCGGCATCTCGCACGACATCCGCAACCCGCTCGCGCGGCTGCGCATCGAGATCGAGCTGGCGCCGCTCGACGACGCCCAGCGCGCGTCGATGGTCGACGACATCGAACGCATCGACCGCATCGTCGGGCAGTTCATCGGCTACGCGCAGATCGCGCAGCCGCCGCGCGCGGAGCTGGTCGACGTGTCCGCGCTGCTCGCCTCGATCGTGAACGCCCATCGCGCCCAGATCGAATCGGGCGCGCTCGCGCTGTCGATCGACGCCGCCGACGCGCCGCACTGGATCGGCGATCCGACCGACCTGCAGCGCGCGGTCGGCAACGTCGTCGACAACGCACTGCACTACGGGCGGCGCGACGGCGAACGGGGCGCACGCGTCGAACTGCAGGCGCGACGGAGCGACGTCGGGATCCGGCTCGTGCTGCGCGACGAGGGTCCGGGGATCGCCGAGGACGACATCGAGCGGCTGCTGCGTCCGTTCGCCCGCGTCGATCGCGCGCGCGGCGAACACGGCGGCTCCGGTCTCGGACTGGCGATCGTGGACCGGCTCGCGCGCCGCTACGGCGGCCGCGCGCGCCTGTCGAACGACCCGCGCGGCGGCTTGCGCGTGGAGATCGAACTACCCGACTACCGGGCGCCCGCGGAGCGCTGAGCCGCGCATCGACTGCCGATAGACAGCGGCAATCAATCGTATGCCGTGAATCAATTGGCTTTTTCAATCGCCCTTTGCTAGATTGGCCTTGCTACATTCGTGGCGAACGGCGCACCGTTGCGCCCCGAGCCGCGGGCGGCATCGGCCACCCGCGTTCACTCATCGAACAGGAGACTTCCAATGGCCGCGCTGAAAGGCACCCGGACCCACCAGAACCTGAAGGACGCGTTCGCCGGCGAGAGCCAGGCCAACCGCCGCTATCTGTATTTCGCCAACAAGGCCGACGTCGAAGGCCAGCCGGAGGTGGCGGCCCTGTTCCGCTCGACGGCCGAAGGCGAGACCGGCCACGCGCACGGCCACCTCGACTACCTGGCCGAGGTCGGCGACCCGGCCACCGACCTGCCGATCGGCAGCTCCGAGAAGAACCTGAAGTCGGCGGTGGCCGGAGAGACGCACGAATACACCGACATGTATCCGGGAATGGCGAAGACGGCGCGCGACGAAGGCTTCGACGAGATCGCCGACTGGTTCGAGACGCTCGCCAAGGCCGAACGCTCGCACGCGAACAAGTTCGCTCGGGCGCTCGAGTCGATTGCCTGAACGGACACCGGGGCCTCGTGCCCCGGGCACAGGTTGGACGACGAGGGGAGCGCTGCGCTCCCCTTTTCGCGAGGACATCCCGATGACTGCACGAGAAGGGTCGCTCGAAGCGCCCACCCGTCACGCGCTCGACTGGAAGAACCCGGAGTTCTACGACGAGACGAAGGCGCTCGACGAGATGCAGCGCGTCTTCGACATCTGCCACGGATGCCGGCGCTGCGTGAGCCTGTGCAACGCCTTTCCGACGCTGTTCGACCTGATCGACGAATCGGCCAGCGGCGAGATCGACGGCGTCGACCGCGCCGACTACGGGAAAGTGATCGACCAGTGCTACCTGTGCGACCTCTGCTACATGACGAAGTGTCCGTACGTTCCGCCACATCCGTGGAACGTCGATTTCCCGCACGTGATGCTGCGCGCCAAGGCGATCGGGTTCCGTCGCGGTACGCCGACGAAGTTCCGCGACACCACCCTGTCGGCCACCGACCGCAACGGCAGGCTCGCCGCGATTCCGGTGGTCGCGCAGGTGGTCAACCGCGCCAACGGCAGCGCGTCGCTGCGCAAGGTGCTCGAGAAGGGGCTCGGCGTGCACCGGGAGGCGTGGCTGCCCGATTTCGCTGCGCACCGCTTCCGCGCCCGGGCGCAGGAGTCGGCGCCGCTGCCGGTGCGCGACGGCGAGCGTACGCCGGGCAAGGTCGTCGTCTACGCGACCTGCTACGTCAACTACAACGAGCCCGGCATCGGCCACGACCTGCTGAAGATCCTCGCCCACAACGGGATCCCCTACGAGCTGGCCGAGCGCGAGGCCTGCTGCGGAATGCCGAAGCTGGAACTCGGCGACCTCGACTCGGTCGAGAAGCTGAAGGAGCGCAACGTCCCGACGCTGGCGAAGCTCGCGCGCGAGGGCTACGCGATCCTCGCGCCGATTCCTTCGTGCGCCCTGATGTACAAGCAGGAGCTGCCGCTGCTCTTCCCGGAGGACGACGACGTGCGCGCGGTGCGCGATGCGATGTTCGACCCCTTCGAGTATTTCGTGCTGCGCGCGAAGGACGGACTCCTGAAGAAGGATTTCGCCCGCGGGCTCGGCAAGGTCTCGTACCACGTCGCCTGCCACCTGCGCGTGCAGAACGTCGGCCAGAAGACGCGCGAGATGCTCGAATCGATCCCCGGCACCCAGGTCCGCACCGTCGAACGCTGCTCGGGCCATGCCGGCACCTGGGGCGTGAAGAAGGAGTTCCACGAGGTCGCGATGAAGATCGGTCGGCCGGTGTTCCGGCAGATGGGCGAACACCCCGGCGGCGAGCCCGACTGGATCTCCTCCGACTGCCAGCTCGCCGGACATCACATCGCGCAGGGAATGGCGGCCACGGGCCGCAAGCCGGACGACCGGCTCGCGCATCCGCTGACGCTGCTGCGCATCGCATACGGGCTGCCCTGACGGCGCCCGGCCACCGGAACACGGAGGAATTCGACATGGCGAAGGTCACCCGCGATTCGCTGCTCACGCTCGAGGCCTATGCCCGCGCCCGCGCCGACCTGCGCACGAAGGTGCTCGAGCACAAGAAGAACCGCAAGGTCCCGCTCGGCGCGCACGTGACGCTGCTGTTCGAGGACGAGCAGACGGTGCGCTACCAGATCCAGGAGATGCTGCGCATCGAGCGCATCTTCGAGGACGAAGGCATCCAGCACGAGCTCGACGCGTACAACCCGCTGATCCCCGACGGCACGAACCTGAAGGCGACGATGCTGATCGAGTACGAGGACGTCGAGCAGCGTCGTCGCGAACTCGCGCGGCTGGTCGGCATCGAGGATCGCGTCTGGGTGCGCGTCGAAGGCCACGACAAGGTCTTCGCGATCGCCGACGAGGACCTCGAACGCTCGACCGAAGAGAAGACCTCGGCGGTGCACTTCCTGCGCTTCGAGCTCGACGCCGCGATGATCGCCGCGCTCAAGGGCGGCGCGGCGCTCGCCGTCGGCATCGACCACGAGCGGTATTCGGCGCGGGCCGAGCCGCTGCCCGACGCGGTGCGCGACTCGCTGGCGGCGGACCTCGACTGAGGATCGCGCCGCGCGGCCGCCTCAGGCGACCGGCGTCGTTCGGTGCGCGGCGACGCGAGCGGCTGCCGCGACGAGGATGCGCCGCGGGTGCGTGTGGACGGTGGCGCTGCCGTCGCGCACGAAGCCGCACAGCGTGACGCCGCAGGCATGCGCGGTGCGCACGGCGAGCGCGCTCGCCGCCGAAACGCCGGCGACGATCGCCAGCCGCGCACGCGCCGCCTTCGCCACCATCTCGAAGCTCAGCCGGCTGCTGAGCACCACGCCGCAACCGTCCAGCGCCCGGCCGGCGAGCAGGCACCGGCCGATCGCCTTGTCGAGCGCGTTGTGGCGCCCGAGATCCTCGGCGACCGCGACGACATCGCCGTCGGGCGTGAACAGCAAGGCCGCGTGCGCCGCGCCGGTCGCCTGCCACAGCGCCTGGCGGCGCTGCATCGTCGAAACCAGCGCGTGCAGGCTCGCCAGCGGCATCGTCGTCGCGCAGCGCACCGGCGCGACGCCGCGCAACAGATGCTCGACTTCCTCGCCGCCGCAGGACCCGCAGCTCGAGCGCACGGTCCGCAGGTTGCCCGCGGCCCGCGCTATGGCGCGCGCCCGCGCAGGCGGCGCCAGCTCGATGCGCACGACGTCGGGCGCCTGCGGGCAGCGCGCGATCGATTCGACGTCGGCGATGCGGTCGAACAGGCCTTCGCTGAACGCGAATCCGGCCGCCAGCGAGAGCGCGTCCGACGGCTCGCCGTCGCCGAGCCATCCTTCGTCGGCGACGTAGCCCGCCGCGGCCGCACCCGACTCGGTGGGGGTCCACATCAGCACATGGCGACCGACGCCCGCGACCTCGACGAAGAGCGGCGATTCGTCGATCAGCGCGCAGGATTCGACGCGCGTGCCGTCGGCGCCGCAACGCACCGCCACGACGCCGACCGCCCCGGGAACGCGGTCGACGCTCATCGCGCGCACGAAGCGGCGCGCCGCACGGACACCCGAACGATGTCGGAACCCGAGCCGGTCGCGTCGGTGAGCTCGAGGCTCATCAGCGCCACGGTGTTCAGGCTGGGCGCACGCAGCTCCTTCGCGTACGGCGTCGCCCAGTGGTCGAACTGGCCGATCATCAGCAGCGTATCGGGACGAATGCCGGCGGCGAGGATCGCCGGGCCGCGCGTGACGTTGACCAGCGACTCGACCTCGAGCTCGTCGCCGTCGGTGATTCCCATCGAGCGCGCCGTCTGGCGGTTGATCACGATCCCGTGGTGGCCGCGCACGTTCTGCGCAACCTCGTGCATCTGCGGGATCGACACGTTGCCGCTGGCGTGGAACTGCATGCTCTTGGTCGTGAGCAGCCAGAACGGGAACTCGGCCGGATCGCGTCCCGCGTGGACGATCGCGTTCTCCCAGCGCCTGGGCACGTCGTCCCACGCGGGCAGGAACTGGTACTCGGAGAGCTGCTCGTCCCACCAGTGCATGCCCTGCTCGTGCAGGCGGCGCTGGAGCTCGAGCCCCGAGCGCATCAGACGCTCCTGGTACGGCAGCTCGAAGCGCAGTCCGTGCTCGACCATCGCCGGATAGAGGTACCAGCCCTGTTGCGAGTACGGCCGCGCGTAGAAGCCGTTCTCCTTGAACCAGGCGAGGTCGTGGACCACCTCGCCACCCGACATCGACCAGGTGGCCGCCTTGCACTGTGCGTCCCAGATCGTGTCGATGTCGTGCGCCTGCGCCGGATCGAGCGAGAAGTCGAAGCCTTCGCCACGCAGCGCGACACCGCCCGCGCCCCGGTTGATCGCTTCGTTGTAGCGTTCGAGCAATCCGACGCGCCGCGCGAGCTCGCCGCTGATCCAGGTGAAGTCGCGCGCCTCGCCCAGCGGCTCGATCGCGGGCTGGCGCAGCACGAAGCCCTCGTGCGCCCAGTACTGCTCGACGAACTTCGAGCGGCCGAGACGGATCAGCTGCGTGCTCTCGAGGTCGGTGGCCTCGGGCAACAGCACGTCGGCCATCCAGTTGGTTTCGTCGACCGTGTAGGCGAATGACGCCATGAACGGAAAGCCGGCGATCGTCTCGACCAGGTTGCGCGTGTCCCAGAACGAGATCGCCGGATTCGTGCGGAAGGTGATCCAGACGTCCGGATAGTTCGGCTTCGGCCAGTTCGTCGGCGAATCCTTCGTGAACATCCAGGCCAGGTGCGTGGGTCCCAGCGCCTGCGACCATGGCCCGTTGCCGGCCAGCGGCACGAGCGTGCGATGCGCGTTGCGTCCGTTGCGTCGGCCGGGCTTGCCGATCCAGTGCACGGGATCGGTGGGGTTGAGTTCGTTGTGCAGGAATCCGTCGACGCCCGGACGCACGCTCTGCAGGCGGTCTTCGTGCGGACGGTTGATGCGCACCGTGGTGCCGAGCGTGCCGCCCGGGACCTCGAGCGCCCCCACCAGCACGGCGAGCACGGTGCGCGCCCAGCAGCACTCGAAGGCGCCCCAGCCGTTGTTCACCGTCTTGCCCAGCGTGACGGCCACCGGCCGGTACGGCAGCGTGCGACCGTCGATCTCGATCGTCTCGCCGACCGAGGCCGCATCGACGAACTCGTGCGCCACGCGGCGGATCGTGTCGGGCGCGACCTCGCAGATCGGCCCGGCCCACTCCGGTCGGTAGGGCGCGACGTGCGCGACGAGCTTGTCGAAGGCGGTCGTCGCGTTCGCCTCGCGATGGACCCAGCGCTCGTCGTCGGGGCCCTGCTCGAAGCAGGCACCGACGACGAAGTCGCCCGACAGCGCCGGCACCGCGCCCGGATGGTCGTGCGCAACGACGGCGCCGCTCGCCGAGTCGAAGACGAGCGGCTTGCCGCTGTCCGGATCGCGCAGGTAGAAGCCGTTCGGCCCGACCAGGTACGGCGATGCGGTGCGGTCGCGCAGGAACGGCAGGTCGAGGTCTTCGCGCGCGCGCTCGTGCAGCATCACGTGGATCAGCGCGAACATGAAGGCCGGGTCGGTCTTCGGCTTGATCGGGATCCACTCGGCCGACACCGCGCCGGTGACCGACAGGTGCGGCTCGATCACGATGCGGCGTGCGCCGCGCACGCGCGCGTGCGCCTGGCGCATCACCGCGGACGGCCCGCCCGTGACCTCGACGTTGGCCCCGAAGGAGAGATTCAGCTTGACCAGCGGCGTGTCGGCCGACACCGTGAACGCCCGGTGCCAGTACTCGCCGTAGAGGTGCTCCGAGTGCACGCACTTGACGCCCTGCCCCGAGCCGAAGCTGTAGTCGATCGTGCCCCAGGCGGCGAGGAAGGCGGGGAAGGTGCCCATGTAGTGCGCCGGCGTGCCGCCGTGGCCCAGGCTCACCGCGAGCCGCGGATAGCCGTCCTCGTCCGCCAGGCCGAGTCCCTGTACGTGCCTGAGTTTCTCCGCGATGAGATCGAGCGCCTCGTCCCACGAGATCGGGACGAAGCCCGGATCCTCGTCGATGCCCTTGCGCGGGTTCGTGCGCTTCATCGGCGTGAGGACCCGATAGGGGCTGTAGGTCTTCTGGATCAGGCCGTAGGCCTTCACGCAGGGACGGCCGTCGGCCGGATGCATGCCGATGCCGGCGTGATTCGGCGACACCGAGGTGGCGATGCCGTCGCGGATCTCGACGCGAAGGAGATCGGGGCCGGCGACGCAGTTGTAGCAGTACGTGGTGACGTACCGGCGATCGGTGCGGCTGGCTTCGTCCTGCTGCGCCATCGGCGACTCCCTCCACGTCGCCGGAACGGTCGACGAAAACGGTTGTGGAAAGGAGCGATCTTATTTTCTTTCCAGCCGTTCGTCGAAGCGTTTTTCCTTACGAATCAATGATATGCAGTCGCTTGCATAGGCGGAACCCACGCGAATGCAGAGGTCAACCGACGCCGAGTTCCGCCCGCAATGCCGATGCGAGCCGGACGGCCCAGGCGCTCGCGCCGACATCGGGCGCGATCTCGTCGCAGGCGGCGGTGAAGAGGTCGAGCGCAGGCGCGTCCTGCGCCGCACCGAGCGCCCTGCACAGCACTTCCCACGGCGGCCGCGAGACGAGCGTGCCCGCCGAGAAGGCGACGGCGGCGCGCTTGCGCCGTTGCGCGAGCCCGGTCAGCTTGCGCCCGCCGGCGTCGACGACCTCCCACGGCGAGAGCCCGCCGTAGCACGCCCACGCCGGCGCAGGCGCGACGCCGCCGGCGCGCGCGACGGCCGGCTCGAGCGCCCGCGCGGCGATGCCGCCTTCGTTCAGCACCCGCGCGTGCAGCTCCCCGAGCCACCGATAGCTGTCGACGAGCCCGCTGTCGACGAGGGCGTGCCCGGCCGGCACGACGACGGTGACGCCGACCAGCCAGGGACCCGCGAACACCGCGCCGCCGCCGGACGGCCGCAGGTGCACCGGCAGCCCCGGCGGCGCCCGGCGGGCGACGGCGTCGTACAGCCGGCGCTGCGAGCACCCGAGCACGATCTCGGGAGCGCGATACCGCCACACGCGCCACCGTGCCGCGGCGCCCGGCGCGGACAGCGCCGATTCGGTCCAGGCCAGTTCCTCGGCGATCGTCGTTTCGGTCGGCATCCAGCATTCTCCGGGACGGCAGCCGGACCGGTGGAGGCGCGAATCGAACCGCCGGCCGCATCGCGGATATGATCGTCCATACCGATGTCGACACGAGACCTGCCGGCGACCGCCACGCATGAGCACACCTGAACGTTCGCGCGCCGACGTGCGCATGCGCGGTTTCGCCGCCCGTACGCTGGTCGGGACGGCCCTCGAATGGATCGATGCGCAGTCGAAGCGCCTGGGTCCCGAGAGCGCGCATCTCGCCGACCTGCACGACCGCGTGCTGGCCGACGCGGTCTACGCGCCGATCGACGTACCCCCGTTCGACCGGGCCGCGATGGACGGCTACGCGCTGCGCGGCGCCGAGACGACCGGCGCCGGCGAATACAACCCGCTGTCGTTCGCGGTCTGCGGCGACGCGCTTCCCGGGCGGCCCCACGAGTCGATCGTCGAACGCGGCAGCGCCGTGCGCATCATGACCGGCGCTCCGTTGCCGGAAGGCGCCGATGCGGTGGTTCCGGCCGAGTTCGCGACGGAGCGTGACGGCACGGTGGAGATCACGACGCCTTTCGCTCCCGGAAAGCACGTGGGCCGGCGCGCGGAAGACGTCGCCCGCGGCTCGCTGCTCTTCGAGGCCGGACGACGGCTGCGCGCGCAGGACGTCGGCCTCCTCGCCTCGGTCGGCCTCGACCGCGCAACCGTGGTGCGCCGGCCGCGCGTGCGGATCATCGTCACCGGCGACGAACTCGTGGAACCCGGCGTGCCGAAGGGCCTGCACCAGATCTACGACGCCAATTCGGCGATGCTGCGCGGCCTCGTGGCGCGCGACGGCGCGGTCCTCGAACGCGTCTGCCGGATGGTCGACGACCGGGAGGCGATCCGGCAGGCGATGCGCGACCACGACGCGGACGTCGTGCTGATCTCGGGCGGCTCCAGCGTGGGGTCCGAAGACCACGCGCCGAACCTCCTGGCCGAGCTCGGCGAGCTCGCCGTGCACGGCATCGCGATGCGTCCGTCGAGCCCCGCAGGCTTCGGTCGGATCGGCGACGTTCTCGTCTTCCTGTTGCCCGGGAATCCGGTCTCCTGCCTGTGCGCCTACGACTTCTTCGCGGGGCGGGCGCTCCGGCTGCTCGGCGGCCGCCCGCCCGACTGGCCGCACCGGACGCTGCGGGCGGTCCTTGCGCGCAAGATCGCTTCGGCGGTGGGTCGCGTCGACTATTGCCGGGTGCGGCTGTCCGAGGCGGGAGCGGAGCCGCTCGCGCTGAGCGGCGCCTCGATCCTCTCGTCGACGACGCGCGCCGACGGTTTCGTCGTCGTCCCGGCCGAGAGCGAAGGCTACGGACCGGGCACCGAGGTGACGGTCCACCTGTACGGAGCGTCCTGAGCGATGGCGCGCAAGCCGATCCCATCCGGGCCGCGCAACGCGGCACGCCAGGAGCAGTTCCTCGAGGTCGTCACGCGCGACGAGGCGACGGCGCGCTTTCGACGCCACCTGCGCATGGAGCCGCTCGGCACCGAGACCGTTCCGCTGGGCGCCGCCCTGCGGCGCGTGCTGTCCGACACGGTGGTGTCCGAGGTCGACGTCCCGGGCTTCGACCGCTCGAACGTCGACGGCTTCGCCGTGGTGGCGGCGGACACCTACGGCGCCATGGAGGAGGATCCGCGGACGATCGCGCTGAACGACGAGGTGCTCGAACCGGGCAAGGCGCCGCGCGAGATCGTGCGGCCCGGCCGGGCGTCGATCATCGCGACCGGCGCCATGGTGCCGCGCGGCGCCGATGCGGTCATCATGGTCGAGCGCACCGAAGCGACCGGCGACGGACGCATCGCCTGCACCGATTCCGTCGCCGCCGGGCAGAACATCAGCTTCGCCGGAACCGACATCGCCCGGGGAGAGACGGTCCTCCGGCGCGGCCAGCTCCTCAGCTCGCGGGACATCGGCGTCCTCGCGGCGATCGGCCGCGACCGGGTCGAAGTCTTTCGCAAACCGCGGGTGGCGATCGTCTCGACCGGCAACGAGATCGTCGCGCCGGGCGCGCCGATGCGCAGCGGCGCCGTCTACGACTCGAACGCGGCGATCGTCGGCGCCGCCGTCGAAGAGCTGGGCGGCGAACCGGTCCAGCTGGGCATCGTCGCCGACGACGACGCGCAGCTGCACGCCGTCCTCGAACGCGCAATGGCCTGCGACCTGGTCATCCTCTCGGGCGGCACCTCGAAGGGCGCGGGCGACCTGTCCTACCGCGTCGTCAGCCGGCTCGGCGACCCCGGCATCGTCGCGCACGGCGTCGCGCTCAAGCCGGGCAAGCCCGTCTGCCTCGCCGTCACCTCGGGAAAGCCGGTCGTCATCCTGCCCGGTTTCCCGACCTCGGCGATCTTCACCTTCCACGAGTTCGTCGCACCGGTGCTGCGCGCCTTCGCCGGCCTTCCCGCGCGTCGGGAGCACGGCGTGCAGGCGAGGCTGCCGGTGCGCGTGAACTCCGAGCGCGGCCGCACCGAATACCTGCTGGTCAGCCTGTTCGAGCGCGACGACGGCCTGGCCGCCTACCCGATGGGCAAGGGCTCGGGATCGGTGACGGCCTTCAGCTACGCCGACGGCTTCGTGACGATCCCGCAGCATCGGGAGATCGTCGATGCCGACACGACGGTTCCGGTGCAGCTGCTCGGTGAAGGCGTCGAGCCCGCCGGGCTCGTCGCCATCGGCAGCCACTGCGTCGGGCTCGACTACCTGCTCGGCGAACTGCAGGCGCGCGGCATCACGGTCAAGGCGCTGCACGTCGGGAGCATGGGCGGCCTGGCTGCCGCGCGACGCCGCGAGTGCGACATCGCCGGCATCCACCTGATGGACGCGAAGACCGGCGAATACAACCGGCCGCTGCTCGACGAGGGCCTGGAGCTCGTCCCCGGCTACCGGCGCATGCAGGGGGTCGTCTTCCGCGTCGACGATCCGCGCTTCGCGGTCGACGATGCGGCGACCGCCGTCGCGCGCGCACTGGCCGACCCGTCCTGCACGATGGTCAACCGCAATCCCGGCAGCGGAACGCGCGTTCTCGTCGACCGGCTGCTCGCCGGAAGGGAGCCGCCGGGCCACGGCGTCCAGACGAAATCGCACAACGCCGTAGCGGCCGCCGTCGCGCAGGGTCGCGCCGACTGGGGCATCGCGATCGACACGGTCGCGAAACAGTACGGCCTCGGTTTCCTCGCGCTGCAGGAGGAGCACTACGACTTCGTCGTGCCCACCGCGCGACGTGCGCGCCCCGGCGTCGAGGCGTTCCGCTCGCTGCTGCAGGAGCCTGCGGTCCGCGCGCAACTGCGCGAACTGGGTTTTCGCCTGGACCCGCCTGCGACGACGTGAATCCGCGCGCCGCCCGGGGAAGAGGACCGGCGAAGGGAGTGCGGGGATCGACCGGATCGATCCCCTTCCCCCTTCACCCCTCGCCTCCTACGCAGGCACGCTCGGCAAGCCCGCCAGCGCCATCGCGAGTTCCTTCTCGTCGTACGTCTGGTCGGTGAGCGATCCCGCGCTGTAGGCCATGTACGCGGCCATGTCGAAGTGGCCGTGGCCGGAGAGGTTGAACAGGATCGTCTCCGAGCGCCCTTCCCGCTTGCAGCGAAGCGCCTCGTCGATCGCCGCCTTCACCGCGTGCGTCGCCTCGGGCGCCGGAACGATTCCCTCGGTGCGCGCGAACTGCACGCCGGCCGCGAAGCACTCGGTCTGCTGGTAGGCGACCGCCTCGATCAGGTCGAGGTCGAGCAGGTGCGAGATCAGCGGGCCCATCCCGTGATAGCGCAGCCCGCCCGCATGGAAGCCCGGCGGCGTGAAGGTGGAGCCCAGCGTATGCATCTTCACCAGCGGCGTCATGTGGCCGGTGTCGCCGAAGTCGTAGGCCAGCTTGCCGCGCGTGAGCGTCGGGCAGGCCGCCGGCTCGACGGCGACGACGCGCGACTTCTTCCCGCCGCGCAGCGCCTGCCCGATGAACGGGAACACCAGCCCGGCGAAGTTCGAGCCGCCGCCGGTGCAGCCGATGAGCACGTCGGGCCAGGCGTCGGCCATCTGCATCTGCTCGATCGCCTCCTGGCCGACGACGGTCTGGTGCAGCATCACGTGGTTCAGCACCGAGCCGAGCGCGTATTTCGTGTCCTCGTTCTTCGCGGCGATCTCGACCGCCTCGGAGATCGCGATGCCCAGGCTGCCCGGATGATCGGGGCGCTGCTCGAGCACGGCGCGGCCGTAGTCGGTCTCGTTCGACGGCGACGCCACGCAGCGCGCTCCGTAGGTTTCCATCAGCGCACGGCGGTACGGCTTCTGGTCGTAGGACACGCGCACCTGGAAGACGGTGACGTCGATGTCGAAGAGCGCGCCGGCGAAGGCGAGCGACGAGCCCCATTGCCCGGCGCCGGTCTCGGTGCTCAGCCGCCGGATGCCCGCCTCGCGGTTGTAGAACGCCTGCGCGACCGCGGTGTTCGGCTTGTGGCTGCCGGCGGGGCTGACGCCTTCGTACTTGTAGAAGATCTTCGCCGGCGTGCCGAGCGCCTTCTCGAGGCGATGCGCGCGGACCAGCGGGCTCGGCCGCCACAGCCGGTAGATGTCGCGCACCGGCTCGGGAATGTCGATCTCGCGCTCGGTGCTCACCTCCTGCAGGATGAGCTCCATCGGGAACAGCGGCGCCAGGTCGTCGGGGCCGATCGGCTGCAAGGTGCCCGGATGCAGCACCGGCGCGAGCGGCTTCGGCAGGTCGGCCTGGATGTTGTACCAGCGCTTCGGGATCCGGCTCTCGTCGAGCAGGTACTTGGTTTGGTCTCCCATCGACTCCTCCTCGTATGACGCCGAACGGCGTTCGACTCGGCAAGCATAGCCGAGCGCCTCGACGCCGCGTTAGCCCGAAACGGCAGCCGAAGCGGGGCAAGAGCCGGACGCGCGCCCCGGCGCGGCGACCCGCTGCTCAGCCGGCGACCAGCAGCACGATCGCCTGCGCGGCGATCCCCTCGGCGCGGCCGACGAAGCCGAGCCGCTCGCCGGTCTTGGCCTTGACGCTGACCTGCGTCCGGTCGATGCCGATCGCCGCTGCGACGTTGGCCGCCATGCGCGGCACGTACGGCGCGAGCCGGGGCGCCTGCGCGATCACCGTCGAATCGACGTTCGCGACGAGCCAGCCGGCGGCACGCACGCGCTGCGCGACCTCCTGCAGCAGCAGTGCGCTGTCGGCGCCGCGCCAGCGCGGATCGGTGTCGGGGAAGTGCGACCCGATGTCGCCGAGCGCCGCGGCGCCGAGCAGCGCGTCGGTGATCGCGTGCAGCAGCACGTCGGCGTCGGAATGGCCGAGCGCGCCGAGCCGGTGCTCGACGTCGACGCCGCCGATGCGAAGGCCGCGCCCCGGCACCAGCGCGTGCACGTCCCAGCCCTGGCCGATGCGCAGCGCCGGCGAGCCGACGGTGGCGCCGACCCCGGAAGCAGGCCCTTCGTTCATCCTTCCCTCTCCTCCTCGACGATGCGAGCGGCGAGCACGAGGCGCATCAGCTCGACGTCCTCGGCGGCGGTCACCTTGAAATTCGAGCGCGCGCCCTCGACGAGCAGCGGCGCGTGCCCGGCGCGCTCGATCGCCGACGCCTCGTCGGTGACGTCGGCGTGCGCGGCGAGCGCATCGCGCAGCAGCCCGAGGCGGAACATCTGCGGCGTCTGCGCGGCCCACAGCCGGGCGCGGTCGAGCGTCCCCACCGCCACGGGACGGTCGGGCGCGGCGCGCTTGACGGTATCGCCCATCGGCAGCGCGAGCAGGCCGCCGACCGGCGATGCGGCGAGCCCGGCGCGCAGCCGCTCGAGCGACGCCGCGTCGAGCGCCGGACGAGCCGCGTCGTGCACGAGCACCCAGTCGTGGGCGTCGACCTCGCGCGCGAGTGCCTGCAGTCCGGCGAGCACGGTGTCGCGGCGCGTCGAACCGCCCTCGTGCAACACGTCGACGCGCGCGCGCCCGGCGACCAGCGCGGCGGCGCGGCGATCGTCGCGGGCGACGACGACGAGCACGCGCTCGATCCACGGCGCGGCGAGCAGCGCATCGACGCTCCATTCGAGCATCGTGCGCGCACCGAGCATCAGGTACTGCTTCGGCAGCGGCGCGCCGACGCGGCTCCCGGCCCCCGCAGCGGGGATCAGTGCCACGTGGCGCGGCGCCTGCGTCGAGCGATCGGACATCGAAACGGAACCTGCCGTGAGCCGCGAAAAGATAGAATTCTAGGCTTGCGAACCGAGTCCTCGACGACCTCCCCCGCTGCAGCAACGCCCCGCGGGCCGCTCGGCGATCGCGCCGACGCGCTCGGTTCGATCACGGCGCCCGGCCCGGGGCAGGTGCGCGCCCTTCCCCGCTGTCACGGCTCCGGCGATGCATTGCTGCTCGCCGCCCTCGCCCGGCGCGAGAGCGCGAGCGCGTTGCGCGAGGCGAGCGCCGACGACGCCGACGTCGATCGACCCACCGTTCACGGACGCGCGCTGGCCATCGTCACCGCGGCGCCGGGCGACGCCGTACGGCTCGCGCAGGAGATGCGCTGGTTCGCGCCGCTGCTGCGGGTGCTGCTGCTGCCCGACTGGGAGACGCTCCCGTACGACGCGTTCTCGCCGCACCAGGACCTCGTCTCCGAGCGCCTGTCCACGCTGTACGCGCTGCAGCAGCACGACTGCGACGTCGTGCTCGCGCCGATCACGACCGCCCTGCAGCGGCTCGCGCCGGCGCAGTTCCTGGCGTCGCACACCTTCTTCTTCCACAAGGGCCAGCGACTCGACGAAGCGAGGCTGCGCCGACAGCTCGCCTTCGCCGGCTACGAGAACGTCACGCAGGTCGTCCGGCCCGGCGAATTCGCGGTGCGCGGCGGGCTGATCGACCTCTTTCCGATGGGCTCGAGCCTGCCGTACCGCATCGACCTGTTCGGCGACGAGATCGACTCGATCCGCACCTTCGATCCCGACACGCAGCGCAGCCTGTATCCGATCGACCGCGTGCGGCTGCTGCCCGGCCGCGAGTTCGCGCTCGACGAGGCGGCACGCACCTCGTTCCGCGGCCGCTGGCGCGAGCGCTTCGAGGGCGACCCTTCCGCGAGCACGATCTACCGCGACGTCGGCAACGGCATCGCGCCGCCCGGCATCGAGTACTGGCTGCCGCTCTTTCACGAGCACACGGCCACCCTCTTCGACTACCTGCCCGAGGATGCGATCGTCGTCTCGCACGGCGACGTCGACGGAGCCGCGCGCCGCTTCGCGCAGGAGGCCGCCGAACGCTACCGGTTCCTGTCGCACGACCGCAATCGGCCGTTGCTGAAGCCCGAGGAGCTGTTCCTCGACAGCGAGACGCTGTTCGCGCAGGCAAAGGACTTCGGGCGCTGGTCGATCGCGGCCCCGGGCGCGCAGGACGACGGCGCCGAAGCGTCCGCGCGCGGAGGCCGCTTCGCGCTCGCGCCGCCCGAGGTCGCGATCGACCGGCGCGCGAACGATCCGCTCGAACGCGTCCGCGCGTGGCTCGCCGCGGCGGGGAAGCGCAGGCTCGTCATCGCCGAGTCGCCCGGCCGGCGCGAAACGCTCGAGCAGATGTTCGGCGAACACGGACTGCGGCTGCAGAGCGTCGACCACTGGCAGGACTTCGTCGACGGCGAACTCGACGGCGCGATCACGGTCGGCCCGGTCTTCGACGGCTTCGAGCTGCCCGACGCCCGCCTCTCGGTCGTCACCGAGACCGAGCTCTTCGCCGGGACGCCGCGACGGCGCAGGCGCGGGCTGCGCGAGACGCAGACCGACGTCGACTCGATCATCCGCGACCTCTCGGAGCTGAAGGCGGGCGACCCGGTCGTGCACGCGCAGCACGGCATCGGCCGCTACGAGGGCCTCGTCACGATGGAGCTCGACGAGGGGCCCACCGAGTTCCTGCACCTGCGCTACGCGAAGAACGCGACGCTCTACGTCCCGGTCGCGCAGCTGCACGTGATCTCGCGCTACAGCGGCGCCTCGCCCGAGGAAGCGCCGCTGCACGAGCTCGGCTCGGGGCAGTGGGAGAAGGCGCGCCAGCGCGCGGCCTCGAAGGCGCGCGACGCGGCCGCCGAGCTGCTGAACCTGTACGCGCGCCGCGCGGCGCGCGAAGGGCACGCCTTCCGCTTCGCGGCGAACGACTACGAAGTCTTCGCCGAAGGCTTTCCCTTCGACGAGACGCCCGACCAGCAGGCCGCGATCGACTCGGTCGTCGGCGACATGCGCTCGGGCAAGCCGATGGACCGGCTCGTCTGCGGCGACGTCGGCTTCGGCAAGACCGAGGTCGCCTTGCGCGCCGCCTGGGTGGCAGTCGCCGATGGCCGGCAGGTGGCGGTGCTCGCGCCGACGACGCTGCTCGCCGAGCAGCATTTCCAGACGTTCAGCGACCGCTTCGCCGACTTCCCGGTGCGCATCGCGCAGCTGTCGCGCTTCCGCTCGAAGAAGGAGACCGCCGCGGCGATCGAAGGCCTCGCCGCCGGCCGGATCGACATCGCGATCGGCACGCACAAGCTGCTGTCGCCCGAGCTGAAGTTCGATCGCCTCGGACTGGTGATCATCGACGAGGAGCACCGCTTCGGCGTGCGCCAGAAGGAGACCCTGAAGGCGCTGCGCGCCGAGGTCGACGTGCTCACGCTGACGGCGACGCCGATCCCGCGCACGCTCGCGATGAGCCTGGAGGGCATCCGCGACTTCTCGGTGATCGCGACCGCGCCGCAGCGCCGGCTCGCGATCAAGACCTTCGTGCGCCGCGAGAGCGCGGGCACGATCCGCGAAGCGCTGATGCGCGAGCTCAAGCGCGGCGGGCAGGCGTACTTCCTGCACAACGAGGTCGAGACGATCGAGAACCGGCGCGCCCGGCTCGCCGAGCTGGTCCCCGAGGCCCGCATCGCGATCGCGCACGGCCAGATGCCCGAGCGCGAACTCGAACGCGTGATGCGCGACTTCCTGCAGCAGCGCTTCAACGTGCTGCTGTGCACGACGATCATCGAGACCGGCATCGACGTGCCGAGCGCCAACACGATCCTGATCCACCGCGCCGATCGATTTGGACTCGCGCAGCTGCACCAGCTGCGCGGACGCGTCGGCCGCTCGCACCACCAGGCCTACGCATACCTGATGGTGCCCGACGAGAAGGCGATGACGCGCGACGCCGTCAAGCGGCTGGAGGCGATCCAGGCGCTCGAGGAACTCGGCTCGGGCTTCTACCTCGCGATGCACGACCTCGAGATCCGCGGCGCCGGCGAGGTGCTCGGCGAATCGCAGTCGGGCGACATGCAGGAGGTCGGCTTCGCGCTGTACAGCGAGATGCTCGCCGAGGCGGTCGATGCACTGCGCGCCGGGCGCGAGCCGGATCTCTCCGCGCCGCTGTCGGCGACCACCGAGATCGTGCTGCGCGCGCCGGCGCTGCTGCCCGGAGACTACGTGCCCGACGTGCACGAACGGCTGTCGCTGTACAAGCGCATGGCCAACTGCAGCACCGCCGACGCGCTCGATGCGCTGCGCGAGGAACTCGTCGACCGCTTCGGCAAGCTGCCCGAAGCGGCGCGCACGCTGTTCGAGACCCACCGCCTGCGCATCGCGTCGCGTCCGCTCGGCATCGCCAAGATCGACGCCGCCGCCGACACGATCGTCCTGCAGTTCGTCCCCGACCCGCCGCTCGACGCCGCCGCGCTGATCCGCTTCATCCAGACGCGGCGCGACGTGAAGCTCGCGGGCCCCGACCGGCTGCGTTTCACGATCGCCACGCCCGACCTCGCCGCGCGCATCCAGCAGGTGCGCGCGATCCTCGACGCGCTTGCGAAGCTCTCGTCGGCTGGGCATGCGAACCGCCCCGCGCGCGCGGAGGATTCGCGCACGGCGCACGAACGAAGCCACGCCCGATGACGCGCCGACTCGTCGTACAGCACCTTCGCCTGGCCGACGACGCGGTCGCCGCCTGCAGCGACGCCGTCGGCCGCGAGCCGACGCTGCGCCTGCCGCGGCTGGCCACCTGGGACGACGTCCCGATCGACGGCGACCGCGCGACCGAGCTCTCCGAGACGCTGCAGGTCGACGCCGAGGTGGTGCCGCCCGACGCGCGCCTCGCCGACTACCGGTTGCTCGCCTTCGACATGGACTCGACGCTGATCACGATCGAGTGCATCGACGAGATCGCCGACTATGCGGGCCGCAAGGCCGAGGTCGCCGCGATCACCGAAGCGGCGATGCGCGGCGAGATCGCCGACTACGACGAAAGCCTGCGCCGCCGCACGGAACTGCTCGCGGGCCTGCCCGAGTCGACGCTGCAGCGCGTCTACGACGAGCGCCTGCGCGTGACGCCGGGCGCCGAGACGCTGATCGCCGCGGCGAAGGACGCTTCGCTGCACGTGCTGCTGGTCTCCGGCGGTTTCACCTTCTTCACCGAGCGGCTGCGCGACCGCCTCGGACTCGATTTCGCCTATGCCAACACGCTGGAGGTGCGCGACGGCGTGCTCACCGGCCGCGTGCTCGGCGAGATCGTCAACGCCGACGGCAAGCAGCGTGCGCTCGAGCGGACCTGCGCTGCGATCGGCTGCGAGCCGCGGCAGGCGATCGTCGTCGGCGACGGCGCCAACGACCTGAAGATGATGTCGATCGCCGGCGTCTCGGTCGCCTTCCACGCCAAGCCGCGCGTGCGCTCCGAGACGACGCACGCGATCAACCACTGCTGGCTCGATGCGATCCTGAACTGGTTCGACGACCAGTTGCCGGCCGGACGACCCTCGGTTCCCCGATGAGGCCCGGATGAGCGCGCCGCGCACGGCCTGCGCCGTGCAGGAGCCGGCGGCGCCGCGCGGAACGATCGAGGCGATCGCAGGCTTCTTCGCGCTCGCCCTCGCGATGGGAGTCGGGCGTTTCGCGTACACGCCGATGCTGCCGCCGATGCTCGACGGCTCCAGCCTGTCGCTGTCGGGCGCCGGCTTCGTCGCATCGGCGAACTTCGCGGGATACCTCGTCGGCGCGCTGCTCGCCACCTGGCCGGCGGTCGCGCGGCGACGCGTGTTCTGGCTGCGCGCCGGTATCGCCGCCACCGTCGTGACGACCGCCGCGATGGCGATCGACGCAGGCACGCTGGCGTGGGCCGTCGTGCGCTTCGTCGCCGGCATCGCCAGCGCCTTCGTCCTCGTCTTCGCCTCCGCCGTCGTCTTCGCGAGCGCGGCCCGCGAGGGGCGGCCGATGCTGGGCGCGCTGCTCTACGCCGGCGTCGGCCTGGGCATCGTGACGTCGACGATGCTGATCGACTTCGGGCGCGATGCGGGCTGGGGCTTCCAGCCGCTGTGGTCCGCGCTCGCCGGACTCGCGCTGCTGCTGGCGATCGCGCCGTGGCGCGAGCTCGTCGCGCCGCCGCTGCCCGCCCCGGCCGCGGTCCGCTCGGCGGCGAGCGCATCGGCCGACCGGCGCGAGCTCGACCGCCTCGTCTGGTCGTACGGCTGCCTCGGCTTCGGCTACGTGATCACCGCGACCTTCATCGTCGTCATCGCGCGCGCCCTGCCCGACGCCCGCACCGTCGAGTTCTGGACCTGGATGATCGTCGGCATCGCGGGCGCGCCTTCGAACTGGTTCTGGACGCGCGTCGCCCAGCGCGTCGGCGTCTACCGCGCGATCGTCGCCGCCTTCGTGCTCGAGGCCTTCGGCGTCGCGCTGGTCGCGATCGGCCAGCACGCGATCGCGCTCTACGTGGGCGCGGCGCTGCTCGGCGGGACCTTCATGGCGATCACCGCGCTCGGCCTCGCGCAGGCGCGCTCGCTCGCACCCGATCGTCCCGACGAGACGATCGCCCGGATGACCGTCGCGTTCAGCCTCGGCCAGATCGTCGGACCGGCGATCGGCGGGTGGATGGCCGATCGCAGCGGATCCTTCGTCGCACCGTCGTGGATCGCCGTCGTCGTGCTGCTGGCGGGCGCCGCACTAGCCGCGGTGAACGCGAAAGCCCGAAGCAGGGACCGTTGAACCGATTGCGCCTTCGATGAATCGGCCTGGCCCGTTTCCGCGGGCAGGTCGGGGTCGCTCTTCACCCTTCGCCCTTCACTGCCTGCGCGAACAGATCGTGCTCGTCCGCGTCGACGATCCGCACGCGCAGCTCGCTGCCGGGCGGATTCGCCCGGGCGTGCGCCTCGTCGTCCAGCGCCACGTACACGACGCCGTCCACCTCGGGCGCTTCCGCTGCCGAGCGCGCGACCGAACGCCATCGTCCCGACGCGGGGTCGTGCTCGACGGCGTCGACGAGCACCTGCGTCTCGGTGCCGATCCGCTGCTGCAGGCGCTGCGCGCTGATGCGCGCCTGCACCTGCATGAAGCGCTCGCGACGCGCCTGTCGCACTTCGTCGGGAACGGGATCCGCCAGCGCGTTCGCGGCCGCTCCGTCGACCGGCGAGTACGCGAAGCAGCCGACCCGGTCGAGGCGCGCCTCCTCGAGGAAGGCGAGCAGGTGCTCGAACTCGGCGTCGGTCTCGCCGGGAAAGCCGACGATGAAGGTGCTGCGGATCGTCAGCTCCGGACAGGCCGCGCGCCAGGCGCGAATGCGCTCGATGTTCGCCTCGCCCGACGCGGGACGCTTCATCGCGCGCAGCACGCGCGGATGCGAGTGCTGGAACGGCACGTCGAGGTACGGCAGCACGCGGCCCTCGGCCATCAGCGGCAGCACCTCGTCGACGTGCGGGTACGGATAGACGTAGTGCAGCCGCACGCGCGCCTCCAGGCGGGCGAGCTCGCGCACCAGGTCCACCATGCGCGTGCGCACCGGGCGGCCGTCGACGAAGCCGGTGCGGTAGCGCACGTCGACGCCGTAGGCGCTCGTGTCCTGCGAGATCACGAGCAGTTCGCGCACGCCGGCGTCGACCAGCGCGCGTGCCTCGCGAAGGACCTCGCCGATCGGACGGCTGACGAGGTCGCCGCGCATCGACGGGATGATGCAGAAGCTGCAGCGGTGGTTGCAGCCTTCGGAGATCTTCAGGTACGCGTAGTGGCGCGGCGTGAGCTTGATGCCGCCGGGCGGCACGAGGTCGACGAAGGGGTCGTGCGGCTTCGGCAGGTGCGCGTGCACGTACGCCATCACCTCGTCGGTCGCCTGCGGGCCGGTGACGGCGAGCACCTTCGGATGCACGTCGGACACGAGCGCGTTGCCCGAGGCGCCGCGGCGCGCACCCAGGCATCCGGTGACGATGACGCGGCCGTTCTCGGCGAGCGCCTCGCCGATCGCGTCGAGCGACTCCTGCACCGCCTCGTCGATGAACCCGCAGGTGTTGACGACGACGAGATCGGAGCCCGCATAGTCGCCGACGATGTCGTAGCCTTCGGCCCGCAGGCGCGTGAGAATGCGCTCCGAATCGACCGTCGCCTTCGGGCAGCCGAGGGAGACGAAACCGACCTTCGGCGTGCCCCGGGGCGTGCGGCTGCGAACCGGCCTGTGTGCTGCGTTCATCTGCGGGTGCAATGTAAAACGCCGCTCGGCGAGCGGCGTGACGACGAATACCGGATTGTACCGGCCGCAGGCCGGGCGCCCCCGAGCGGGCGCGCCAGCGGCGCTACTTCTTGTCGCTCTTCTCCTTCTCGGCCGGTCCGCCGGGGCCGCCCGGCGGCATCGGGAACGGGAAGTTCTGGAACATGTTGCGCGTCTGCGCCTGCATCTGCTCCTGCATCTGCACGAACAGGTTCTTGCTCTGCTCGATGTAGTTGCCCATCATCGTCTGGATCATCGGCGTCTGCATCGACATGAACTGCGCCCACATCTCCGGGTTCGGGATGCCCTTGTTGTCGTAGAAGCTCTTCGACTGCTCCTGCATCTTGTTCTGGATCTCGACGAAGGCCTGCATCGTCTTCTCGAGGTACGCGCCCATCATGCCCTGCATCGCGTGGCCGTAGAAGCGGATGATCTGCGCGAGCATCGGCGACGAGAACAGCGGAGCGCCGCCCGCCTCCTCCTCGAGGATGATCTGCAGCAGGATGCTGCGGGTGAGGTCTTCGCCGCTCTTGGCATCGACCACCTTGAAGTTCTCGTTTCCGAGCACCAGTTGCTTGACGTCGGCGAGCGTGATGTACGCACTCGTCTGCGTATCGTACAGCCGGCGATTGGGGTACTTCTTGATCAGACGGGTGGCATTCGCCATCGCGGTCTCCGGGTCAGCCCATGTGCAGCCCGCCGTTGCACGAGAACTCCGCACCGGTGGTGAAGCCTGCGTCGTCGCTTGCGAGCCAGCCGACGATCGAAGCGATCTCCTCGGCCTTGCCCAGCCTGCGCACGGGAATTGTCTGGATGATCTTCTCGCGCACGTCCTCGCGCACCGCCATGACCATGTCGGTCGCGATGTAGCCCGGCGCAACGGTGTTGACGGTGACGCCCTTGCTCGCCACTTCCTGCGCCAGGGCCATGGTGAAGCCGTGCATGCCGGCCTTCGCCGCCGAGTAGTTGGTCTGGCCGAACTGCCCCTTCTCTCCGTTCACCGACGAGATGTTGATGATGCGACCCCAGTTGCGGTCGAGCATCCCGTCGATGACCTGCTTGGTGACGTTGAACAGCGAGTTCAGGTTGGTGTCGATCACCGCACGCCAGTCTTCGAGGGCCATCTTGCGGAAGACCCCGTCGCGTGTGATGCCGGCGTTGTTCACGAGGATGTCGATCGGCCCGATCTTCGCCGCCTCCTCGAAGGCGGCGCGGGTGGATTCCCAGTCGGCGACGTTGCCGACCGAGACGTGGAACTCGTAGCCGGCGGCCTTCTGCTCCTCGATCCACTTCTTGTGGTCGCGGGTCGGCCCGCAGCCGGCGATCACCGTGTGACCCCGGTCATGGAAGTGCCGGCAGATCGCCGTGCCGATTCCGCCCATGCCCCCCGTTACGTACGCGATCCTGCTCATGATGTGCATCCTTCGTTCGCTGCGGGACCGGCGGCCACGACGCCCGCCGGATGTGTCGTCGCTCTAGCCGGCCTTTTCCTTCACGTAGCGCCCGGGGGCCGGCTCGATCGGCTGGTGGCGCGCATTGCCGGCGCGCCGCGGTGCGGGTTGCGGCTCACCGGCGAAGGCCGACAGCCATTGCGCCCAGTCGGGCCACCAGCTGCCGGGTCGTTCGGTCGCCTGCGCGAACCAGTCTTCCGCCCGCTCGGGAAGATGATCGCCGAGCCAGTGGCTGCGCTTGCCCTTGGCCGGCGGATTGATCACGCCGGCGATATGGCCGCTGGCACCGAGCACGAAACGCAACGGCCCGGACAGCAGCTGCGTGGACTCGTAGGCCCCCTGCCACGGCACGATGTGATCCTCGCGCGAGGCGTAGAGGTACGTGGGCACGCCGATCTCGCCGACGTCGACGGGAACGTCGAGGCAGACCAGGCGACCGGGCTCGCGCAGCTCGTTCTGCAGGTACAGGTGACGCAGGTACCAGCAGTACATCGGCCCCGGCAGGTTCGTGCTGTCGGCGTTCCAGTACAGCAGGTCGAAGGCCGGCGGCGCCTCGCCCTTCAGGTAGTTGGCGACGACGTAGTTCCAGACGAGATCGTTCGGGCGCAGGTAGTTGAACGTGAGCGCGAGTTCGCGCCCCGGCATGATGCCGCCCGAGCCGATCGTCGACTCGCGATAGGCGACCTGGTGCTCGTCGATGAAGACGCCGATCGAGCCGGGACGGGAGAAATCGATGAACGAGGTCAGCAGCGTCATCGATTCGATCCAGTCGTCGCCGCGGGCGGCGAGCACCGCCGCCGCCGTCGCGAGCAGTGTTCCGCCGACGCAGAAGCCCAGCGTGTTGATGTGCTCGCTGCCGGAGATCTCGCGCACGACGCGCATCGGCTCGAGGACGCCGCGCTCGAGGTAGTCGTCCCACCCGAGGTGCCCCTGGTCGGCGTGCACGTTCTTCCACGACACCATGAACACCGTGTGGCCCTGTGCGACGGTGTAGGCGACCAGCGAGTTCTCCGGCTGCAGGTCGAGGATGTAGAACTTGTTGATGCACGGCGGCACCATCAGCAGGGGCCTGCTGCCGACCGTCTCGGTGGACGGCGCGTACTGGATCAGCTGGACGAGGTCGTTCTCGTAGACCACCGAGCCGGGCGTGGTCGCGACGTTGACCCCGACCTCGAAGGCGGACTCGTCGGTCTGCGAGATGCGCCCGCGCTGCAGGTCGGACAGCAGGTTGCCGATGCCGGCGCGCAGGCTTTCGCCCTGCGTCTCTACGATGCGGCGCTGCGCCTCCGGATTGGTGAGCAGGAAGTTCGCCGGCGAGATCGCGGCGAGCCACTGCTGCGTGGCGAACTGGATGCGTTCGCGCGTCTTCTCGTCGCCCCCTTCGACCGCTCCCGCGAGGCGCTTCATGAACTCCTCGTTCAGCAGATACAGCGCCGCCGTCCACGCATAGGGGCCCTGCTGCCAGCCGTCTCCGGCGAAGCGGCGATCGGCGGGCTCGGGGGCGGCGCCTGCCGTCGCGAGCTCGCCGAGCCGGGCGAGGTATTCCCGCTGCAGCGCGCCCAGCCGTTCGCCCGGAACGTGGATCGGCGCGCCGTGGAGATCGACCTGCGCGCTCGCACGCCTGCGCTTCGGGGCTTCGGAGGAGACCGCGCCGGCCGCGGCGCGGGGGGCCGGCCGCCGGTCTCGCGCGACCGTGCCGGACTTGCGCTTCTTCGCGGGCGCGGCCGCGGGTTCGGCCGCCTTGCGCTTTGCCGCGGCGCCGGCGGACTTCGTCTCGATGCCGGCGGACTTCGTCTCGAGGCCGGCGCGCTTCGTCGCGGTACCGGCGCGCTTCGCCGCGGCGGTGGTGCGCTTCGCCGCGGAGCCCGCGCGCTTGGCCGCAGGCTTCGCCGCCTTCGCCTCCTCCACCACCGGTTCCGTGCGTTTCGCCTTCGTGCGGCGCACCTTCGCTTCGCCGCTGCGCGCCGCAGCCGCTTCGCCGCTGCGCGCCGCACGGGTTGAACCGGGCATCGTATTCCCCCTCGTTGTCGGCCGGACCTGCAGCACGTCCCGTACCGATTCTGCACTGCGCAATCGTTTTGTCAACGCGAGGCCATCCAGACGAGCGTGGCCATTCGCCCGCAGCTGCCGTCGCGGCGATACGAATAGAAGTTGCGCGCATCGCGCACCGTGCAGCGACTCACGCCGGAAACGGCGTGGACCTCGCAACGCCCCAGGCGAAGGCGCGCGAGCGCGTGCAGGTCCGCGAACCACTTGCCGGGATGCGCAGCGGGCTGGAACGCGCGCTCCGCACGCGCGTCGACGTCGCAGAAACGTTCGCGCACTTCGACGCCCACTTCGAAGGCCTCGGGCCCGATGGCGGGGCCGAGCCAGGCGAGCAGCTGCGCGTCCGTCGCGAGATCGCGCATCGCCTCGACGGTGCGCTCGAGCACCCCGCCGGCCAGACCGCGCCAGCCGGCGTGCGCCGCGCCGACGACCCGCCCGCGCGCATCGGCGAGCAGCACCGGGAGACAGTCGGCCGTCAGCACCGCGAGCACGACGCCGGGTACGTCGGTGACCGACGCGTCGGCGCGCGGCGCTTGCATCGGCGCGTGCATCGACGCATCGTCCGGCGACGGGCCGGCGACGACGCGGTGCACGTCGGTGCCGTGCACCTGCTCGAGCCAGACGGGCATCGCGCCCGCCGCCTGCGCGACGAGAGCCCGATTGGTCGCGACCGCGGCGGGATCGTCGCCGCAATGCGCGCCGAGATTCAGTCCGCCCGCGCTCGCATCGGCCAGGCCCCAGGCGCCCGCGCTCGCGCCGCCTCGCCGCGTGGTCGACAAGGCACGGACGTTCGCCGGCGCATCCCATCGCGGGACGATCGCAGCTTCGACGCCGGCGAACTGCGTGGGCTGCGCCGGCGGACGAGCGCGCTGCTCGCGAGCCTGCCGCGTCATTCGCGCGTCTCGATCGACAGTACGTCGATGCCGGCCGCCGTGCACAGCGCGCGCAGGTCGGCCGGCAAGGGCGAGCGCCATTGCATCGGACGATCGTCGGCCGGATGGCGCAGCGCGAGCCGCCACGCGTGCAGCGCCTGGCGTGCGAAGCCGCCGAGCGGCGCGCCGCCGTACGGGGCGTCGCCGACCAGCGGATGGCCGATCGAGCGCAGGTGCACGCGGATCTGGTGCGTGCGACCCGATTCGAGCCGGCACTCGACGAGGCTGACCTCGCGCGCATCGAGCCGACCGAGCGCGAGCCGCTCATAATGCGTGCGCGCCGGCTTGCCGCGGTCGCCCGCGACGACCGCCATCCGCACGCGGGAGACCGGATCGCGACCGATCGGCGCGTCGACCGTGCCGGCCGCCCGCGTCTTGCCGACGGCGAGTGCGAGGTAGCGCCTTCCCATGCTGCGATCGGCCAGTTGCGACGACAGCGATGCGAAGGCGCGCTCGGTCTTCGCGACCACGAGCAGCCCGCTCGTCTCGCGGTCGAGGCGATGCACGATTCCGGCGCGCGGCAGGCGCGCGAGCGCCGGGCGGTGGTACAGCAGTCCGTTCATCAGCGTGCCGCGCCAGTTGCCCGCGGCCGGATGGACGACGAGACCGGCCGGCTTGTCGACGACGAGCAACTCCTCGTCCTCGTACAGTGCGTTCAGCTCGACCGGGTCGGGCGCGAAGGCGGTATCGGCCTCGCGCGGCTGCGGCTCGACGACGATGCGTTCGCCGCCCTTGAGCCGGGTGCTCGGCGCGAGGGGTCGCTCGTCGCAGCGCACGGCGCCGAGCGCCATCCACTGCTGCAGGCGGGTGCGCGAGACGCCGTCGAGCCGGGCGGCGAGATAGCGGTCGGCGCGCTGGCCCGCCGCGTCGGCAGCGTCGACCAGCAGGACCGGGGGCTGCGGATCGTCGGGCGCCTGGCCGGACGGCGTCGCTATAATCGCGCGCATGAAAGCAGCTCTCGTCTCCTTCTTGCGGGCTTCCGCGTGCGTCGCCCTGGTGTCGCTGGCTGCGTGCAGCACCTCCGACCCTCCCGACACGACGATCGGGTGGACGCCCGAGCGATTATATGCAGAGGCCCGCGACGAGATGCGCACGGGCAACTGGACGCAGGCGATCGCGCTCCTGGAGAAGCTCGAGGCGCGCTATCCCTTCGGCACGTGGGCGCAGCAGGCGCAGCTCGACACCGCCTACGCGCACTACAAGGACGGCGAACGAGCGCTGTCGCTCGCTGCGATCGACCGCTTCATGAAGCTGCACCCGAACCACGAGGCGGTCGACTACGCGCTGTACCTGAAGGGCATCGTCAACTTCAACGAACAGTCGGGCCTGCTCGCCAAGCTCGGCAGCCAGGACCTCTCCGAGCGCGACCACGCGGCCTCGCGCGAGTCCTTCGACGCCTTCAAGGAACTGGTCACGCGCTATCCCGAGAGCAAGTACGCGAACGATGCGCACGCGCGCATGGAGTACCTCGTGAACTCGATGGCGCGCGGGCAGGTCCACGTCGCCCGCTACTACTTCCAGCGCGGCGCCTACGTCGCCGCGGCGAACCGCGCGCAGGAAGTCGTGCGCCAGTTCCAGCAGGCGCCGGCGGTGGAGGAAGCGCTGTACCTGCTCGTGAGTTCGTACGACCGGCTCGGCATGCCCGAGCTGCGCGACGACGCCGAGCGCGTGCTGCGCGCGAACTTCCCCGACAGCGAGCTGCTCACGAAAGGCCTGCCGGAAGACGATCGTCGCTGGTGGCAGGTCTGGCGCTAGGGCGCGCCCGGATCGACTCGCAGAACGCGAGCGCCTCGTCCGCCTCGCGCGTGCGCCGGAAGGCCGGCAGGCTCGCCACCAGCTTGCGCCCGTAGGGGCGCGTCGCCAGGCGCTCGTCGCAGATCATCAGCACCCCGCGGTCGGTCTCGGAACGGATCAGCCTGCCGGCGCCCTGCTTCAGCGCCATCGCCGCCGCCGGCAGCTGCATCTCGCGGAAGGGGTCGCGGCCGCTGCGGCGCGCGGCCTCGATGCGCGCGGCGAGTATCGGGTCGGCGGGCGCCGCGAACGGCAGCTTGTCGATGACGACGAGCGAGAGCCGGTCGCCGACCACGTCGACTCCTTCCCAGAAGCTGGCCGAGCCGACCAGCAACGGCCGCGGCGCCGAGCGGAAGCGCTCGATCAGCGCCGAGCGCGACGCGCTGCCCTGCACGAGCAGCTCGATGCCGCAGTCGACGGCTGCGATGCGCTCGGCCAGCAGCGCCGCCTGCTGCTCGACCATGCGCAGGCTCGTGCACAGCACGAAGGCCCGTCCGCCGTTGGCGACGATCAGCGGCCACGCCGCGTCGGCGATCCGCTCGGCGAAGCCGGCCGAGGCCGGGTCTCCGCACGCGCGCGGCACGTACAGCAGCGCCTGCGCGGGATAGTCGAAGGGACTCTCGCAGCGCAGCGTGCGCGCGTCCTCGAGTCCGGCGGCGGTCGTGAAGTGATCGAAGCTGCCGGCCACCGACAGCGTCGCCGAGGTGGCGATCCAGGCGCAGCAGGCGCCCTCGCGGTGGCGGCGGAAGGTCTCGGCGACCGACAGCGGCGTGATCTGCAGCGCGAGGCTCCCCGCGTGCACCTCGACCCAGTGGATCGCGCCGCCCTCGCCGGCTGCCTCCCAGACCGCGTCGTGCCATTCGCGCACCCGGTCGGCGAGCTCGTCCACGCGCACGCGCAGGCGCGCGAGCTCGCGCCCGCGCTCGGCGAAGCGCGCGAGCGCCTCCCGCGGCAGCACCTGCAGGAGCGACTCGACCGCCGCGCGCAGCGCGGCGTTGCCGCGCGCCTGTCGCGCGTCGAGGCGTCCGGGGCGCCCGCCGGCCAGCCGCAGCTCGCGCACCGCCTGCTCGATCGCCGCCGACAGCGAAGTCCAGTCGGCCGCATCGAGCGCTTCGTCGCGTCCGGCACGATGCAGGTCGCGCGCGAAGTCGACGAGCTGCCGCGTGGAGACGTTGCGGCCGAGGAACTGCGTCGCGACCTGCGGCAGCTGGTGCGCCTCGTCGAAGACGATCGCATGCACGCTGGGCAGCAGTTCGGCGATGCCCTCGTCGCGCAGCGACAGGTCGGCGCAGAACAGGTGATGGTTGACGACGACGACGTCGGCCGCCTGCGCCGCCTGGCGCGCGCGGAACACGAAGCAGTCGGCGAGATCGGGGCAGTCCTGGCCGAGGCAGTTCTCGCGGGTCGACGTGGCCAGCGCCCACGCGGGCGCGTCCTCGGCGACGCCCGGCGCCTCGCTGCGATCGCCGGTGGCAGAGATCGCGGCGAAGCGCTCGATGCGGCGCAGCACGGCGATGTCCTCGCGCCGCTCGAAGCGGCCCTCGGCGAGATTGCGCCGCAGGTGATGCCGGCAGACGTAGTTGCCGCGCCCTTTCAGCAGCGCGACCGTGGCTCCCGAGGCGAGCGCCTGCCGGACACGCGGAAGATCGCGGCGGAAGAGCTGGTCCTGCAAGGTCTTCGTCCCGGTGCTGACGAGGACGCGGGCGCCGCTCAACAGCACGGGAACCAGGTACGCGTAGGTCTTGCCGACGCCGGTTCCGGCCTCGACGACCAGCGGCTGCCGGGTGTCGATCGCCTGCGCGACGGCAAGGGCCATCTCGCGCTGCGCGGTGCGCGGCGCGTACCCGGGGGTGGCACCGGCGATCGGCCCGTCGGCTTCGAGCGCCGCGTCGACCGCCTCGGCCAGACGCGACGCGGCGCCGGCGGGCGTCATTCAGGCCGGTTCGTCGGGGACGAGTTGCATCTGCAGCAACGCGATCGCGTCCTTGATCTGCAACTTGCGCTTCTTCAGCCGACGCAACTGCAACTCGTCGAAATGCGACTGCACGCCGAGTGCGTCGATCATCGCGTCGAGGCCGCGATGCTCGAGTTGCAGTTCGGTGATGCGCTGTCGGATCGAGTCGCCGATGCCGGTCAGGTTCTCGCTTTCGTCGACGCTGTGGCCTTCGATCATGTGGATACCGTTCGCCCGCCGAGGGGCCCGAAAGGTGGACACGCAGCGAAACAACCGTCCGCCAATGATACGTCCGCGCCGGCGAGGGACTCAATGCGTCCGTTCCGCCGACGATGTCGTCGGCGATGCGCCGCGCTCACCCTGGTGCACCGCCGTGCAGCGCTTCGGCGGCATCCCGGCGCGGCGCCTGCAGGTATTCGCGCGAATTCATCTCGACGAGGCGGCTGACCGTGCGGTGGAACTCGCTGGCGAGCACGCCCTCGGTGTACAGCTGCTGCGGCTCGACCTCGGCCGAGACGATCAGCTTGACGCGACGATCGTAGAGAACGTCGACGAGCCAGACGAAACGGCGCGCTTCGGAGGCCATCGACGCGCTCATGCGCGGCACGCCGGAGACGATCACCGTGTGGAACTGGCTGGCGATCTCGAGGTAGTCGTTCTGCGAACGCGGCCCGCCGCACAGCGTGCGGAAGTCGAACCAGACCACGCCGCCGGCGCGACGCAGCGCGCGGATCTCGCGATGCTCGATCATCAGCCGCGGATCCTCGTCGCGCGCTTCGGCGAGCGAGGCGAAGATCTCGCGCAGCGCACGGTCGGTCGCGTGGCCGAGCGGCGTCTGGTAGGCGTTCACGTCGGCCAGCGAGCGCCGCCGGTAGTCGACGCCGGCATCCACGCACAGCACGTCGACGTTGCGCTCGATCAGCTCGATTGCCGGCAGGATGCGGTCACGGTGCAGTCCGTCCGGATACAGCCCGTCGGGCCGGTAGTTCGACGTGATGACGAAGGTGACGCCGTGCGCGAACAGGCCCCGCATCAGGCGTTCGAGGATCATCGCGTCGGCGATGTCCGAGACGTGGAACTCGTCGAAGCAGATCAGCCGGTAGCGGCGCGCGACGTTGGCCGCGACGGCGTCGAGCGGGTCGGCGCGGCCCTTGAGCTCGTCCAGCGAACGGTGCACGCCGCGCATGAACTCGTGGAAGTGCAGCCGCGTCTTGCGCGCGACCGGCACCGCCGAATGGAAGCAGTCCATCAGGAAGCTCTTGCCGCGCCCGACGCCGCCGTACAGCCAGACGCCCCGCGGTACCTCGGGGCGCAGCACGAGCTTCTTGAAGCGGTTCGAGCGTGCCGCCTTGAACGCGACGAAGGCGTCGCACATGCGCTGCAGCCGCTCGATCGCCGCCTGCTGCGCGGCATCGGGCGTGTGTCCGCGCTCGGCGAAGGCCCGCGCGCAGTTCTCGGCGACGGTCACCGACGAGGGATCAGATGTTCAGCGCGCGATCGTCGGTGGCCGCCAGCGCCGCCTCGCGCAGCGCCTCCGACAGCGACGGATGCGGGTGCGACACGCGGCCGATGTCCTCGGCCGACGCGCGGAACTCCATCGCGAGCGTCGCCTCGGCGATCGACTCCGAAGCGCTGCTGGAGACGATGTGCACGCCGAGCACCTCGTCGGTCTGGGCGTCGGCGAGCACCTTGACGAAGCCGGCGGAGTGCCCGGTGCCGAGCGCGCGTCCGTTCGCCGCGAAGGGGAACTGCCCGGCCTTGAACGCGCGGCCTTCCTTCTTCAGCTGCTCCTCGGTGCGTCCGACCCAGGCGATCTCGGGCGCCGTGTAGATCACCCACGGGATCAGCGCGTAGTCGATGTGCGGCTCCTGGCCGGCGATGCGCTCGGCGACCATGACCCCCTCGTCCTCGGCCTTGTGCGCGAGCATCGGCCCGCGAACGACGTCGCCGATCGCCCAGACGTTCGCGGCGCTGGTACGGCAGTGCTCGTCGACCGGCACGAAGCCGCGCTCGTCGACCGCAAGGTCGATCGCGTCGAGTCCGAGGCCGTCGGTGTTCGGTACGCGCCCCACAGAGACGATCAGGCGGTCGCATTCGAGCAGCTGTTCGTCGCCGTCGCCGACCGCGTAGCGCACGCGCACTGCGTCGTCGCCGACGTCGACGGCGGCGACGCGCGCGTCGAGCTGGATCTTCAGGCCCTGCGCCTTGAACTGCTTCCACGCCTCCTTGCGCACGGCCTCGTCGGCGGCGGCAAGGAAGGTCGGCAGCGCCTCGAGCACCGTGACGTCGGCGCCGAGTCGGCGCCACACCGAGCCCAGCTCGAGCCCGATGACGCCGGCGCCGATGACGCCGAGCCGCTTCGGAACCTCGGGCAGCGCCAGCGCGCCCGCGTTGTCGCAGACGATGCGATTGTCGACCTCGACGCCGGGCAGCGTGCGCGGCTTCGAGCCGGTGGCGATGATCACGTGCTGGGCCTCGACGAGCTGCGCCTGTCCGTTCGCGTCGCCGGCCTCCTCGTCGAGGACCTCGACGCGATAGACGTCGTCGTCGCGGCCGACGAAGCGCCCGAAGCCCTTCAGCCACGTGACCTTGTTCTTGCGGAACAGGAACTCGATGCCCTTGGTCATCCGGCGCACGATCGACGTCTTGCGCGCCTGCATCTTCGCGACGTCGAGGCGCACGCCGTCGACGTCGATGCCGTGCGCGCCGTAGCCCTCGCGCACCAGCTCGTAGGCCTCGCTGGAAGCGAGCAGCGCCTTCGAAGGGATGCAGCCGACGTTCAGGCAGGTTCCGCCGAGCGCGAGCTCGCCTTCGTCGTTGCGCCAGCCCTCGATGCAGGCGACGTTCATGCCGAGTTGCGCGGCGCGGATCGCCGCGATGTAGCCGCCGGGGCCGGCACCGATCACGACGACGTCGTAGACCTGGGACATGCGCGGCTCCTTAGAGGTCGAGGAGCAGGCGCGACGGGTCTTCGAGCGCCTCCTTGATCGAAACGAGGAAGAGCACCGCGTCGCGTCCGTCGATGATGCGGTGGTCGTAGGAGACGGCGAGGTAGTTCATCGGCCGGATGACGACCTGGCCGTTCTCGACGACGGGCCGCTCCTTCGTCGCGTGCACGCCGAGGATCGCCGACTGCGGCGGATTGATGATCGGCGTCGACAGCATCGAACCGAAGACGCCGCCGTTGCTGATCGAGAACGTGCCGCCGGTGAGCTCCTCGATGCCGAGCTTGCCCTCCTGCGCGCGCTTGCCGTAGTCGGCGATCTGCCGCTCGATCTGCGCGAAGCCGAGCTGGTCGGCGTTGCGCACCACCGGCACGACGAGCCCGCGCGGCGAGCTGACCGCCACGCCGATGTCGAAGTAGCCGTGATAGACGATGTCGGCGCCGTCGACCGACGCGTTGACGATCGGGTACTTGCGCAGCGCGTGCACCGCGGCCTTCACGAAGAACGACATGAAGCCCAGCCGCGTGCCGTGCTCCTTCTCGAAGCGGTCCTGGTAGCGCTTGCGCAGCTCCATCACCGGCTGCATGTTCACTTCGTTGAAGGTGGTGAGGATCGCGTTCGTCTGCTGCGACTGCACGAGCCGCTCGGCGACCCGCTGGCGCAGGCGCGACATCGGCACGCGCTGCTCGGGACGCCCTTCGAGCAGCTGCGAGACGTCGACCGGCGGACGGACTTCCGGCAGCGCCGGGCGCGCAGCCGCCGGCGCGGCGGTGCGCGCCGCGGACGCCTGCGCAGCGGCGCCGGCGGCGATCGCGCCGAGTGCGTCGCCCTTGGTCACGCGGCCGTCGCGGCCGGTGCCGCTCACCTGCGAAGGCGACATCTGCGCCTCGCGCAGCAGCTTGGCCGCCGCCGGCATCGCGACGTCGCCCCTGGATCCGCCGGCGGCCGGCGCGGTCGCCGGCTGCTCGACGACGGCCGAGGCCTGCGCGCTGGCGCCCGCCTGCACGGGCGTCGCCGCCGCGGCGTCGGATGCGCCCGCCTTCCCCCCGGACGGCGCGGCGGCCTTCGCGTCGGTGTCGAGCCGCGCGATCAGCTCGTCGGCGACGACCGTCTCGCCGTCGCCCTTGACGATCTCGGTGAGCACGCCGTCGGCCGGCGCCGGCAGCTCGAGCACGACCTTGTCGGTTTCGATGTCGATCAGGTTCTCGTCGCGCGAGACCGCTTCGCCGACCTTCTTGTGCCACTGCAGCAGCGTGGCCTCGGCGACCGACTCGGACAGCTGCGGAACCTTGATCTCGATGACGGGCATCTATGACTCTCCGGGCGAGCGCGCTTCAGGCGGCGTCGCGGTTGGTTTTCCTGGTGCGCGGCCGCGGGGCGCCGAGCGCCGCCGCCAGCAGTTCCTTCTGCTGCGCGTAGTGCTTGTCGTAGTAGCCGACGGCGGGCGAGGCGGAGGCGGCGCGTCCGGCGTAGCTGAGCTTCTGCGCGTCCTTCATCGATTCGGCGATCTGGTGCTGCACGTAGAACCAGGCGCCCTGGTTCTGCGGTTCGTCCTGGCACCAGACGATCTGCGTCGCCGACGCGTACTTCTTCATCTCGGCTTCGAAGGCCTTGTGCGGGAACGGATAGATCTGCTCGAGGCGCACGAGGGCGACGTCGTCGAGCTGCCGCTCGCGGCGCGCGACGAGCAGGTCGTAGTAGACCTTGCCCGAGCAGACGACGACGCGGCGCACGCGACTGGCCTCGACCCCCGGATCGCCGATCACCGTGCGGAACTCTCCGGTGGCGAGGTCCTTCAGCGAGGACACCGCCTCCTTGTTCCGCAGCAGCGACTTCGGCGTCATCAGCACGAGCGGCTTGCGGAACATGCGGATCATCTGCCGGCGCAGCACGTGGAAGATCTGCGCGGGCGTCGTCGGCTGGCAGACCTGCATGTTGTGCTCGGCGCACAGCTGCAGGAAACGCTCGAGGCGCGCCGACGAGTGCTCCGGGCCCTGCCCTTCGTAGCCGTGCGGCAGCATCAGCACCAGCCCGTTGGCGCGGCCCCACTTGGTTTCGCCCGACGAGATGAACTGGTCGATGACGACCTGCGCGCCGTTGGCGAAGTCGCCGAACTGCGCCTCCCAGATGACCAGCGTGTTCGGGTCGGACGAGGCGTAGCCGTATTCGTAGGCGAGCACCGCCTCCTCGGACAGCACCGAGTCGATGACGATGAACTGCCCCTGCTTGTCGGCGACGAACTGCAGCGGGATGTACGAGCCCTGGTCGTAGCGCTCGCGGTTCTGGTCGTGCAGTACCGCATGGCGGTGCGTGAAGGTGCCGCGGCCGGAATCCTGCCCCGACAGGCGCACGTCGTAGCCCGATGCGAGCAGCGTCGCATACGCGAGATGCTCGCCCATGCCCCAGTCGAGCGGATGCTCGCCCTCGGCCATCGCGCGCCGGTCGTTAATCACGCGCTCGACCAGCGGATGCAGCTTGAAGCTCTCCGGAACCGTGGTGATCTTCTCGCCCAGGCGCCGCAGCTCGGCCATCGGCACCGCGGTTTCGGCCGAGTCGGTCCACTTGCGGTTCAGGAACGGCATCCAGTCGACCGCGAACTTGCTCTTGAAGTCGGTGATCACCGGATCGAAGGTGTGCTTGCCTTCGTCCATCGCCTTGCGATACTCGCCGACCATGCGCTCGGGGTCGCTCTCGGCGACCACCTCCTGGCGCACCAGCTTGTCGGCATACAGCTTTCGCGTGCCCGCGTGCTGGGCGACCTTCTTGTACATCATCGGCTGCGTGACCGCCGGCGTGTCCTGCTCGTTGTGCCCGAGCTTGCGGTAGCAGACGATGTCGACGACGACGTCCTTGCGGAAGGCCTGCCGGAAGTCGAGCGCGAGCTGCGTGGCGTAGACGACCGCCTCCGGGTCGTCGCCGTTCACGTGCAGCACCGGCGCCTCGATCATCTTGACGACGTCGGTGCAGTACAGCGTCGATCGCGTGTCGCGCGGATCGGAGGTCGTGAAGCCGATCTGGTTGTTGATGACGATGTGGACGGTGCCGCGCGTGCCGTAGCCGCGCGTCTGCGCGAGGTTCAGCGTTTCCATCACGACGCCCTGCGCGGCGAAGGCGGCGTCGCCGTGCACGAGCACCGGCAGGACCTGGTCGCCGTTGCGGTCGCCGCGGCGGGTCATGCGCGCGCGGCACGAACCCTGCACCACGGGGTTGACGATCTCCAGGTGCGAGGGGTTGAAGGCCAGCGACAGGTGCACCGGTCCGCCCGGAGTGGTCACGTCGCTGGAGAAACCCTTGTGGTACTTGACGTCGCCGCTCGGCAGGTCGTCGGCGTGGCGTCCTTCGAACTCGGCGAAGAGGTCCTTCGGCATCTTGCCGAGCACGTTGACGAGGACGTTCAGGCGGCCGCGATGCGCCATCCCGATGACGATCTCCTGGATGCCCGCCTCGCCGGCGCGGCGGATCAGCTCGTCCATCGCCGGGATGAAGCTCTCGCCTCCCTCGAGCGAGAAGCGCTTCTGGCCGACGAACTTCGAATGCAGGTAGCGCTCGAGCCCCTCGGCGGCCGTGAGCCGCTCGAGGATGCGCGTCTTGCGGTCGCTCGCGTAGCTCGGGCGCGAACGGGACGACTCGAGCCGCTCCTGCAGCCAGCGCTTCTGCGCCGGGTCGCTGATGTACATGAACTCGGCGCCGATCGAGCCGCAGTACGTGTCGCGCAGCGCCTTGACGATGTCGCGCAGCGGCGCGTTGTCGAAGCCGAAATAGGTGTTCGCCGCCGAGTAGATGTGCGCGTGGTCGCCTTCGGTGAAGTCGTAGAAGGCCGGCTCCAGCTCGGGGATCGACGGGCGCTCCTGGCGCTTGAGCGGATCGAGGTCTGCCCAGCGCGAGCCGAGGAAGCGGTAGGCGGCGATCAGCTGCTGGACGAAGACCTGCTTGCGCGCGGTGGCGGCGTCGCCGCCCATCTGCTGCGGCTGCAGCAGGCCCTCCTTCGCCCGTTCGGCGAAGGACTGGACGATCGGTCCGTGCGCGACGTCGCGCGTTTCGGGGCTGCCGTCGGCGGCGGGAACGCCCTGCAGGCTGTCGAACCAGGCGCGCCATGCCTCGGGCACCGACGCCGGGTTGTTCAGGTAGCTCTCGTAGAGCTCTTCGACATAAGGGGCGTTGCCGCCGAACAGATAGGAGTTCGACTGGAGCGCTTTGAACATGGTTTCTTCACCTTGCGGAACGAGTTTCTCGTCCAAGATGCCCGGCGTGCCTGCTGCCGCAGCCGGCGAACGCCGTCCGGCTTCCGGATCGGTCGTTCGAGAGTCGACGATGGTGACGGACGAGCTCAGGTCATCGGGGCGGGTGCTCGCGAAGGAGCGAGGGATCTTTCGATGGTATCACCGCGCCGGTGAACGCGCCTCGCGCCGCATGCGTTCGGCGGTCTGCCGGTAGACGGCGGCAGACGGGCCGCCGAGCGCGACCGCCCTCTCCGCCGCCTGCGCCGCGGCCTGCCGATCGCCCGTGTCGGCGAGCGCGTGCGCGAGGTTGTTCCAGGCGTCCGCGAAATCGGGGTGATGCGCGAGCAGCGACCGGTACGCGTCGGCCGCCGCGCGCGGACGCTCGTCGGAGAGCAGCGCGTTGGCGCGCGCGAAGGCGACGAGCCGATCGCCGGGCGCGCGCGCGAGCAGCGACTCGTAGGCGCGCATCGCCGCCGCGCGGTCGAGCCGCTCGAGCGCGACCGCCGCGCGCAACGCCGCCGCCGTATCGACGCCGCGCGGGATGCGCGACGGATCGACGACGACCATCGACCAGGCGCCGGCGCGCGCCCAGGTGCGCTCGAAGGTATCGATCGACATCGGCGTCGAGGCCTCGGTGCCGGAATGCAGCACGACGACGCCGGCCGGCAGGTCGTAGCCGATGAGCACCGCGTAGTGCCAGATCGGCGACCACGAAAGTCCGAGATTCTGGAAGACGATCACCGGCACGCCGTCGGCGACCGCACGCAGCATCGACGCCAGGCGCGCATCGAGCGGGACCGGCAGCATCGCCTCGCGGCGCGGTTGCGCGAGCATCTCGGCCTGCAGGCTGCCCTTGCGCGCCGGCAGGTACACCGCGTCGACGAGTCGCTGCAGGTCGACCTCGCGGCCGGCCGCACCGAGTGCCATCGCCAATGCGGCCGGACCGCATTGGTAGTCGCTCTGCGCGACGAAAGGCACGCCGTCGACCGCGGCCCTCGCCGGCAGCGTCGACGCCGCGCGACCGCCGTCGACCGACTGCGCGGCCCGCAGCGCCGCGCTCTGCGGCGCCGCGCAGCCGGCGAGCAGCGCGACCGCAAGCACCAGCACGAGCGCCCCGGGAAATGCGCAGCCGCGCGGCAGCCGGAGCATCGGGCGCCGCTTCCGGAGGGCGAGCGCTCGACGAAGCCTCAGCGAACCGGCCGCGTGAAGGGAAACACGCGCGTGAAGCCGAGGATGTCGGTGACGAGCAGGATCACGAACACCAGCAGGATGACGCCGAGCACGCTGCCGCCGGCGGGCAACTGCTCGATCTGCTCGGCGAGCGCCTGCGCCTGCGCGTCGTCGAGTGCCTGCACGCGTGCCTGCGCGTGCGCGGGATCGACGCCGAGCGCCTCGAGTTGCGCGCGAACGTCGTCGCGCGCGAGCAGCGCCTCGATCGCCGCGCGGTCGAAGCGCGCCGGGGCCTCGCCGACGGGAGCGCCGCCGAGCGCCTCCTCGGTGGTGACGACCCGCGCCTGGACCGGCGCCGGGGTGGTGGTCGCGACGAGCGCAACGGCAACGACGCCGGCGACGGCGGCGCGCAACAGCGGACTGGCATTCATGCGAGCACTCCGGTTGTGGAATGGCCGACCCCGGGGGCGCCGGTGCTGCTCGCCCCGCCGATCGATCATAGCCGGAAGGAAGACCGTCGGCGACGGTGTCCCGGTGTTCCGTCCGATCGCGATGCGGGATCGACCCCGGAACGGATGTGCTGCTTCCTATCGTATGCCCTGCTTCGGTAGTAAAGTGGCCGGTGATCGCCGCATCGAACGGCGACACTGCACTGCACAATGGAGGGAGACCCGTTGCAGGCGACCGACACGCGCAACCCCGACTACTTCCACCGGGTCGTCGATTGTCAATGGGCGTGTCCCGCCCACACTCCGGTTCCCGAATACATCCGCCTGATCGCCGCCGGTCGCTACTCCGACGCCTATCTCGTCAACTGGCGATCGAACGTCTTTCCCGGGATCCTCGGCCGCACCTGCGACCGCCCCTGCGAGCCGGCCTGCCGACGCGGGCGCGTGGAGGCGCAGCAGGCCGAGCGCGCCGAGCCGGTCGCGATCTGCCGCCTGAAGCGCGTCGCAGCCGATTTCAAGAGCGACATCCGGTCGCGGCTGCCGCGCCCGGCGCGGCGGCCGAACGGGCGTCGCATCGCCTGCGTCGGCGCCGGCCCCGCATCGCTCACCGTCGCGCGCGATCTCGCCCCGCTCGGATACGCGGTCAGCGTGTTCGACGGCGACGCGCGCGCGGGCGGAATGATCCGTACGCAGATTCCGCGCTTCCGCTTGCCCGAGGAAGTGATCGACGAAGAGACCGGCTACGTGCTCGATCTCGGCGTCGACTTCCGCGCGGGCACGCACGTCGACTCGATGAAGGCGCTGCTCGACGAAGGCTACGACGCGATCTTCGTCGGCAGCGGCGCGCCGCGCGGCCGCGACCTGCAGCTGCCGGGCCGCCACGAGGCAGCCGCGCACATCCACATCGGCATCGACTGGCTGTCGTCGGTGTCCTTCGGGCACGTCGAGCGCATCGGCCGCCGCGTGCTCGTGCTCGGCGGCGGGAACACGGCGATGGATTGCTGTCGCACCGCGCGGCGACTCGGCGGCGAGGACGTGCGCGTCGTCGTGCGCTCGGGCTTCGCCGAGATGAAGGCGTCGCCGTGGGAGAAGGAAGACGCGATGCACGAAGGCATCCCGATCCACGACTTCCTCGTGCCGAAGGCCTTCCTGCACGACGGCGAGCGACTGACGGGCATGCGCTTCGAGCCCGTCGAGGCACGCTACGACGCGAACGGCCGCCGTTCGCTGGTTCCCACGGGGGCTCCCGACCGCATCTTCGACTGCGACGAGGTGCTGATCGCGGTCGGCCAGGAGAACGCGTTCCCGTGGATCGAGCGCGACGCGGGCATCGACTTCGACGCGCACGGCATGCCGGTGCTCGATCCGGGGACCCTGCAGTCGACGCGGCCCGAGGTCTTCTTCGGCGGCGACGCGGCGCTCGGCCCGAAGAACATCATCTGGGCCGTCGCGCACGGGCACGAAGCGGCGGTCTCGATCGACCGCCTGCTCAACGGCGAAGCCGTGGGCGAGCGACCGATGCCGGCGGTGACGATGATCGCGCAGAAGATGGGCATCCACGAGTGGAGCTACGACAACGAGCCCGTGCGCGATGCCCGCAACAAGGTTCCCTGGCACGACCCCTCGCATGCGCTGCGCGACATCCGCATCGAGGTCGAGCTGGGCTTCGACGCGCAGGCCGCGTGGCGCGAGGCGCAGCGCTGCCTGAACTGCGACGTGCAGACGGTGTTCACCGCGCCCCAATGCATCGAGTGCGACGCCTGCGTCGACATCTGCCCCACCGACTGCATCACCTTCACCGAGCTTCCGGGCGACGGCGACGAGCAGGCGCTGCGTGCGTCGCTGCGCGCGCCCGCGATGAACGTGGAGCAGCCGCTGTACGTGTCCACGCCGCTGAAGACCGGCCGCGCGATGGTCAAGGACGAGGACGTCTGCCTGCATTGCGGGCTGTGCGCCGAACGCTGCCCGACCGGTGCCTGGGACATGCGCAAGTTCCTTCTCGACGTCGCGCACGCCGGCCCGGCCTCGCACGATCCCGCACGCAGGGTGGCCTGATGACGACGAAACGGATCGAGGCGGTCAACGACTTCGTCGTCCAGTTCGCCAACGTCAACGGCTCGGGCTCCGCCTCGGCCAACGAGCTCTTCGCGCGCAGCTTCCTGCGCATGGGCGTTCCGGTCAGCCCGCGCAACATCTTCCCGTCGAACATCCAGGGGCTGCCCACCTGGTACGAGGTGCGCGTCACCGAGCGCGGCCATCTCGGCCGACGCGGCGGCGTCGACCTGCTGGTGGCGATGAACCCGCAGACCTGGGACGCCGACGTCGCGTCGATCGAACCGGGCGGCTACCTCTTCTACGACAGCACCCGGCCGATGCCGGCATCGAAGTTCCGCGACGACGTCCACGTGATCGGCGTGCCGCTCACCGAGATGTGCAACGCCTCCTACGACGATCCGCGCGAGCGGCAGCTGCTGAAGAACATCATGTACGTCGGCGCGCTCGCATCGCTGATCGGCCTCGATCCCGCGGTGGTCGCCGAACTGATCGGCGAGCAGTACCGCGGCAAGGAGAAGCTGCTCACGCCGAACCTCGACGCCTTCCGCAAGGGCTACCACCACGCCCAGGACAATTTCGAGAACGCGATCGGGCTGCGCGTGCGCCGCGCCGCCCAGGTGGGCGAGCGCATCTTCGTCGACGGCAACGCCGCGCTCGCGCTCGGCTTCGTGTACGGCGGCGCCACCGTCTGCGCCTGGTACCCGATCACGCCGTCGTCCTCGGTGGCCGACTCGTTCTCGAAGTACTGCGCCCGCTATCGCGTCGACGCCCGGACCGGTGAGCGGCGCTACGCGATCGTGCAGGCCGAGGACGAGCTGGCGGCGGTCGGCGTCGTCGTCGGCGCCGGCTGGAACGGCGCCCGCTCCTTCACGGCCACCTCCGGTCCGGGGATCTCGCTGATGGCCGAGTTCATCGGACTCGCCTACTTCGCCGAGATCCCGGTCACCATCGTGGACGTGCAGCGCGGCGGCCCGTCCACCGGAATGCCGACGCGCACGCAGCAGTCGGACCTGCTCGCCTGCGCCTACGCCTCGCACGGCGACACCAAGCACGTGCTGCTGTTCCCCGAGGATCCGCACGAGTGCTTCGAGTTCGCCGCGCAGGCGCTCGATCTCGCCGATCGGCTGCAGACGCCGGTGTTCGTGATGACCGACCTCGACATCGGTATGAACCAGCGCCTGTGCGCGCCCTTCGCCTGGGACGACGCGCGCCGCTACGACCGCGGCAAGCTGATGGATGCGCAGGCGCTCGAGGCGGGCGTGGAGTTCGGCCGCTATCTCGACGTCGACGGCGACGGCGTGCCCTACCGCACGCTGCCCGGCACGCACCCGACGAAGGGCGCCTACTTCACGCGCGGCACGACGAAGAACGCCTATGCACGCTACTCGGAGCGCGGCGCCGACTACGTCGAGAACGTGCAGCGGCTGCTGCGCAAGTTCGACACGTCGAAGGCGCTGGTGCCGCACGCGATCGAAAGGCTCGCTTCGGCGCAGGACTGCGGCGCCGGCGCGGCGAAGCCCTCGCCGGTCGGCGCGATCTTCTGCGGGTCGACCAGCCCGGCGATGGCCGAGGCGGTCGAGTCGCTGCAGGAGATCGGCTGCCCGATCGACACGCTGCGCGTGCGCGCGTTCCCCTTCGGCGACGAGGTGCCCCGGTTCATCGACGCGCACGAGACGCTGTTCGTCGTCGAGCAGAACCGCGACGGGCAACTGCGCACGATGCTCGTCAACGAACTCGAGATCGATCCGTCGCGGCTGCAGTCGGTGCTGCACTACGACGGCACGCCGATCACCGCGCGCTTCATCGCCGACACGATCGCCGAGCGCCTGGCGGCGGGCAACGTCCGTCCGCTGAAGCGGCCGGCAGCAGCCTCGCCGTCGCAGGCCTCGCCGTCCCGGGCAGCGGCCGGGTCGCCGAGCGCGTCTTCGTGCGTTCCCCGGGAAGCCACCCGATGACCTATCTCGCCAAGCCGACGCTGCACCATCCCTCGCTGCCGCGCAACGCGCTCGGCCATACGCGGCGCGACTACGAGGGGCGCGTCTCCACGCTGTGCGCCGGCTGCGGCCACGACTCGATCTCGGCGGCGATCGTGCAGGCGTGCTGGGAGCTCGACGTGGAGCCCCATCGCGTCGCGAAGCTCTCGGGCATCGGCTGCTCGTCGAAGACCACCGACTACTTCCTCGGTCACTCGCACGGTTTCAATTCGGTGCACGGGCGCATGCCCTCGGTGCTCACCGGCGCCAACCTCGCGAACCGCACGCTGCTCTACCTCGGCGTCTCGGGCGACGGCGACTCCGCGTCGATCGGCCTCGGGCAGTTCGCGCACGCGATGCGCCGCGGCGTCGACATGACCTACGTCGTCGAGAACAACGGCGTCTACGGGCTCACCAAGGGCCAGTTCTCGGCCACCGCCGATCGCGGCTCGAAGTCCAAGCGCGGCGTGGCGAACGACGATGCCGGCATCGACCTCGCGGTGCTCGCACTGCAACTGGGCGCCACCTACGTCGCACGCGGCTTCTCGGGCGACAAGGCGCAGCTCGTGCCGCTGATCCAGGGCGCGATCCGCCATCGCGGCGCCGCGCTCCTCGACGTCGTCAGTCCGTGCGTCGCGTTCAACAACCATCCGGGCAGCACGCGCAGCTACGACTACGTGCGCGCGCACAACGAAGCGGCGAACCGCATCGAGTTCCTCCCGAAGCGGGAGGAGATCACCGCCGACTACGAGCCCGGCTCGCTCGTCGAGATCGTCCAGCACGACGGCTCGCTGCTGCGGCTGCGCAAGCTCGAGGTCGACTTCGACCCGCGCGACCGCGTCGCCGCGATGAACCGCGTGCTCGAGCACCAGTCGCGCGGCGAGCTGCTCACCGGCCTGCTCTTCGTCGACCCCGACGCGGGCGACCTGCACGACCGGCTCGGCACGACCGCCGAGCCGCTGAACGCGCTCGACGAGGCGGCGCTGTGCCCGGGAAGCGCGACGCTCGAACGGATCAACGCCTCCCTGCGCTGAGAGGCCCCGCCCGGTTCATCCGGCGCGCTTCACGGACGCCGGCACGTCGCGCCGGGGATGTCCGGTGTACAGCTGGCGCGGACGTCCGATCTTCTGGTCGGGATCGGCGATCATCTCGCCCCACTGCGCGATCCAGCCGACCGTGCGCGCGAGCGCGAAGATGCAGGTGAACATCTCGGTGGGGATGCCGAGCGCCCTCTGCACGATGCCCGAGTAGAAGTCGACGTTCGGATACAGCTTGCGCTGCACGAAGTACTCATCTTCGAGCGCGATCTTCTCGAGCTTCATCGCGAGCGCGAACATCGGGTCGTCGTGCAGGCCGAGTTCCTCGAGGACCTCGTGGCAGGTCTCGCGCATGAGCTTGGCGCGCGGGTCGTAGTTCTTGTAGACCCGGTGCCCGAAGCCCATCAGCTTCACGCTCGAGTTCTTGTCCTTGACCTTGTCGATGAACTCGCCGATGCGCTCGACGCCGCCCTGCTGCTGGATTTCGCGCAGCATCACCAGGCAGGCCTCGTTCGCGCCGCCGTGCGCCGGACCCCACAGCGTGGCGATGCCCGCGGCGATGCAGGCGAAGGGGTTCGCGCCCGACGAGCCGGCGAGGCGCACGGTGGAGGTCGACGCGTTCTGCTCGTGGTCGGCGTGCAGGATCAGGATGCGGTCGAGCGCGCGCACGAGCACGTCGTTCGGCACGTATTCCTCGCACGGCGTGCCGAACATCATCCGCATGAAGTTCGCCGAGTACGACAGGCGGTTCTGCGGATACATGAACGGCTGGCCCAGCGAGTACTTGTAGGCCATCGCGACGAGCGTCGGCATCTTGGCGATCAGCCGGATCGCCGAGATGAAGCGGTGCTCGGGATCGCTGATGTCGAGCGAGTCGTGATAGAAGGCCGACAGCGCGCCGACCATGCCGACCAGCACCGCCATCGGGTGCGCGTCGCGCCGGAAGCCCTGCAGGAAGCGCGTCATCTGCTCGTGCACCATGTTGTGGTGCGTGACGCGGAAGTCGAAATCGCGCCGCTGCTCCTCGTCGGGCAGCTCGCCGTTGAGCAGCAGGTAGCAGGTCTGCAGGTAGTCGCAGTGCTCGGCCAGCTGCTCGATCGGGTAGCCGCGGTACAGCAGCTCCCCCTTGTCGCCGTCGATGTAGGTGATCTTCGATTCGCAGGCTGCCGTCGACATGAAGCCGGGGTCGAAGGTGAAGCGGCCGGAGTGCCCGTACAGCTTGCGGATGTCGATCACCTGCGGGCCGATCGTTCCCGAGTAGATCGGTAGCTCGACGGGCGCGGTATCGTCGGGAAACGACAACGTGGCCTTGCTCTGCTCTTTCATGAGACTCTTCCTCGAATCGTGGGGGGTTGCGCAGGGCGCCGTGCGGGCTTCGTGGAGCCTCACGCGTCGCGCAGCATCTCGAGCGCGCGGCGGGCGGCCGGGGTGTCGGCCTCGCCGCGCGGCTCGCTGCGCCGCAGGATCAGGTCGAGCAGCTCGCCGTCGGGCAGCTCGAGCAGCACGTCGAGCCCCTGCGCCAGCTCGTCGTCGATCGCGTCGCCATGCCGGGCGAAGAAACGCTCGAGGACGAGGTCGTTCTCAAGGAGTCCACGCCGAGAGCGCCAGCGCAGCCTGCGTTGCAGCTCGGCGTCGGCGTGTGCGGGCATGACACTGTTCCCTGCCGCGGCGCTCAGACCGAACGCCGGACCAGCAGGTCCTTGATCTTGTTGATCGCGCGCGTCGGGTTCAGCCCCTTCGGGCAGACGTCGACGCAGTTCATGATCGAGCGGCAGCGGAACAGCCGGTACGGATCGTTCAGGTCGTCCAGCCGGGCCGACGTCGCCTCGTCGCGGCTGTCGGCGATGAAGCGGTAGGCCTGCAGCAGCCCGGCCGGGCCGACGAACTTGTCGGGGTTCCACCAGAACGACGGGCACGCGGTGGAGCAGCAGGCGCACAGGATGCACTCGTACAGGCCGTCGAGTTCCTCGCGCTCCTCGGGCGACTGCAGGCGCTCCTTCTCGGGCGGCGGCGTGTCGTTGATCAGGTACGGGCGGATCGAGTGGTACTGCTTGAAGAACTGCGTCATGTCGACGATCAGGTCGCGCACGACGGGCAGCCCGGGCAGCGGCCTCAGCACGATCGGCTGCTCGAGGTCGCGCAGGTTCGTGATGCACGCGAGGCCGTTCTTGCCGTTGATGTTCATCGCGTCCGAGCCGCAGACGCCTTCCCGGCAGGAGCGGCGGAACGCGAGCGAGTCGTCGCTGTCCTGCTTGATGCGCATCAGCGCATCCAGCAGCATCTTGTCGCCGGGCTCGAGCGTGACCTCGAGCTCCTGCATGTACGGTCGCGCGTCCTTGTCGGGATCGTAGCGATAGATGGAGAACCGCACGACGCGCCTGCTCTGCGCGGCCTGCGCCGTTTTCACCTCGGGTTCGAGGACTGCGCTCATTTCTCTCCTGCGCTCGTCGGATGTCGGTTTCAGAAGGTACGCGCTTTCGGCTGGAAGCTCTCGACCGTCAGCGGCTGCATGTGCACCGGCTTGTACTCGAGCCGGTTGCCTTCGGCGTACCACAGCGTGTGCTTGAGCCAGTTGACGTCGTCGCGTTCGGGGTTGTCCTGCAACGCGTGCGCGCCACGGCTCTCCTTGCGCGCGGCAGCCGACACCGCGGTCGCGCGCGCGACCTCGATCAGGTTGTGCAGCTCGAGCGCCTCGACGCGCGCCGTGTTGAACACGCGCGACTTGTCGGCGATGTGCAGCGCGTCGACGCGACGCGCGACCTGCTCGATCTGCTGCACGCCCTCCTCCAGCAGCGCCGTGGTGCGGAACACGCCGCAGTGCGACTGGATCGTGCGCCGGATCTCCGCCGACACCTCCTGCGTGTTCTCGCCGGAGGTCGACGCATCGAGCTTCGCCAGGCGAGCGAGCGCCGCGTCGCCGGCGTTCTGCGGCAATGGCTTGTGGCTGCGCTCGCGCAGCTTCGACGCGATGATGTGGTTGCCGGCGGCGCGACCGAAGACGACGAGATCGAGCAGCGAGTTCGTGCCGAGGCGGTTCGCGCCGTGCACGGAGACGCAGGCGCATTCGCCGACCGCGTACAGCCCGCCGACGACCGTCTCGGGATCGCCGTCCTTCGGGATCACGACCTGCCCGTGGTAGTTCGCCGGGATGCCCCCCATCTGGTAGTGCGCGGTGGGCACGACCGGGATCGGGTCCTTGATCGGATCGACGTTGGCGAACTTGATCGCGATCTCGCGGATCGACGGCAGCCGCTTGATGATCGTGTCGGCGCCGAGGTGATCGAGCTTGAGCAGCACGTGGTCGGCGTCGGGACCGCAGCCGCGGCCTTCCTTGATCTCCTGGTCCATCGAGCGCGAGACGAAGTCGCGCGGGGCGAGGTCCTTCAGCGTGGGCGCATAGCGCTCCATGAAGCGCTCGCCGTCCTTGTTGAGCAGGATGCCGCCCTCGCCGCGCACGCCCTCGGTGATGAGCACGCCCGCGCCGGCCACGCCGGTGGGGTGGAACTGCCAGAACTCCATGTCCTCGAGCGGGATGCCGGCGCGCGCCGCCATTCCCAGCCCGTCGCCGGTATTGATGAAGGCGTTGGTCGACGCCTGCCAGATGCGGCCCGCGCCGCCGGTGGCGAACACCGTGACCTTCGACTCGAGGATCATCACGTCGCCCGTTTCCATCTCGAGGGCGACGACCCCGACGCAGTCGCCGTCGGCGTCGCGGATGATGTCGAGCGCCATCCATTCGACGAAGAACTGCGTGCGCGCGCGCACGTTGCGCTGGTACAGCGTGTGCAGCATCGCGTGGCCGGTGCGGTCGGCCGCGGCGCAGGCGCGCTGCACGGGCTTCTCGCCGAAGTTCGCCGTGTGGCCGCCGAAGGGACGCTGGTAGATCGTGCCGTCGGGGTTGCGGTCGAAGGGCATCCCGAAGTGCTCGAGTTCGTAGACGACCTTCGGCGCCTCGCGGCACATGAACTCGATCGCGTCCTGGTCGCCGAGGTAGTCGGAGCCCTTGACGGTGTCGAACATGTGCCAGAACCAGTTGTCCTCGCTCATGTTGCCGAGCGACGCGCCGATGCCGCCCTGCGCGGCCACCGTGTGCGAACGCGTCGGGAACACCTTCGACAGCACGGCGACGTCGTAGCCGGCCTCGGCGAGTTGCACGGAGCAGCGCATTCCGGCGCCACCCGCGCCGATGATCACCGCGTCGAACTTGCGCCGCGGCAGGCTGTTCGACAGGTGGTTCAGTACGTCGGCCATCTCAAACGCTCCACAAGGTAAGCAGCGCCCAGCCGGCGTAACCGAGCAGCACGACGATGGTGAGGACCTGCAGCGCCAGCCGCAGCGCCACCGGCTTGACGTAGTCCATGTAGATGTCGCGCACGCCGACCCACGCGTGCCAGATCAGCGCCAGCACGGCGACGAAGGTGAAGACCTTCATCCAGCCGGCGGCGAAGATGCCGGCCCAGTTTCCGTAGTTCAGTTCGGGCAGCGCGAACAGCCAGCCGAGCAGCACGAAGGTGTAGGCAACGAGCACGAGCGCGGTGAAGCGCTGCGCGAGCCAGTCGCGCTGCCCGTAATGGGCGCCGACGACGATGCGGGAGGTGGTCATGGACGGATTCCGGGAAACTCGAGAGACGTCTGCTGCCGGGGTCAGAACAGGCCGAAGACCTTCGCGGCGAGGATCACCGTGAGCCCCAGGCTGAGGGCGAGCACGGTCGCCGCCGACCTGCGGCCGGAGGCCTTGTCGAGGCCGATGTCGAGGTCCATCAGCAGGTGGCGCAGTCCGGCGAACAGGTGGTGCAGGTACGCCCAGATGAGCCCGACGAGCACCAGCCGCACGAAGGGGTTCGAGACGAATTCGCGGTAGCGTTCGAAGCTGATCTCGGAGACCACGCTCTGCTGGAACAGGTACAGCACGAGCGGCAGGCCGACGAGGAACATCGCGGCACCGCTGATCCGGTGCAGGATCGACACCAGCCCCGCCAGCGGCAATCGGTAGCGGACGATCTGCGAGATGTGGATATTGCGGAATACCGGCCGCGTTGCCGGATTGCCTGTAGTCTTGTCCACCGCGCTCGCCATGTCGTCCTCGTCGATCGCAAACCTTCGTATTCTGACCGATGTTGGCGCATTGCACCAAACGCACCTGCATCGGATGCGTCGTCGCGCCGCCGTTTCGGTCAGCTCAGGCGGTTGAAATAGTGATGATGCTCGGTGACGCAGTAGCCGCGTCGCAGCTCCACCGGTTGCTCGCCGTAGGTCCACGACACGCGCTCGACGAGCAGCAGCGGCGCGCCTTCCGTCACGTGCAGCGCGCGCGCGTGCGCACGGTCGGCGGCCACCGCCTTCAGTCGCTCGGCGGCGCCGATCATGCGCACGCCGAACTCGGTCTCGAACAGCGCATACAGCGGGCCGTGCCACGCGTCGAGGCGCTCGACGCTCAGGCCGCGGAAGCGCGCCCCCGGCAGCCAGATCTCGTCGAGCACGACCGGCTGCGTCTCGGTCTCGAGCAGGCGGCGGATCAGCACGACCGCTTCGCCGGGGCGCAGGCCGAGCGCGCGCGCGACCTCGACCGGCGCGCGCAGCCGGCGGCACTCGAGCACGCGGCTCGACATCACCAGCCCGGGCCCCGATTCGCCGCGCGCCTCGCCGCCGGCCTGCGGCTCCGACGGCGCGTCGGCCGCGCCGAAGGCCGCCTCGTCGGGACGAAGACGCAGGAAACGGAACTGCGTGCGCACTTCGCGGTGCGACGCGACGAAGGTGCCGCGGCCCTGGCGGCGCACGAGCAGGTGTTCGGCGGCGAGTTCGTCGATCGCCTTGCGCACCGTGCCCTGGCTCACGCGATAGCGCGCCGCGAGCTCGGTCTCGCTGGGGATCGCCTCGCCCGGTTTCCACTCGCCCGACTGCAGGCCGCGCAGCAGCAGCGCCCGGATCTGCCGGTACAGGGGCGCGAAGGTGGGGGCGTCGTCGACGCCCGCCTCGGCCGCACCGGCGCCGCTCCGCAGACTCTCGTTCATCGGCGAATTGAAGCACGAAAAGCGGCGCGGCGTCCATTGTGTTATCTCTTATATAAGATAGCGAGCTGGTTGACACGCCCGACCCCGGCGGAATAGACTCGACGCCGCTTTCGACCATCCCCCGCATCGAGGCCCCTCCCCATGTCCAAACCCGCCAAGCGCGTCGCCGTCACCGGCGCCGCGGGCCAGATCGGCTACAGCCTGCTGTTCCGGATCGCCAACGGCGACCTGCTCGGCAAGGACCAGCCGGTCATCCTGCAGTTGCTCGACATCACGCCCGCGCTCGCGGCGGTGCGCGGCGTCGTCATGGAACTCGAAGACTGCGCCTTCCCGCTGCTCGCCGGCGTCGTCGTCACCGACGACCCGAAGGTCGCGTTCCGCGACGCCGACTACGCCCTGCTCGTCGGCGCCCGGCCGCGCACGAAGGGCATGGAGCGCAAGGACCTGCTCGAGGCCAACGGCGCGATCTTCACCGTGCAGGGCCGCGCGCTCGACGAAGTCGCCAGCCGCGACTGCCGCATCCTCGTCGTCGGCAACCCGGCGAACACCAACGCGTACATCGCGATGAAATCGGCGCCGAACCTGCCGAAGAAGAACTTCAGCGCGATGCTGCGGCTGGACCACAACCGCGCGCTGTCGCAGCTGGCCGCGCGCATGGGCAAGCCGGTCGAGCGCATCCAGAAGCTCGTCGTCTGGGGCAACCACAGCCCGACGATGTACCCCGACTACCGCTTCGCCACGGTGGACGGCCAGTCGGTACGCGAGCTGGTCGGCGACGAAACCTGGAACCGCGACGTCTTCATCCCCACCGTCGGCAAACGCGGCGCGGCGATCATCGAGGCGCGCGGGCTGTCGTCGGCCGCTTCGGCAGCCAACGCCGCGCTCGACCACATGCGCGACTGGGCGCTGGGCGCCGGCGAGCGCTGGGTGACGATGGGCATTCCGTCGGACGGCGCCTACGGCATCCCCGAAGGAATCATCTACGGCTTCCCCGTGCTGTGCCGCGGCAACGGCGAATACGAACTCGTGCGCGACCTGCCGATCGACGAGTTCAGCCGCTCGAAGATGGACCACACGCTGAACGAGCTGCTCGAAGAGCGCGACGGCATCGCGCACCTGCTCGGCTGAGCGTCGTCAGGTGAGTACGATCAGGTGAGTGCGCTCAGGTGAGTAAGATCATGTCCAGCGCCGGAAAGCGCTTTCGCGAAGCGCTCGCTGCCGAGCAGCCGTTGCAGGTGGTCGGGACGATCAACGCGAACCACGCGCTGCTCGCCCAGCAGGCGGGCTTTCGCGCGATCTACGTCTCGGGCGGCGGCGTGGCCGCCGGCTCGCTCGGCGTTCCCGATCTCGGCATCAGCGGCCTGGAAGACGTGCTGATCGACGTACGGCGCATCACCGACGTCTGCACGGCCCCGCTGCTGGTGGACGTCGACACCGGTTTCGGCGCCTCGGCGTTCAACGTCGCGCGCACCACCCGCTCGATGATCAAGGCCGGCGCCGCGGCGATGCATATCGAGGACCAGGTCGGCGCCAAGCGCTGCGGGCATCGCCCGGGCAAGGAGATCGTCTCGCAGCAGGAGATGGTCGACCGCATCCGCGCGGCGGCCGATGCGCGCACCGATCCCGACTTCTTCCTGATGGCGCGCACCGACGCGCTGGCCGTCGAAGGGCTCGATCGCGCGATCGAGCGCGCGATCGCCTGTGTGGAGGCCGGCGCCGACGGCATCTTCCCCGAGGCGATGACCGAGCTTTCGATGTATCGGCGCTTCGCCGACGCGGTGAAGGTGCCGGTGCTGGCGAACATCACCGAGTTCGGCCAGACGCCGCTGTTCACGGTGGACGAGCTGCGCGGCGCCGGCGTCTCGATGGTGCTGTACCCGCTGTCGGCCTTCCGCGCGATGAACAAGGCCGCGCAGCAGGTCTACGAGACGCTGCGTCGCGACGGCACGCAGAAGGCGGTGCTCGATCGCATGCAGACGCGCCAGGAGCTGTACGACTCGATCGGCTACTGGGACTACGAACGCAAGCTCGACGAGCTGTTCTCGCGCTCGAAGTGACGGGCGCGCGCCGACGAACCACGAACCACGGAACGCCGCGATGACCGAGAACACCGGGGCCGCCGCCGGCCCGAAGCCGAAGAAATCCGTCGCCCTGTCGGGCGTCGTCGCCGGGAACACCGCGCTGTGCTCGGTGGGCCGCACCGGCAACGACCTGCACTACCGTGGCTACGACATCCTCGACATGGCCGCTGCCGCCGAGTTCGAGGAGATCGCCTACCTGCTCGTGCACGGCCGGCTGCCGAAACGCGCCGAGCTGATCGCCTACAAGACGAAGCTGCGCGCGCTGCGCGGCCTGCCCGCGGCGGTGCGCCAGGCGCTCGAGGCGCTGCCCGCCTCGGCGCACCCGATGGACGTGCTGCGCACCGGCGTGTCGGCGCTCGGCTGCGCGCTGCCGGAGAAGGACGATCACAACGTCGCCGGCGCGCGCGACATCGCGGACCGGCTGCTCGCGTCGCTCGGATCGATGCTGCTGTACTGGTATCACTACGCGACGAACGGCCGGCGCATCGAGGTGCAGACCGACGACGACTCGATCGGCGGGCACTTCCTGCACCTGCTGCACGGCCGCGAGCCGTCGGCCGCGTGGGTACGCGCGATGCACACGTCGCTGAACCTGTACGCCGAGCACGAGTTCAACGCGTCCACCTTCACCGCGCGCGTCGTCGCGGGCACCGGCTCCGACCTCTACTCGTCGATCACCGCCGCGATCGGCGCACTGCGCGGGCCGAAGCACGGCGGCGCCAACGAGGTCGCCTTCGAGATCCAGAGCCGCTACGCCGGCCCGGACGAGGCGGAGGCCGACATCCGGCAGCGCGTGGCGAACCGCGAGGTCGTCATCGGCTTCGGCCACCCGGTGTACACGGTCTCCGATCCGCGCAACCAGGTGATCAAGGAAGTCGCGCACACGCTGTCCAGGCAGGCAGGCGACACGCGGCTCTTCGACATCGCGGCACGCCTCGAATCGGTGATGTGGGACATCAAGAAGATGTTCCCCAACCTCGACTGGTTCAGCGCCGTCAGCTACCACCTGATGGGGGTGCCGACGGCGATGTTCACGCCGCTGTTCGTGATCTCGCGCACCTCCGGATGGGCTGCGCACGTGATCGAGCAGCGCCTCGACGGCAAGATCATCCGGCCGAGCGCGAACTACACGGGTCCCGAAGACCGGGAATACGTCCCGCTCGCGCAGCGCGGCTGAATCGCCTCTTCAAGGAAAGCAACGAAACATGGGTGGCCACATTCCGACGACCGGCCGGCCGCAGCCGGACAGCGTCCTGGTCGACATCGTCGACTACGTACTGAACTACGAGATCGGCAGCCGCGAAGCGCTCGACACTGCCGCCGCCTGCCTGATCGACACGCTCGGCTGCGGGCTCGAGGCGCTCGACTATCCGGCGTGCACGAAGCTGCTCGGGCCGGTCGTACCCGGCACCATCGTGCCCAACGGCGCGAAGGTGCCCGGCACGCAGTTCCAGCTCGATCCCGTGCAGGCGGCGTTCGACATCGGCGCGATGATCCGCTGGCTCGACTTCAACGACACCTGGCTCG
>JBIQJM010000050.1:0-21950 GCA_044507525.1 Burkholderiales bacterium
CTTGCTGGAATCCGGTTATGCATAGCGCTTGACGGCCAAGACGGTTGCTCAGGGCAGGATCGGCACCTGCGTCAGGCCCGCATCCTCGGGCAGGCCGAACATCAGGTTCATCACCTGCACGCCCTGCCCCGACGCGCCCTTCACGAGGTTGTCCTCGACGACGAGCACCATCAGCAGGTCGCTGTCGGGCGGCCGGTGCACCGCGATCCGCACGAAGTTCGACGCGCGCACCGATCGGGTGTCGGGCGCGGAGCCGGCCGGCATCACGTCGACGAAGGGCTCGGCGGCGAAGCGGCGCTCGTAGAGCGCCTGGAAGTCGAAGTCGCGCGCGCGGGGCGTGATCCGCGCGTACAGCGTCGAGAAGATGCCGCGGATCATCGGCACCAGGTGCGGCGTGAACGCGAGCCGCACCGGCTTGCCGGCAACCGCCTCGAGGCCTTGCCGGATCTCCGGCAGGTGACGGTGGCCCGAGACCGAATACGCACGGAAGTTGTCGCCCGCTTCGGCGAGCAGCGTCGCCACCTCCGCCTTGCGTCCGGCACCCGAAGCGCCCGACTTGCAGTCGGCGATCAGGCTGTCGAGCTCGACGAGGTCGCCGCCCGCGGAGCGCACGGCCTGCGGCTCGAGCACCGGCAGGAAGCCCAGCTGCACCGACGTGGGATAGCAGCCGGGCAGGCCGATGACGCGGGCATCGCGGATCGCCTCCCGGTTCACTTCGGGCAGCCCGTAGACCGCCTCGGCGAGCAGCTCCGGGCACGAGTGCGGCATCTTGTACCAGCGCTCGAACTCGGCAGTGCTCTTCAGGCGGAAGTCGGCCGCCAGATCGATGAGGCGCACGCCCGCCGACAACAGCTCGGGCGCCTGCGCCATCGCGACACCGTGCGGCGTCGCGAAGAAGACGACATCGCATTCGGCCAGCGGGGCGGACGCGGGGTCGACGAAGGCGAGATCGACGCGGCCGCGCAGCGACGGGAACATCTCCGCCACCGGCATGCCGGATTCCTTGCGCGAGGTGATCGCGACGAGCTTGACGTGCGGATGCTGCGACAGCAGGCGCAGCAACTCGACACCGGTGTATCCGGTGCCGCCGACGATTCCGACCTTGATCATCGCAACCTCCGCGACAACCGACGCCGCGGACAGCGGCGGCGCCGGATCAGCGCTTCGAGAACTGCTTGCGCCGACGCGCCTTGTGCAGGCCGACCTTCTTGCGCTCGACTTCGCGCGCGTCGCGCGTGACGAGCCCGGCGCCGGACAACGCCGGCTTGAGCGATGCGTCGTAGTCGATCAGGGCACGCGTGATGCCGTGGCGGACCGCGCCGGCCTGGCCGGACTCGCCGCCGCCGTGCACGTTGACCATGACGTCGAAGGATTCGAGGTTCTGCGTGAGATCGAGCGGCTGGCGCACGATCATGCGCCCCGTTTCGCGCGCGAAGTAGTCGTCGAGCGGCTTGCCGTTGACGACCATCTTGCCGCTGCCGCGCTTCAGGAACACGCGTGCGACGGAAGTCTTGCGCCGGCCGGTGCCGTAGTAGTAGTCGCCGATCATCGGATCAGACCTCCAGAGCCTTCGGCTGCTGTGCCGTGTGCGGGTGCGTGGCTTCGCCGTACACCTTGAGCTTCTTGATCATCGCGTAGCCGAGCGGACCCTTCGGCAGCATGCCCTTCACCGCTTTCTCGAGCGCGCGGCCCGGGTGGCGCGACTGCATCTGGCGGAAGCTCTGCTCGCGGATGCCGCCCGGATACCCGGTATGGCGGTAGTAGATCTTGTCGTCGGCCTTGGTGCCGGTGACCTTGATCCGCGCGGCGTTGACGACGACGATGAAGTCGCCCGTATCCACGTGCGGCGTGAACTCGGGCTTGTGCTTGCCCCGCAGGCGGCGTGCGATCTCGACCGCGAGGCGCCCCAGCACCTTGTCGGTGGCGTCTACGACGAACCAGTCGCGCTGAACCTCGTGCGGCTTGGCGGAAAAGGTCTTCATGAGGATCTTCTCTGGAGGGCGACGCGGCGCGCCGGGCCCGGGAACCACCGCTCCATGACCCAAGGCCGCAGAGCGCGGAAAAGCCTTTGATTATAGGGCGAACAGGTGCACGCGTCAAAAACGGCTCGGGGACTCGAGAAGAGCTCGCAGGCAACCGCGCGGGGACCCCGCGCGACTTCCGCGCGTCTCGAGCGGCTGGCTGTCGCGCGCCCTGCCGGTCGCGGGCAAAAAAAACCCGGACACGAGGTCCGGGTTGAATCCACCAAAGGAGGAGGAGGTGGAGGAGACAGACGAACTGTAGCAAAACTGATGGTGCAGTGCAAGAGGGCGCGATACCCGTTGCCCCGGGACAACAGCTGTTAGGACGGCGGCGGCAAGCCATTGATTCCGATGGGCGCTATAAAAGGGGGGCAACGCGATGCATCTCTACACCAGCGCCGCCCGCACCCGCCCCTTCTCGCAGCGCAGCAAGCGCAGGCTTCGCAAAAACGGCGAGAATCGCGACGTTCTCGACAGGAGCCTTCGATGCAGTGCACGGTGAAATGGACAGGGCCCGGCGGCATGAGCTTCCTGGCCGAATCGGGCAGCGGCCACGCGGTGGTGATGGACGGCGCGCCGGAGGCGGGCGGGCGCAACCTCGGCCCCAGGCCGATGGAGATGCTGCTGATCGGCACGGGGGGCTGTACGGCTTCCGACGTCGTCGTCATCCTCAGCCGAAGCGGCCAGGACGTGCGCGGCTGCGAGGTGCAATTGAGCGCCGACCGGGCACCCACCGACCCGAAAGTGTTCACCCGCATCCACTTCCATTTCGTCGTGCGCGGGCGCCAGCTGAAGCCGAACGTCGTCGAGCGCGCGATCCGGCTGTCGCACGAGAAGTACTGCTCGGCGTCGATCATGATGGGGCAGACGGCCGAACTGACGCACGACTGGGAGATCGTCGAGGACTGACCGGCCGCGACACGGGCGACCGGCGCTCGCGATCAGGGCGCGACCGCGGCCGGCCGTGACGGCTCCGGGGCGCGGGGCGCGCGCTGCTGCACTATAGATAGTGCGCCGTCGTGGTCATCACGCGGGAGGCGGCACGCATCGCCCAACGAGCCGGAGCCGGCAGGTCGACGCCGCCCAGCCGTCGCGCGTGCTCGCCGTGGCGCGCCTCGTCCTCCTGCATCGCCGCGACGATCGCGCGTGAACGTGCGTCGGTCGGCGGCAAGCGGTCGAGATGTCGGGCCAGGTGCGATTCGACCTGCCGTTCGGTCTCGGCCATGAAGCCCAGGCTGATGCGATCGCCCATGCGCCCCGCCAGCAGGCCGATCGCGAAGGAGCCTGCGTACCAGAGCGGGTTCAGCAGCGAGGGACGCGCGCCGAGCTCGCGCAGCCGCTCGCGGGTCCAGGCGAGGTGATCGCCCTCCTCGCGTGCCGCCGCGCGGAACTCGCTCTCGAGGACGGGATCGACTGTGCTCGCCGCCTGCGCCTCGTAGAGCGCCTGCGCGCAGATCTCTCCCACGTGGTTCACCCGCATCAGCGCTCCCGACAGCCTTCGCTGCGAAGGCTCGCTCGGCTCGTCTTCGTCGAGCGTTTCGCCGCGCACGGGCATCGGGCGCGAGGTGGGCGCCGCCCCGGCGAGCGAAGCGAAGGCGCGCCCCAGGCCGGACAGGGTCCGGTCGAGCGGCGTGGGGTTGCGCAGTTCGTCGGTGGAGAAGGTCGACATTTCGAGGTCTCGGCGTCGCAGCAGCGCCACAAGAATACCGCCGCGGCCTGCCGGCGGCGCCCTGCCGGCAATCGCGTACGCACACCCCATTTGCGTCGCGATCCCCTGGCCGAAACGCGCTTGGCGAGCGGGAGCCCGGTGGGCGCCGCAGCACCGCTTGGCACGGGAGCTCGCCGCAGGCCCCGGAGGTCGATCTGTTGCCGATAGGCCACAGAATCGGGCCTTCGAGGCGCCCGGAGGGCCCGGATTCTTTGCTCCCCCCGGTAATTTCGCGAGAATACGTTGGACTTCAAACCGGGGCTAGCCTGTCGGCCACTCGGGGAGTTGCGGCGGCACACCAAGCCGACGATTGATTCCAGAAACCAAGGAGAACCTTCAATGAAGAAAACGCTTCTCGCAGTGGCTGTCGCCGCAGCGCTGCCTGCAGCCGCGTTCGCCCAGTCGAACGTGACGCTGTACGGTATCGCCGACGCGGGCGTCGGCTTCGTCGATACCGACGGTCCGGGCGCAGACGCAGCGATGGTCGTGAACTCGGGTTACCAGTCGACCAGCCGTTTCGGCATTCGCGGCAGCGAAGACCTGGGTGGCGGCCTGAAAGCGACGTTCAACATCGAGGCCGGCGTCAACTTCGACGACGGCACCACGGACGCAAACGGCTTCTTCCAGCGCCGTTCGGTCGTCGGCCTGGCCGGCGGCTTCGGTGAAGTGCGCCTCGGTCGTGACTACACCCCGGGCTTCTCGGCGGCGGGCACCACCGACGTCATGGGCTACGGCCTGCTGGGCAACTGGCTGACGTTCACGGCCCAAGGCGGTATCGCGACCCGCGCCAGCAACGGCGTTCACTACACCGGCTCGTTCAGCGGCGTGACGGTCCGCGCGATGTACGCGACGGGCGAGACGAACGACGGTACGGGTGCCACCGATCCGATGGCCGGCGACAAGGACATCAACGACGCATTCGGCATTTCGGCCGTCTACGCCGGCGGTCCGCTGACCATCCAGGGCTACTACCAGGAGATCAACGGTCCGGCAGCCGTCAATGGAGCCACCGTCAAGCAAGCCGGTCTTGGCGCCGGATACAACTTCGGAGCCTTCCGCCTGACGCTGGCCTACGGCATGGCCGATGCGGACAACAACACGTCCGTCGCCGGCGGTGACGAACTGCAGGCCTTCGGCATCGGCGCCGGCGTCAAGCTCGGCACCGGCGAACTGCTCGCGCAAGTCATCTCGATGAAAGTCGACGACGCGGTCAACGGCGGTCGCGATCCGAAAGGCACGAGCTTCGGCCTGGCCTACGTGCACCCGCTGTCGAAGCGCACCAACCTGTACGCCACCTACGGCATGATGCGCAACAACAACAACGCGCAATTCGCCGTGCTCGCTTCGGCGAACCGGGCGTCGGCCGGTGCCGTCGGTGCCGATCCGCAAAGCATCGCGATCGGCGTCCGCCACCTGTTCTGATCGCGTACCGGCTTGCGCCGGTCCACGAAGCAGGTCTGAAAGCGCCGGGGCAACCCGGCGCTTTTTTTATGCTCCGGGGCAGGCGCTCCCGCCGGGCTTGTTTGAAGCGGGAACAGTTCAATCCTAAACTGTATGGATGCCGACACCCGATCCCCCGCAGCCGTCCCCGCTCGACCATGAAAGCCGCCTGCAAGCCCACGACCACACCGCGCTGCGGCTGTGGCTGCGGCTGCTCACCTGCACCAGCCTGATCGAGACCTCGGTCCGGCAGATCCTGCGCAGCGACTTCGAGAGCACGCTGCCGCGCTTCGACCTGCTCGCGCAACTCGAGCGCCATCCGCAGGGCCTGCGGATGAGCGAGCTGTCGCAACGGCTGATGGTGACCGGCGGGAACATCACGGCACTCGCCGACCAGCTCGAGGCGGAGGGACTGCTTCGCCGGGAGCCGGTCAGCGACGACCGGCGTGCGACCCGGCTGAAGCTGTCCGCCACCGGGCGAAAGCGCTTCGCCGAGATGGCCGCCGGGCACGAGCAATGGGTCGTTTCGCTGTTCGAAGTGCTGTCGCAGGACGAGCAGCGGCAGCTGCTCGCGCTGCTCGCCAAGCTCAAGCCCGGCCTGGCCGACGGCAAGCGCCGGGCGGAGGAAAGACGTGCGGCAAGGACGCATGCACGCCCGCCGAGCGCGGCGCGCAGCGCAGCCTGAAGCCGGTCCGGCGCGCCCGCAGGCGAGGTACGATCGCCGGCAACAAAGGAACGAGCGAGGAGAACGCATGTACCCGTCCGCCCACGTCGACGCCTTCGCGCGCGACAACCTGCCCCCGCCGGAGCAGTGGCCCGACTTCCTCGACTCGCCGGACACGCGCTATCCCGAACGAATGAACGCAACGGTCGAGCTGCTCGACCGGATGGTCGCGGGCGGCCACCGCGACTCGATCGCGCTGCGTACCGAGGACGCGAGCTGCACCTACGCGCAGCTGCAGGCGCGCGTCGACGCGATCGCGCACGTGCTGCGCGGCCGGATGGGGCTCGAGCCGGGCAACCGGGTGCTGCTGCGCGGCACGAACAACCCGATGATGGCCGCCTGCCTGCTCGCGGTGATCAAGGCGGGGCTGATCGCGGTGCCGACGATGCCGCTGCTGCGCGCCAAGGACCTCTCCCCCGTCGTCGAGAAGGCACGCGTTTCGGCTGCGCTGTGCGACCTGCAGCTGCGCGACGAGATCGACGTCCTGCGCACGCAGGTCGACGAGCTCGAGCAGGTGATGTTCTTCAACGACGGCAGCGGCGAGGACGACGCGCTCGAGACCTGGCTCGCCGACACGCCGGGTGCCTTCGAGGCCTGCGATACCGCGCAGGACGACGTCGCCCTGATCGCCTTCACCTCCGGCACGACCGGCAAGCCGAAAGGCACGATGCACTTCCATCGCGACATCGTCGCGATGTGCGACCTCTTCCCGCGCCACGTCCTGAAGCCGACGGCCGACGACATCTTCTGCGGCACGCCGCCGCTCGCCTTCACCTTCGGACTGGGCGGCATGCTGTGCTTCCCGCTGCGCGTCGGCGCTTCGGTGCTGCTGCTCGAGCGCGGCACGCCCGAATCGCTGCTCGGCGCGATCGAGCGGCACCGCGCGACGATCGTCTTCACCGCACCGACGATGTATCGCCAGATGGCGGCGATGGCGTCGCGCTTCGATCTTTCGTCGCTGCGCAAGAGCGTCTCGGCCGGCGAGGCGCTGCCCGATGCGACGCGGCAACTGTGGAAGCAGGCGAGCGGCATCGAGATGATCGACGGCATCGGCTCGACCGAGATGATCCACATCTTCATCTCGTCGGCGCCCGAAGACGTGCGCCGCGGCGCGATCGGCAAGCCGGTGCCCGGCTACGAGGCCCGCGTCGTCGACGACGAGATGAACGAGGTCGCGCCCGGCGAGGTCGGCAAGCTCGCGGTGAGGGGGCCGACCGGCTGCCGCTACCTCGACGACCCGCGCCAGCTCGACTACGTACGCGACGGCTGGAACCTGCCCGGCGACTCCTTCGCGATGGACGAGGACGGCTACTTCTACTACCAGGCGCGCTCCGACGACATGATCATCTCGGGCGGCTACAACATCGCCGGGCCGGAGGTGGAAGCGGCGCTGCTGCTGCACGAGTCGGTGGCCGAATGCGGCGTCGTCGGCGTGCCCGACGAGGCACGCGGCCAGCTCGTGAAGGCCTTCGTCGTGCTCAAGCGCGGCTGGAACCCCGACGACGAACTCGCGTCGACGCTGCAGGACTTCGTCAAGCGCACGATCGCGCCCTACAAATATCCGCGGGCGATCGAATTCCGCGAGTCGCTGCCGCGGACGGAGACCGGCAAGCTGCAGCGCTTCCGGTTGCGGGAACGGTAGCCCGCGGGCAGGCGAGCGCTACGCCGCCTGCTTCGCCATCGCCTCGTCGCGCAGCTCGCGCCGCAATATCTTGCCGACGTTCGTCTTCGGCAGTTCCTTGCGGAACTCGATGTACTTCGGCTTCTTGTAGCCGGTGAGGTTCTGCGCGCAGTACTCGCGCAGCGCCGTCTCGGTCAGCCCTTCGTCCTTCTTCACCACGAAGAGCTTCACCGCCTCGCCCGAGGCCGCATCGGGCACGCCCACCGCCGCGACCTCGAGCACGCCCGGGTGCGACGCGACCACCGCCTCGACCTCGTTCGGGTACACGTTGAAGCCCGAGACGAGGATCATGTCCTTCTTGCGGTCGACGATCTTCGTGTAGCCGCGCTCGTCCATGACGCCGATGTCGCCGGTCTTGAAGAAGCCGTCGGGAGTCATGACCTTTGCTGTCTCGGCCGGCTGGTTCCAGTAGCCGGTCATCACCTGCGGGCCGCGGATCGCGATCTCGCCGCGTTCCCCGAGCGGCACCGGCTTGCCGTCGTCGTCGAGGATCGTCACCTCGGTCGACGGGAACGGCAGGCCGATCGTCCCGCTGAACTCGTCGGTGTCGGTGGGGTTGCCGGTGGCCGCGGGCGAGGTTTCCGACAGGCCGTAGGCCTCGCAGATCGGGCAGCCGGTCACGGCGAGCCACTTCTTCGCCACCGCCTCCTGCACCGCCATGCCGCCGCCGAGCGAGACGCGCAGGCCCGAGAAGTCGAGCCTGGCGAACTCGGCGTTGTTCGCCAGCGCATTGAAGAGCGTATTCACCGCCGGGAACAGCGTGAAGCGGTACGGGCGGATCTCCTTGATCAGCGCCGGCAGGTCGCGCGGGTTGGGGATGAGGATGTTCAGTCCGCCCAGGCGCATGCCGATCAGGTAGCACGCGGTGAGCGCGAAGATGTGATAGAGCGGCAGCGCGCAGACCCACACCAGCTGCTCGGGCAGCGGGCCGCGCCTCGGGTTGTTCAGCGCCGGCTGGATCCACGCCTCGGCCTGCAGCACGTTCGCGATGATGTTCCGGTGCACGAGCGTGGCGCCCTTGGCCAGGCCGGTGGTGCCGCCGGTGTACTGCAGGAAGGCGACGTCCTCGTGGCCGAGCTCGGGCTTGGCGAGCTCGAGCCGCGCGCCGTCGGCCAGCGCGCGATTGAAGCGCACCGCCTTCGGCAGGTCGAACGCGGGAACGAGCTTCTTCACGCGGCGCACGACGACGTTGACGAGCGCGCCCTTGCCGAGACCGAGCAGGTCGCCCATCGACGCGATGACGACGTGCTCGACGGCCGTGCGCGGCAGCACCTTCTGCAGCGTGGCGGCGAAGTTCTCGAGCAGGATGATCGCGCGCGCGCCGGAGTCGGCCAGCTGGTGCTCGAGCTCGCGCGGCGTGTACAGCGGGTTCACGTTGACGACGACGAATCCGGCGCGCAGCACGGCGGCGATCGCCACCGGATACTGCAGCACGTTCGGCATCATCAGCGCCACGCGGTCGCCCTTCTTCAGCCCCCGCGACTGCAGCCACGCGCCGAGCGTGCGCGACATCTCGTCGACTTCGCGGAAGCTGATCGACTTGCCGAAGCCGACGTAGGCGTTGCGGTCGCCGAACTTCGAGAACGACTCCTCGAGCAGCTCGACCAGCGAGCGATAGCGGTTGTAGTCGATCTCGTGCGGGACGCCCGCCGGATAGCTCTTCAGCCAGAAACGGTCCATTTCCCCTCTCTCGTGCGCAAGACGCGGCAGCGGGCATCGCAGCCGCGATGGCGCGCCGGCCGGGTCTGCCGCGGCCATTATGCCGCCGAAAGACGGCTCGACGAAGTGCGCCGTGTCAGGGCTCGAGCGCGTCGAGCATCGCGTTGCGCTCGCTCTTGGGCAGCTCGCCGATCCGTCGCGCAGCGCGATAGAACGACGGCAGGTCGCCGCCCTCGCGCGCGAGCAGCGCGAGGAACGCTTCGACGCGATCGGTGTACGTGGCGATCGACGCAAGGTCGGCGTTCGTCAGCGGTCGCGCGAAGAACCGGTCGTAGCCCGCGTAGCCGCCCCAGGAACGCTTCAGCGCCTCGTAGTCGCGCCGCAGTTCGTCGAGCACGGCACGCTTGCCGGAACGCTTCGCTTCGTCCGTCTGCGCCGACGCATACAGCGACTCGAGCGCCGCGCGGTGCTTCTTCAGCAAGGCGACGAACGCCTGCCGCCGCCCGTCGAAGGCCTCCCACTCCCGCCTGCTCCGTGCGTCGCCGGTGCGCCGCTCGTACTCGGCGAGCCAGCGCTGCACGCCGACCTGCTGGACGGCGGTCGCGAAGGATTCGTTGAAGGTGCTGTCGCCCTTCACGTAGAGCTCCTGGTGCGCGAGCTCGTGGAAGATCAGCCGCGCGACCTCGGCCTGCGGATAGCCGATGAAGGTATTGAGCACCGGGTCGTCGAACCAGCCGAGCGTCGAATACGCGGGTACGCCGCGCACGACCGCCTCGAGGCCGCGTTCGCGCAGGCGCTGCGCGAAGCGCTCGGCGTCCTCCCGGTCGTAGTAGCCGCGATAGGCGACGCAGCCGACGAAGGCGAAGCACCACTGCTCGAGCCGCATCGACAGTTCCGGCGTGGCGAAGACGTTCCAGACGACGAAGGGGCGACCGAGGTCGGCGTACTCGGCATAGCTGTCGTTGCGGGGCAGCGCGAGCGCGTCGCTGGCGAATGCGCGGATCTCGACGACTTCCTCGAGCCGCCGGCGCAGCTCGGGCGTGGTCTGCGGGTCGCGCACGACCACGGCGATCGGCCTCGCCTTGCCCATCACCGACAGATGCCCGGCGACCGACTGCAGGTAGTAGCCGGGTCCGTCGGCCCACGCCGCGCAGCCCGACAGCAGGGAGACGGCGAAGGCCAGCGCCCAGCAGCGAAGCGAGCCGAGCCGTGAACGAAGAGCGCTTCCTGCCGCGGGCGGCGCGAGCATCATGCAGCGATGCTAACGTAGAGCGTCGTCCTGCTCCCTTCGCCTCGAGGTCTTCCCGATGAAACTCGTCGAACGGATCGCCGAATTCCATGCCGAGATCCGCGCGCTGCGCCGCGACCTGCACGCGCATCCCGAACTGCGCTTCGAGGAAGTGCGAACGAGCGAGCTGATCGCGTCGCGCCTGGCCGAATGGGGGATTCCGGTGCACCGCGGCTTCGGCGGCACCGGGGTCGTCGGGATCGTGGACGCTTCGAAGCGGGCCGACGGCGCACGGGCCGACGGCGCCGACCGCCGCGACCGGCCGCGCGCGATCGGGCTGCGCGCCGACATGGACGCGCTGCCGATCACCGAGCGCAACGCCTTCGACCATGCGTCGCGCCATCCGGGGCGCATGCACGCGTGCGGGCACGACGGCCACGTCGCGATGCTGCTCGCGGCGGCACGCCACCTGTCGACGCATCGCGACTTCGACGGCGTCGTCTACCTGATCTTCCAGCCCGCCGAGGAGGGCGGCGGCGGAGCGCAGCGCATGATCCGCGACGGCCTGCTCGAGCGCTTCCCGATGGACGCCGTCTTCGGGCTGCACAACTGGCCGGGGCTCGCAGCGGGCGAGTTCGCGCTGCGCGCGGGTCCGGTAATGGGCTCGTCGAACGAGTTCCGCATCACCGTGCGCGGACGCGGCTCGCACGCCGCGATGCCGCACGACGGCGCCGACCCCGTCCCGGTCGCCTGCCAGATCGTGCAGGGGCTGCAGACGATCATCACGCGCAACAAGCGCCCGGTCGAGTCGGCCGTGCTGTCGGTCACGATGATCCACGCCGGCGAGGCGACCAACGTCGTCCCCGACACGGCGACGATCCAGGGAACGGTGCGCACGTTCACGAACGAGACGATCGACCTGGTCGAGCGGCGCATGCACGAGATCGCATCGCACACCGCGCAGGCCTTCGGCTGCGCCGCGGACGTCCGCTTCGTGCGCAGCTACCCGCCCACGATCAACCACGAGAAGGAGACCGCCTTCTGCCGCGAGGTGATGACCGGGCTCGTCGGCGCGGATCGGGTGCACGAGTTCGAGCCGACGATGGGCGCCGAGGACTTCGCCTACTTCCTGCAGGAAAGGCCGGGCTGCTACGCGGTGATCGGAAACGGCACGGATGGCGCGCATCGCGCGGGCGGGCACGGCGACGGCCCGTGCACCCTGCACAATCCGAACTACGACTTCAACGACGAGTTGATCCCCATCGGCGCGGCGTACTGGGTGAGCCTCGTCGAACGCTGGTTCGCCGCTTCGTCGCGCGCGAGCAACTGAATCGCAGCGAGGGCCGTGGGCGGCCTTCCTGCGGCGCCACGCGGCGCGTGATGCCATCGTCTTCCGTCGTACACTGGCTGCGGAACAATCCGTTTCGTCGATGCGCACACCGACCGCACTCGAAGCCCGCAGCGAAGCCCCCGCGTCGGCACCGGCTCGGGCCGCGTCGGTCCCGATACGCGCCTGCGCTTCGCGCCGGGTGCTCGAATCGATCGCCGGCTGGCAGCGAGAGCTCGCGTCGATCCGCCAGGCGCTGCACGCCAACCCCGAGCTTGGCTTCGAGGAACACTTCACCTCCGAGCTGGTCTGCCGTCAGCTGCAACGCAGCGAAGTCGATGAAATCCACCGCAACATCGGGCAGACCGGCGTCGTCGCCGTCATTCGCGGCCGGCAGACGCGCAGCAGCCGCACCATCGGCCTTCGCGCCGACATGGACGCGCTTCCGCTGCAGGAAGACGGCGAGCATGCGCATCGCTCGCGCAAGGCCGGCGTCATGCACGGCTGCGGTCACGACGGGCACGTCACGATGCTGCTCGCCGCCGCGCGCTATCTCGCGGCCAACCGCGATTTCGACGGCACCGTCCACCTGATCTTCCAGCCGGCCGAGGAAGGGCTCGGCGGCGCCAGGGTGATGATCGACGACGGACTCTTCGAGCGCTTCCCGTGCGACGCCATCTATGCGATGCACAACTGGCCGGCGCTTCCGGCCGGAACGATTGCCGTCCGACCCGGCCCGATCATGGCCGCCGCCGACCGCGTGACGATCACCATCGAGGGCCGCGGCGGCCACGGCGCACACCCCTATCTCGCCGTCGATCCGGTGCTCGTCGCCGCGCACATCGTCACCGCCGCGCAGTCGATCGTCGCGCGCAACGTCAACCCGATCGATTCCGCGGTCGTGAGCCTGTGCTCGATCCAGGCCGGGCACCCCGGGGCGATGAGCGTGATCCCGCACGAGGCGAAGCTCGTCGGCACCGTGCGCACCTTCCGCGAGACGACGCAGCAGATGGTCGAGGAGCGGCTGCGCGCGCTCGTCGAGTCGGTTGCCGCCGGCTTCGGCGCGCGCGCCTCGCTCGCCTACGAGCGCGTCTATCCGGCCACGATCAACAGCACGCGCGAAGCGCTGTTCGGGGCGGCGGTCGCCGACGAGCTCGTCGGCACGGCGCAGGTCGTGCGCGATCTCGACCCGAGCATGGGCGCCGAGGATTTCTCCTTCATGTTGCGCGCCCGGCCCGGCGCCTACTTCCGTCTCGGCCAGGGCGGCGCCGCCGAGGGCCGGCTGCTGCACAGCTCGCGCTACGACTTCAACGACGCGGTGCTGCCGGTCGGCGCCGCGCTGTTCGTGCGGCTGGCCGAGCAGTCGATGCCGCTGGGGTCGATGGCCTGATCCGGCGCGGGCGGGCTATTCCGCCCATTCGAGGTCGCCGGTGAACACGACGGTGAGCCAGGTGTGCGGATCGTCCCCGCCGATCGCGTCGGCCACCTCGTCGCGCAGAGCGTCCCACTCGGCGATCGCCCGGGCCGGGGCCTGCGCCGGCACGATGAAGTAGATCTCGATGTCCTTCGAACGCCCGACGCGCGCAGTGTAGGCGCGGTACGAGACCAATCCGTGCTTTCGCACGAAGTCCTGCGCGACGGCATCGACCTGCCGCTTGAGCTCGACCGGGGTGATCAGCAGGATGTCGGACAGCGCCCGGCGCACCGCCGGCACCGGCAGCGGGATGAGCACCACGCAGACGATCGCGAGGATCGCCGGATCCACGTAGGGCGCGAGCCAGCTCCATCGCGTGCCGCCCAGGAAATAGGCGAAGACGAAGGCGACCAGCAGCGCGCCGGCGATCGCCGTCGACATGACCCAACCGTGCACGTCGATGCGCACGAGTTCGGATTCCAGCCGGCGGTTCGATCGGATCGCGAGCAGCGAGACCGCAGCGCTGACTGCGAAGGTGATCGCCGCATAGACGATCGCCCAGCCGAACGCGAGCTCGTGTCCGCCGCGCAGGAGGCTGCTCACCGAACTGAACAGCGCATAGACCGAGGCGCCGATCAGCATCATTCCGTTCAGGCCGAGGACCATCGGCTCGAGGTGCCAGAAGCCCATGGAGAATCGCTCGTGCAGCTTGCCGGGTCGCAGCCCGGGCAGGGCATCGGATGCGATGAGGTTCACCACGACCAGCGACAGCAGCCCCACGCCGACGTCGATGAGCGAATAGAGCCCGTCGAACAGGATCGCGTAGGAGCCGGCGAAGATGCCGAACACGATGCCGAGGATCGCCAGCAGCAGCGACACGACCGTGGACACCCGAAGGACGGATCGCTCGTCGCGGAGGTCGGGAACCAACTTCCTGTCGGTCATGGCGACTCCTTGTGACCCGTGTCCCGGCCGAGCGGCCGGTACCCGACCGCAGCCGATGCCGATCGCCCGGATGCGCCCTTGCCTGCCGACCCGGACGACGGCCGCGCAACCGCGACCGCAGGCCTAGCCGGACCCGGGAACGAGCGGCACGAGGCGTCGCTGCGTGCCGGATGCTTCCAGCACGTAGCGCGCGCCGACGCCCAGCACCGCCTTGCGCGGCACGTGCCCGAACGGCAACCCGGTGTACACCGGAGCGGCGATCCGCTGCCGCAGGTAAGCGACGACCGACGCGAGGTCGTATCCGTTGTCGTGCGGCGAACTCCTCCATTCGGTGAATTCGCCCAGCACGATCGCGCCCTGCCTGGCGAGCACGCCCGCATACAGCAGTTGATGCAGCATGCGTTCGACGCGGTACGGATGCTCGGCGACGTCCTCGAGGAAGAGGATGCCGCCTTCGACCGCCGGCAGGTAGGGCGTGCCGACGGCCGCCGCGACGAGCGACAGGTTGCCGCCCCACAACGGCCCTTCGACGGCGGCGGCGCCCAAGTCGGCGGACGAAAGGCCGGCGTCCTCCGCGGCTTCCCGGCCGGCACGCGGCCGCGTCTCGCTCCAGCTCACCGGCAACAGCCGGCCGGCCATCAGCGCGTCGAAGTGTTCGAGCATGTATCGATCGGGCTCGTCGACCCCGAAGTCGCCGCTGACGCCCGGCCCGGCGAAACTCGCCGCGCCCGCACGCGCGAGCAGCGCGAGCTGGAAGGCCGTGAAGTCGCTGTACCCGATCCAGCGCACGCCGCGCGCCGCGGACGCGGCGACGAGCGTCCAGTCGATGCGATCGAGCAGCCGCGACATCCCGTACCCGCCGCGCGTGATCATCACCGCGTCGATGTCGCGCGCCCGCGCCGCGCGGTGGATCTGCTCGACCCGCTCCTCGTCGGTGCCGCCGAAGCGCTGCCAGCCCTCGCGCGCAGCGCTGCAGCGCAACTCGTAGCCGCGTGCGCGCAGCCGCTCGAGCGCGCGGTCGAAGCGCTCGAGCGACAGGTGCGCGCCCGACGGCGCAATGATCTCGATGCGGGCGCCGGCGGGCATCATCCTCCCGCGGCGCGCGCGGACGCGAAGCGCACGAACCATTCGATCGAGCCGGGGTTCGCCATCGAGTCCCGGTTGACCGACTTCTCGACCGGCTGCCCGAGCAGGATCTTCTTCACCGGCACCTCGAGCTTCTTGCCCGACATCGTGCGCGGCACCTCGGCGATTGCGTATACCTCGTTGGGCACGTGCCGTGCGGAGAGCCTCGTGCGGATCGCGTCGAGCAGGCGCGTGCGCAGCGCCGCGTCCACGCCGGTTTCGCCGCGCGCCGCGCGCTCGGGCTCGGGCGCCGGCCCCTTCGCGCCGACGCCGGCGATCTTCGAGCCGGGTTCGCGCAGGACGACGAAGAGCGCGAGAAAGGACTCGCGGCCGAGATACTCGAGGTCGATGACGAGCGAGTCGGCGACCTCGTCGAACTCCTCGACGACGCGGTACAACTCGCTCGTCCCCATCCGGATGCCGTGGCGGTTGATCGTCGAGTCGGAGCGTCCGAAGATCGTCGCCGTGACGCTCTCCTCGCGCGCATGGAGCATCAGCCAGTCGCCGTGCCGCCATACGTTCGGCGGTCCGGGATAGGTGTCGAAATAGCTCTCGAAATAGCGCCGTCCGTCGGTGTCCCCCCAGAAGAACAGCGGCATCGACGGCATCGGTTCGGTGCACACGAGCTCGCCCACCTCGCCGACCAGCGGCTCGCCCTCGTCGCTCCACGCCTCGATCCGGCCCCCGAGCACCCGGCACTGCATCTCCCCGGCGTACACCGGCAGCACCGGGCACGACGTGAGGAACGCGGCGCCCGGATCGGTGCCGCCGGAGATCGACGCGAGCATGACGTCGGGGTGCACGTGCGTGTAGACCCAGCGGCACGCCTCTTCGGTGAGGGGTGATCCGGTGGAACCGACGCTGCGCAGCGCCGACAGGTCGAACTGCTCGCGCGGGTTCATGCCCGACTTCATGCACAGCGAAAGGAAGGCGGGGCTCGTGCCGAAGAACGTGAGGCGCTCGCGTTCGGCCAGGCGCCACAGCGTGGAGAGGTCCGGGTAGCCCGGGTTGCCGTCGAACTGCAGCAGCGTGGCACCGGTGAGGAGCGTGGAAACCCAGAGGTTCCACATGATCCAGTTCGTCGACGAGAACCAGAAGAAGCGGTCGCTTGCGTCGACGTCGAGATGCAGTGCGTTCGTCTTCAGGTTCTCGAGCACCGTTCCGCCGTGTCCGTGCACGATCGGCTTGGGCATCCCGGTGGTTCCCGACGAATAGACGATCCACAGCGGGTGATCGAAGGGCAGCTCCGCGAAGCGGCACTCGGACGGCTGCGCCAGCGCGTCGGGCCACGGCAGGACGGCAGCCGCACCGGCGTCGACGAGTTGCGCGCGGTCGTCGAGATAGGGGACGAACACGACGGTACGCACCGAAGGCAGCTGGCGCGCCAGGTCGCGCACGATGTCGCGACGGTCGAAGTCCTTGCCGCCGTAGCGATATCCGTCGACCGCGAACAGCACCGTCGGCTCGATCTGGCGGAATCGATCGAGCACGCTCGTCGTCCCCATGTCGGGCGACGCGCTCGACCAGATCGCACCGAGGCTCGTCGTGGCGAGCATCGCGACGACCGTCTGCGGGATGTTCGGCATGTACGCCGCGCATCGGTCGCCCGCTTGCACGCCCAGGCGCGCGAGCGTCGCCGTCAGCGCGCCGACCTCGGCGCGCAACTGCGACCACCCGACTTCCCTGCGCGGGCACGATTCCGAGACGAAGACGAGCGCCGGCCGATCGGCCGCCTCCGGGCGCAACGCGGGCGCCAGCAGATGCTCGGCGTAGTTCAGCGTCTCGCCCTCGAACCAGCGCGCCCCGGGCATCTCCCGCCGCGCGAGCACCCGCGTCGCCGGCGACCGCGCCATCACGCCGGCCCACTCGTGAACGGCGCCCCAGAACGCTTCGAGATCGTCGACCGACCACCGCCACAGCGATTCGTAGTCGGGAAACGACAGGCCGCGCGTTTCGCTCAACCAACGCCTGAAACGCGTGATGCCGGCGCGTTCGATTCGTTCCGGGCCGGGTCGCCAGAGGACTTCGGGCGTCGTCATCGCACAAGGACTCGAGGGAAGTGACCGTGTCCCGCCGACTATACCGAAGCAGCGGCCCGGGAACCGCGAGGACGCGGAACGCGAGCGCGCGCCGCGTCGCCCGCGTTGCGGCGCCCGGACAAAAAAAAAGCCCGCGATGGTTCGCGGGCTGAATCCACCATGCGGTGGAGGAGGAGACTCCGTGGGGCGTCGCCGTGGGGCGCCACCCGCCTGACTGTGCCGGCCGATCTACCGGATCGGCGCGGCGATTACCATTCCTGCTTCAACGATCCCAGCTTGCGCGGGCCGCTGCGGCATCGATCTCGGCGCGAACGCGCGGGTCGACCTGCATCAGCACCTCCAGGGCGCGGTCCTGCTGGCGGATCTGGTAGCTCTCGACCCAGCGCGCGATCCAGGCGGCGATCGGTCCGCGGGCCTTGGCAGGCTTCGCGCGTTCCGTTTCGGCGACGCGCCCGAGACCCCCGTGGGTGGTAACAAGCGTTGTCATGATCGTGTCCTCTGGGAGGGATGATTCGTTGCGTTGGAAGGATTATGGCGATTCCTGATGTATGTTTCCAATGGATGTTAGCCATGAGTATAATTCACCAAGCGAATATTTGATCGACCCCGCCCATGAACTTCCGGACCCTCGATCTCAACCTGCTGCGCGTGTTCGACGAGGTGATGGCCGAGCGCAACCTGACCCGCGCGGCCCGCAACCTGGCGATGACGCAACCGGCCGTCAGCAACGCACTGCGACGGCTGCGCGATGCGCTGGACGACGACCTCGTCGTGCGCTCCGGATACGGTGTGGAACCGACGCCGACCGCCATCGCGCTGTGGCCGTCGGTGCGGGAGGCACTGCAGCAGCTGCGCCAGACCTTCTCGCCGACCGAGTTCGTCGCGTCCGAAGCGCGTGCGACCTTCACGCTCGCGATGGCCGATGCGACGGCCTCGCTGCTGATCCCGCCGCTGATCGCCTTTCTCGAGCGCGAGGCACCGGGGATATCGCTGCGCGTGCTCCCGCTGACCACGCGGGATCCGCGTCAGCTGCTCGTCGACACAGACCTCGACCTCGCGATCGGTCACTTCCCGGCGGCGATCGCCGCGATCGCGATGGAGGAGATGCGACCCGAAGTGGCCGTCGCCTACGGCCACGAGCGCCTCTACAGCAGCCACTACGCGTGCGTGATGCGCCTCGGGCATCCGCTGGCGCAACGACCGCTGACGCTCGACGAGTACTGCAGCGCGCACCACCTGCTGGTCAGTTTCTCCGGCCGGCCCTTCGGCCACATCGACGAGACGCTCGCGACGCTCGGCCGTTCGCGCCGCATCGTGGTCACGGTGAACCAGTTCTTCACGGCCGGCATCATCGTCGCGAACTCCGACCTGTTGACGGTGCTGCCGCGGCACTTCCTGTCGTCGACCGGGACGACCGACAAGGTGGCGGTGCAGGCCCTGCCCTTCGAACTGCCGCGCGTCGACGTCCACATGATGTGGCATCGCCGCCGCGCGAGCCGGCCGGGCCACGCCTGGCTGCGCGAATCGATCGCGCGAGCGGCGGCCATGCCGCTGCGCGAACGGGCGCCTCCGCGCAGCACGGCGGCAGCGCCCGCCGCTGCCGATCGACCGGACACCGAGCGGACGCCGGAATGAGCAGAGGGGTGCGACACCTGCAGCCGGAAGACCTGCAGGGCGTGGCGCGGCTCGGGATCGGTGCGACGACGAGGGTCACCGAATTGGTCGAAGCCCTGCACGCTACGATCGCTCGCGTACCCGGAACGCGTGCCCCCTCCCACCCGGCTCGCACGAAGGGGATCACCGGTCTCGTCTACGCGAGCGTACGCGGCGCGACGCGGGTTGCGGGCCGCGGACTCGACGCGACGCTCGGCTGGCTCGCACCACGGTGGATCGCCGAAACGCCATCGACCGAAGCGCGCTGCGCGGCCATCGCTGCGCTGAACGGAGTGCTCGGCGACCACCTGGCGACCAGCCGCAACCCGCTCGCGATTCGGATGCGCATGCGCCGCAACGGCCGTCCGCTGGTGTTGCGGCCCGACTCGCTCGCTGCAGCGTTCCCCGACGCATCCGGACACGTCGTGGTGCTCGTGCACGGACTGTGCATGAGCGACCGACAGTGGCTGCGCAACGGCCACGACCACGGCGCGGCGCTCGAACGCGACCTGCACTGCTCGGTGCTGTACCTGCACTACAACAGCGGCTTGCCGATCGCGATGAACGGACGCAACTTCGCCCGCCTGCTCGAATCGCTGACGACGGCGTGGCCGGCCCCGATCGAGCGGCTCTCGATCATCGGCCACAGCATGGGCGGGCTCGTCGCGCGCAGCGCCTGCCTGCATGCCGAACGACGCGGGCACGCCTGGCTGCACAGGCTGGACGCGATGGTCTTTCTCGGTACCCCGCATCGGGGCGCTCCGCTCGAACGCGGCGGTCACCGGTTGGAGCGCTTGCTTCGCGCGAGCCCGTACAGCGCCCCCTTCGCCCGACTCGGCGAGATCCGCAGTGCCGGCGTCACCGACCTGCGGTACGGCCGCATCGACGATCGCCCGGCGAGCAAGCCGGGACGAAATGCACCGCGGACGCCCGCGCGCGCGCTCGCGATCGCCGCGACGCTCGGTCGTCGCAACGGTGACCTGAAGGACCGGCTTCTCGGCGACGGACTCGTGCCGCTCGCCAGTGCGCTCGGCATGGCAACGCGCACCGAGCGTGCGCTGTTCCCGCGCGCGGCGAGGTCGATACAGTACGAGACGGGCCACCTCGCGCTGCTCGATCGCCCGGCCGTCTATCGCAGGATCCGCGACTGGCTCGCGTGACGCGACCGACCGCCGCTCCCGTTCACCGAAGCCGCTCGAGCGCCTCGCGCATCGCAGGCGGCAACGCCACCGGCCGGTTGCTCTCGCGGTCGACGTACACGTGCACGAAGTGCCCCTGCGCGCAGGCGAGCGCCTCCTTCTCGCGGAAGATCGCCAGCTCGTAGCGCACGCTGCTGTTGCCGACGTGCGCCACGCGCAGGCCCGCCTGCACCCGGTCGGGAAACGCGATCGGGCGGAAGTAGTGGCAGTTCGTCTCCACGACGAGCCCGACCACCGGGCTGCGCTCGATGTCGAGCGCGCCCGTCTCGATCAGGTACCGGTTCACCGCCGTGTCGAAGAACGAGTAGTAGACGACGTTGTTGACGTGCCGGTACGCGTCGTTGTCCATCCAGCGCGTCGTGATCTCGCAGAAATGCGGATAACCGTCCCGCGCGTGCGCCGTGGGGCGCGCAGCGCTCACTGCACGGTGCTCCGCATCGCCGTCGCGTTGTCGGGCCGCGGCATCGCGGCCTGGTCCATCCGCGGCGGTGCCGCGTGCCGGCCCGAGCCGCGCTGCGGCAGCTTGCGCAGGTCGAAGCCCTGCATGTAGGCCGCGCGCACGATCACCGTGTACTTCCACGTGGCGCCGCCGACGATCGCGCCGATGCCGGCGAGCGCCAGCAGCGGAACGGCGGCCGGCGAGACAAACCACGCAAGGATCGCGAGCACGATCGGCGCCACGTGCCCGAAGGCGGTCAGCGTCGGCGTGAACGCTTCGAGCACCTGGCGCGAGAGCGGCGGGATCCCGTTGGCGCGCGCGCCGGCGACGTATGCGCGCCAGAGCAGCGCATTGAGCACGGTGAGCACGACGATCGACGCGGCTGCGAACGACGGCCAGGCCGCCGTGCGCCAGGTCGCGCCCAGCGTGGCGGCGACGATCGCGAGCGCGCCGGCGCCTTCGAGCAGCGCGGTGGCGATCAGCATCCACGGCATCAACGGCACGCGCCAGGCCGGGATTCCGCGCGCCATGTGCAGGATCTTCGCCTGGCAGAACAGGAACGTGGCCGCCGACACCGCTGCGAACGCGAAGGGCACCGGTCCCGGCGCGACGAGACAGGCCAGCACCGACGGGAAGAACACGAGCGACGCGTACAGCTCGCGCGTCATCCACGAGGTCTGCCAGCGAGTGGCCGCGCGCCAGAAGCGCATCTGCCGCCCGATCTTCAGGAACACGCAGAACAGGCCGATCGCGACCAGCACGGCCGACACGAAGAAGAGCGTGGACCCCGCGCTCGGCGCGAGCGCGCCGACGCTCATCGCCGCCGCGCCGGTCAGCGCGAGCCCCGTGCCGACTCCTCCGAAGATCCAGTTCATCGCGGCGCGCCAGTCCCAGAAGGTCTGGCGAGGACCGACGAGCGGATTCGCCGGGTCGGCGCGCCGTTCGTCGTCGAGGTCTTCGCTCGAGGCGCTGCGGCCGGGCACCGCCGGCGTCGTGTAGAGGTACTTGATCTGCGGATCGGTGCCGACGTCGGCATTCAGCTGCAGGCTCTCGTTCTCGCGCGTCAGGCGCGACACGTTGCTGTCGGGATCGTTGAAGTCGCCGAACTGGATCGCCTGCGAGATGCACGAGGCCGAGCAGGCCGGCGTCGCTTCCATGTCCACGCCCGGCACGAGCCCGCGCTCGAGCCCCGCGTCGACCCGCTCGACGCAGAACGTGCATTTCTGCGCGACGCCGATGCGCTCGGGGTGGGCCGTGGCCTTCTCCTGCGTCGTGCGCTGCTTGCCGTAGTACCCCGTCATCTCGTGCACGATCGTGCGCGCGTTGTACGGGCACGAGACGGCGCAGT
>JBIQJM010000051.1:0-21826 GCA_044507525.1 Burkholderiales bacterium
TCGTCGACGATCTTCATGTCGACGCCGAAGATGACGTGCCCCTGCTTCTCGAGCACCTGGCGCTGCTTCTCCTCGGGCATCTTCAGGTGCTTGTTCTGCAGCTTGCACAGCGTGCCGAGCGGCGACATCTCGGTCATGCCCCAGGCGTGGATGACCTCGACGCCGTACTCCTCGCGGAAGGTGCGGATCATCGCCGGCGGGCACGCCGAGCCGCCGATCACCGTGCGCTGCAGCGTCGAGAACTTCACCCCGGCCTGCTTCATGTGCTGCAGCAGCCCGAGCCAGACGGTGGGAACGCCGGCCGAGAAGGTGACGCCCTCGCTCTCGAACAACTCGTACAGCGACTTCCCGTCGAGTTGCGGCCCGGGGAACACCAGCTTGGCGCCCGCGAGCGGAGCGGCGAAGGGCACGCCCCAGGCGTTGACGTGGAACATCGGCACGACCGGCAGGATCGCGTCGCGCGACGACGCGGCCATCGCATCGGGCAGCGACGCCGCGTAGGCGTGCAGCACGGTGGAACGATGCGTGTACATCGCGCCCTTGGGATTGCCGGTGGTGCCCGAGGTGTAGCACAGGCCGACGGCCGTGCGCTCGTCGAGCTGCGGCCATTCGAAGTCGTCGCTGCCTTCCCCGAGGAAACTCTCGTAGTTCACGAGCGCGACCTTCTCCGACTTCGGCTGCCGGTCGGCATCGCACATCGCGATCCAGCTCTTGACGTTGGGGCAGTGCTCGGCGATGGCCTCGACGATCGGCAGGAACGTGGTGTCGAAGGCGAGATGCACGTCGCCGGCGTGGTTGACGATCCACGCGATCTGCTGCGGGTGCAGCCGCGGATTCAGCGTGTGGACCACCGCGCCCATGCCGCCGACGCCGTAGTAGAGCTCGAGGTGGCGATAGCCGTTCCAGGCGAGCGTGGCCACGCGGTCGCCGATGCCGACGCCGCTGCGCATGAGCGCGTCGGCCAGCTTGCGCGAGCGCCGCTCGCATTCGGCGTAGGTGTAGCGGTGGATGTCGCCCTCGACGCGGCGCGAAACGATCTCCGTGTCGCCGAAGTGGCGCGCCGCATGCTGCAGGATGCTCGACACCAGCAGCGGCATGTCCATCATCAAGCCTTGCATGTTCTCGTCCTCGTCTCCTGGTCCTTCGATGCCCCGTTCGCGCGGGTCTCCCGGATTCTAGGCCTAGAATCGGACGATGGACCTTTCGCCCGCGTCCTTTCCCGCGCCGCCGGGCGCGGCCTCGCACGCGAGCGCGCAGCCGGTGCACTGGCATGAACTGCGCTTCGACAATCGGTACGCCCGGCTGCCCGCGTCGTTCCACACGCGGCTCGATCCGACGCCGTTGCCCGATCCGGAACTCGTCGCCGTGGCCCCGCATGCGCTCGCGCTCACCGGACTGCGCGCCTCGCGTGCCGACGAACCCGCCTTCGTCGAGGTCTTCGCAGGCAATCGGCCGCTGGCCGGCGCCGAGCCGCTGGCTGCCGTCTATGCCGGACACCAGTTCGGCGTCTGGGCGGGGCGCCTCGGCGACGGACGTGCGATTTCGCTCGGCGAGGTGATCGGCCCCGAGGGCCGCGTCGAGATCCAGCTGAAGGGATCGGGGCGTACGCCGTATTCACGCGGCGCCGACGGGCGCGCGGTGCTGCGCTCGTCGGTCCGCGAATTCCTGTGCTCGGAGGCGATGGCCGGGCTCGGCATCCCCACCACGCGCGCGATGTCGATCGTCGCCTCGCCGCTGCCGGTGTATCGCGAGCAGGTCGAGACGGCCGCCGTCGTCGCGCGGCTGGCGCCCAGCTTCGTGCGCTTCGGCACCTTCCAGCACTTCCTCGCGGCCGGGCGCGTCGACGACCTGCGCACGCTCGCCGACCACGTCGTCGCGAACTTCCTGCCCGCGCTCGCCGACGCCGCCAACCCGTACCTGGAACTGCTGCGCGAGACGCTCGCGCGCACCGCGGCGCTGGTCGCCCGCTGGCAGGCGGTGGGCTTCTGCCACGGCGTGCTGAACACCGACAACCTGTCGATCCTCGGGTTGACGATCGACTACGGCCCCTTCGGTTTCCTCGACGCCTTCGATCCCGAGCACGTCTGCAACCACTCGGACGACAGCGGACGCTACCGCTATTCGCTGCAGCCGGCGATCGCCGACTGGAACCTGCGTTGCCTCGCGCAGGCGCTGCTCCCGCTGGCCGCCGAGCGTGGCGCATCGACCGACGACGTGCTCGCCGTGCTCGCCGAATGGCCGCGCCGCTTCGGCGACGCGTGGCACGCGGACTTCGCGGCGAAGCTCGGGCTCGAAAGCGGGCAGGCCGGCGACGACGCGCTGCTCGCTTCGCTGCTCGAGTGCCTGCAGGCGGGCCGTGCCGACTTCACGAGCTTCTTTCGCCGCCTGTCGGGCGTGCGACGCGGCGGCCCCGAAGGCGACGATCCCTGTCGCGCCCTCTTCGACGATCGCTCGGGCATCGACGACTGGCTCGCGCGCTACCGGAACCGCCTCGGGCGGGAAGCGCGCGGCGATGCACAGCGCGCCGACGCGATGAACCGCGTCAACCCCAAGTACGTGCTGCGCAACCACCTGGCCGAGACCGCGATCCGCCGCGCGCGCGAGGGCGACTACGCCGAGCTGCGCCGCCTGCACCAGGTACTCGAACGGCCCTACGACGAGCAGCCCGAACGCGAAGCGTACGCGGCGCTGCCGCCGCACTGGGCATCCACGCTGGAGGTCAGTTGTTCGTCATGACAGGCAAGAGCACCGAAACACCCGCGCGCGTCGAGAAGACCGACGAGCAGTGGCGGGAGCAACTCTCACCCGAGGAATTCGCGATCGCGCGCCGCGGCTCGACCGAGCGACCGTTCAGCGGCCGCTACCACGACCATCACGCGGCCGGGCGCTATGTGTGCGTGTGCTGCGGCACGCCGCTGTTCGCCTCGGAGCGCAAGTACGAATCGGGCAGCGGATGGCCGAGCTGGTGGGCGCCGATCGCCGAGGGCAACCTGGCGCAGCGCGTCGACACGAGCCACGGGATGCGCCGAATCGAGGTGCTGTGCGCGGCCTGCGATGCGCACCTGGGCCACGTCTTCGACGACGGGCCGCCGCCCACCGGCCTGCGCTACTGCATCAACTCGGCGTCGCTGCGCTTCGAGGCGGCGGGCGACGACCGGTCGACGGAACGGGACTAGCTGCGCTTGACCTTCTCGAGCATCCGGAAGATGGGGGTCTTCGAGCCCTTGAACAGGCGCTTCAGCGACTTCGGCAGGCAGCGCCGCTCCAGCGTGTTGCGGCGATTTCGGGTACGTTCGGCCATCGGCGATCTCCAGCGAATCCGCGATCATATACTGACTGCATGAAGCTGCTCTTCGACCTCTTTCCGGTCGTCCTGTTCTTCGTCGCGTACAAGGCGGCCGGCATCTACGTCGCCACCGCCGTCGCGATCGTCGCCAGCATCGGCCAGATCGGCTGGCTGCTCCTGCGCGGCCGGCGCGTCGAAGGCATGCAGTGGACGAGCCTCGCCATCATCGTCGTGTTCGGCGGGATGACGCTGCTGCTGCAGGACGAGACCTTCATCAAGTGGAAGCCCACCGTTCTCTACGGGCTGTTCGCGCTGGCGCTGGGCGGCGCGCAGCTCTTCGGGCGCAACCTGATCCGCTCGCTGATGTCGCGCCAGATCGCGCTGCCCGACCCGATCTGGAGCCGCCTGAACGTGATCTGGGCCGGCTTCTTCGTGGCGATGGCGGCGTTGAACCTGTTCGTCGCCTACAACTTCTCGACCGACACCTGGGTCGACTTCAAGCTGTTCGGCACCACCGGGCTCACGCTCGCCTTCGTCCTCGTGCAGGCGCTCTACGTCGGGCGCCACGTGCAGGAGGAGAGCCCTTGATCCGCCCGACGCTCGACGAGATCCGCGAGCGCCTGGCGGCGTCGTTCCCCGGCGCACGGATCGCGCTGCGCGACGACAGCGAACATCACGCCGGACACCCCGGCGCCGCCGGCGGAGCCGGCCATTTCCACGTGCGGATCGTCAGCGAACGCTTCGCCGGATTGCGCACCGTGCTCCGGCATCGCCTCGTGTATGATGCCGTGCACGACTGGATGCCGCACCGCATTCACGCGCTCGCGATCGAAGCCCTGGCACCGGCCGAGGAATCCCCCGGTTCTTCCGCAGACGCCTGAGACACCCTTCCCCGCGGTCGTCCTGCCGAGCTGCGCAGTCCGCGCGTTCGTTCACATGCCCGTACGAGGATCTCCCATGTCGCACCGGAACCGTTCGCTCCGTCTGGCGCGAACCGCCGCGCTCATGCTGTTCCCGCTCGCGTCGATCGCATTCGCGCAGAACGCCGCGATCGTCAACAACAAGCCGATCCCGAAGGAGCGGGTCGACGACTTCGTGCAGCTGCTCGTGGCGCAGGGCCGGCCCGACACGCCGGAGCTGCGCGCCGCCGTGCGCGACGAGCTCATCGCCCGCGAACTCTTCGTCCAGCAGGCCGAGAAGAAGGGCCTGGCACGCAACACCGACGTGCAGCGGCAGCTGGAGAACGCCCGCCAGGAGATCCTCATCCGGGCGGCGATCCGCGATCACCTGAAGTCGAATCCGGTCACCGACCAGGAGATCCAGGCCGAGTACGACCGCATCAAGACGCAGGTCGGCGAGAAGGAATACCGGCCGAGCCACATCCTCGTCGAGACGGAGGACGAGGCCAAGGCGATCATCGCGCAGTTGAAGAAAGGCGCGAAGTTCGAGGAGCTCGCGAAGAAGTCGAAGGATCCGGGCTCGGCGCAATCGGGCGGCGACCTCGACTGGAACACCCCGGGCACCTTCGTGAAGGAATTCTCCGACGCGATGGTCCGGCTCGAGAAGGGCAAGTTCACCGAAACGCCGGTACGCTCGCAGTTCGGATACCACGTGATCCGCCTCGACGACGTGCGCGAGGCGCAGGCTCCGGCGCTCGACCAGGTGCGTCCGCAGATCCAGCAGGAGCTCGAGCGCGAGCGCGTGCAGCAGCTGCAGCAGGAGCTGCGCGCGAGCGCGAAGATCCAGTAGCGCCCTGGCGCTTCGAACGGAAAGGCCCGGGCCGCGCGATGCGCGTGGCCCGGGCCTTCTGCCTTGCGCGGCCCGGCCGGGCCGCCGGCGACGAGCTCAGTGGCCTTGCGACGGCGCCGAGATCTCCTCGAGCGCATCGCCGACCTGCCCGCCCGAGCGGTGCACCGCCATGTCGCCGAGCGAGATGATCCCGGTCAGCCCGTGCTCGCGATCGACCACGGGGATCCGGCGCACCTGTCGGTCGCCCATCTTGTCGAGCACGTCGGCGACGTCGTCGTCCTCGTAGCACCAGAACACTTCGGCGGTCATCGCCTGCGCGGCCTGCGTCGCGTCGGCAGGCAGTCCGGCGGCGACCACGCGCACCGCGATGTCGCGGTCGGTGACCATGCCCTGCAGGCGCCGGCCGTCGCAGACCGGCACCGAACCGATGCCGGCGTCCTTCATGATCTGCGCCACCCGCTGCACGCTGTCGCCGGGCGACACCGTGAGCACTTCGCGCGTCATCACGTCGCGCGCCCTCGAGCCCGACTCGAAGCCGAACAGCTGGCTCCAAAAACCGCCGGTGCTGCGCTCGTCGTCGCGACGCACGTGGATCTGGTTGTCGATGTCGCGCACGCCTGCGCTGTCGTCGGCGATGTCCTCGATGCGGTGCTTGTCCGCACGATGGCCGACGGTGCCGGAGAGCGTCACCTTGCCCTGCTCGACGGAGACGCTGACGTCGGAGACATCGACGTCGTCGAGCGCGCTCAGCCGTTCACAGACGTCCTCGCGGATGCGCTCGTCGGAGCGTTGCCAGTTGCGCGGGCCGCGGTTGCGCATGCGCTGCTGCGTGCCGTAGCGCGATTCCTCGCCGTACGGCCGCGCACCGAAACCCGACTCGTCCGTCCCGCGGCGCGAGGCGCCGCGAGGCTGCGGAGCCGATTGCGCGAAGCCGCTGCCGGCGCGCTGCATCGGGTGCGTCTGGAAGCGGCCGTCGTCCAGGTCGTCGCCGTAGTCGTGGGCGAAGCCGGGTCGGTGCAGGTCGCGCCCCGGCGCGTCGGGGCCGCGATGTCCGTTGCCGTAGGGATTGCGTTCCATGGATGATCTCTCCTCGAATGAAGCCGGGCGCCCGTGGGACGCCCCAGAACTGCATCGGCAGCAAGGGGGGCACCCGGGCAACGAGGAGGAATCGACGGCGCGGATCAGCGGCGCCGACGCGCCGCGAAGAAGGACGACAGCAGCGCGCCGCACGCCTCGGCCAACACGCCGCCGCGCACGCGCGCGTGATGGTTCAGGCGCGCCTCGGCGAAGAGATCCACCACGCTGCCGCAGGCGCCCGTCTTCGGATCGGCGGCACCGTAGACGACGCGGCGGATCCGCGCGTGCTGGATCGCGCCGGCACACATGGCGCAGGGCTCGAGCGTCACGTACAGGTCGCAGTCGACCAGGCGGTAGTTGCCGATGCGTTCGGCTGCCGCGCGCATCGCGCGGATCTCCGCGTGCGCGCTCGGGTCGTGCGCCGAGATCGGCTGATTGAAGCCCACGCCGATCACCTCGCCTTCGTGCACGACGACCGCACCCACGGGCACCTCGCCGAGGTCCCGTGCGCACAGCGCCTGCTCGAGCGCAAGGCGCATCATCGATTCGTCGATCGGCCCGAAGGCAGCGCCTTCGTCGGCGCCCGGCGACGGCGGCGCGCAGCCCGGCGTCGGCGCACCGGCCTCGTCGCCGTCGAACAGGCCGGGGGCATCGCCGATGCGCGCTCGCTCGATCTCGAGCATGCGCAGCTTGGTCGCGACGCCGCCGGCCGCGGAGAATCCGCCGGGACGTCTGCCGGCGGCGAGCACGCGATGGCACGGAACGATCGGCGCGAAGGGATTCTCGCCGAGCGCCTGGCCGACCGCACGCGCCGCCGCGGGGTCGCCGAGCCGCTTGGCGACGTCGCCGTAGGTCATCGTGCAGCCGGGCCCGATCGAGCGCACGAATTCGTAGACGCGCCGATGGAAAGGCGGCAGGCCGCGCAGGTCGAGTTCGAGATCGGCGAGGTCGTCGCGCGCGCCGGCGAGCAGCGCGCGGATGCGCGCGATCGCCTGCCGGACTCCTTCGGGGGGATCGGCCTGCGTCGCGTCGGGCAGATGCCGCAGCAGCCGCGCGCAGGTCAGCGCGTCGCTGACTTCGGGGAGCTGGACGTGCGCGATCCCGTGCTCGTTCCACGCGAGGGCACAACGACCGATCGCGGTGTCGAAAACGGAGAAGGACGGTGGCGACATGGCGCAGCGATGCTAGCACCAGCACCCGGGCGACCCCGTTGCCGTATGCTTTCTGCGCCCTCCCCGCGAAAGCCTTCAAATGTCCATTATGAACGTAACGATTTATCACAACCCATCGTGCAGCACCTCGCGCAAGGTGCTCGGGATGCTGCGCGAGAACGGAATCGAGCCGCAGATCGTCGAATACCTGAAGACGCCGCCCGATCGCGATACGCTCGCCCGCCTGGTCGCCCACATGCAGGCGCCGGTGCGCAGCATCCTGCGCCGCAAGGCGCCGCCCTTCGCGGAACTGAAGCTCGACGACGCCAAGTGGAGCGACGACCAGTTGCTCGACCTGATGGCGGCGAACCCGATCCTGATCGAGCGGCCGATCGTCGTCACCGCCGAGGGCGCGCGGCTGTGCCGGCCGCCGGAGAGCGTGCTCGAACTGATCGGCGCCGCGCGTGCGCGCTGAGCGCAAGAACCGGAGTTGCGGCCGCCGCGGCATTCCCTAGACTTCCCTGAACGACGCCGCCAACGGGAACCAGCCATGGGATCGCACTCTCTCCTCGACACCGGCGGCGCGCGCGAACGGGCCCGGCTCGTCGCGCGCGCGTGCCGCCACATCGAAGCCGCCGAGTCGGCACCCGCGCTCGCCGAACTGGCTGCGCAAGCCGGCATGAGTCCCTCGCATTTCCATCGCGTGTTCAAGGCCGAAGCGGGACTGACGCCGAAGGCCTACGCGTTGGCCTGCCGCGCACGACGCGTGCGCGATGCGCTGGGCACGCGCGCGGTGTCGGTCACCGATGCCTTCTACGAAGCCGGCTTCGGTTCGGGCGGCCGCTTCTACGAGAATGCGGACCGCGTGCTGGGCATGCGCCCGCGCGCCTATCGCGCCGGCGGCGCCGGCACGGTGATCCGCTTCGCGGTCGGCCTGTGCTCGCTGGGCGACATCCTCGTCGCGCAGAGCGAGCGCGGCATCTGCGCGATCCTGCTCGGCGACGACCCCGATGCCCTGGTTCGCGACCTGCAGGACCGCTTTCCGAAGGCACGACTGCTCGGCGGCGACGCCGGCTTCGAAGGGTTGGTCGCGCAGGTGGTCGGTTTCGTCGAGGCGCCGGCCCTGGGCCTGGACCTGCCGCTGGACGTGCGCGGCACGGCCTTCCAGGAGCGCGTGTGGCAAGCGCTGCGCGAGATCCCGTCCGGCAGCACGGCCACGTACACGGAGATCGCGGCGCGCATCGGCACGCCGCGTTCGGTGCGCGCGGTGGCGCAGGCCTGCGCTGCCAATCGCATCGCGGTGGCGATCCCCTGCCACCGCGTCGTCCGGCGCGACGGCGATCTCGCAGGCTACCGCTGGGGGGTCGAGCGCAAGCGTGAGTTGCAACGACGCGAAGCGGCGCGGCCGCGGGCGCTCGTCGAGTAGCCGGCCGCCGGCGACCGGAAACCCGAAAGGAGGCGGCATGCGGGACGGGGGCGCGGGCGAGATCCGGGTCGGCATCGGCGGCTGGGTCTACGAGCCGTGGCGGGGCAGCTTCTATCCGGCGAAGCACCCGCTCAAGCGCGAGCTCGAGTACGCGAGCCGCCGCCTGCGGTCGATCGAGATCAACGGCACCTTCTACCGCACGCAGACGCCGGCGAGCTTCGCGAAGTGGCGCGACGAGACGCCCGGCGATTTCGTGTTCTCGGTGAAGGGGCCGCGCTACGCGACGCATCGCGCCACGCTCGCCGATGCCCGCGAGTCGATCGATCGATTCTTCGACAGCGGCGTGCTCGAGCTGGGGGACAAGCTCGGACCGGTCAACTGGCAGTTGCCGACGAGCCGCACGTTCGACGACTCCGATCTCGAAGCCTTCCTCGCGCTCTTGCCGGCGTCGCTGGACGGTCGCCGGCTGCGCCACGCGATCGAGGTCCGCCACGACAGCTTTCGCACGGCGCGCTTCGTCGCGCTGGCAAGCGCCTACGAGGTGGCGATCGTCGTCAGCGGCGACAGTGCGTTCCCGCAGATCGCCGATCCCAGCGCGCCCTTCGTCTACGCGCGGATCATGGGCACGCGGGAGAGCGAGCCGGCGGGCTACTCCTCCGAGGAGCTCGATCGCTGGGCGGCGCGGGCGAAGGCCTGGGCAACGGGTGCGCAGCCCGAAGGACTCGAGCGCGTCGTGTCCGGCGACGCGTCGGCGGCGCCGGCCGTCCCGCGCGACGTCTACCTGTACGTCATCAGCGGCTGCAAGGCGAAGAACCCGGCTGCCGCGATGGCGCTGCTCGCGCGCCTGGAGCGCGCCTGAACTGCCGCTGCGAGCTCCCGATCAACGAGACGCAGGCGCAGGCGCGCCGTCCAGCTTGCCGAGCATCGCTTCCGCCTCCAGGACGAGCGCGCTGTCGCCGATTCGCCTGCCGACACGAAGCGCCTGCTCCAGCCATTCGCGCGCGTCGGGGTCGGCTCGCTGCGCCCCGCTGCGACCGGCGCGAATCCAGTACCCGCCGGCGAGATCGATGCGCCCGGAGCGCTCGGCCGCATCGGCCGCGGCGACCAGCGCCCGAGCCATCCCTCGGTGATCGTCGTCCAGGCTGCGCAGGCGTGCGGCCTCCTCCAGCCGGCGCAGCGCCTCGCCGCTGTCGCCCTCGAGGGCGGACAGACGCCCGTCGAGCTCGAGCCGGTCGGCCTGCGCGCCGTGCGCGCCCCCGGTCGGCAACGCGTCGCGATGGCGTTGCAGCGCGGGCGCGTCGCCGCGCTGCGCCGCCAGGAGTCCCGCGAGGAACTGCGTCGCGGCGGCCGTCCGCGGCGCCAGCGCCGGGTCGGCCAGCAACGGCTCGAGCACCTGCCGGGCCGCGTCGGCATCGCCGGCCCGGTGGTGGATCGTCGCGCGCAGCAACCGCAATTCGGGGTCGGGCCCGAGTCCGCGACGCACGCGCTCGGCGTCGGCGAGCGTGACGAGATCGAGCGCCTCCTCGTAGCGGCCGAGATAGCTGCGGCTGAGCGCGAGATTGAATCGCGCGTCGATGATCGGCCCGGGCCGGTCGGCGACCAGTGCCCGATCGAGCGCGGCCTCGTAGAGCGACGCGGCCTGCTCGTACTCGCCGCGCGTAAAGGCGAGCCGTGCCGAGCGCTCGAGCAGCTCGCGATCGGTCGGTTCCGGGGTCTTCTCCTTCGGCGCGCCGCCGCAGCCCCCCAGGACGAGAGCGAGAACGATGACCAGCGCCGCGCGCACTAGGGCCGCACCTCGCGCGTCGGCAGCCGCGACTGCGATGGCGGGGCATCGGCGTCGCTGCCGCCGAGCAGCCAGTGCCCGCGCAGCTGGCGCAGCAGCCCCTCCAGCTCGGCCAGGGTCTGTCGGGTCATGCCGAGCAGCACCGGCACGCTCTCGGTCGTGCGGCTCAGGTCACGCGTGATCCCCGGCAGTTGCGGCGAGCTCTTGCCGAGGTCGTCGGTGATTCGCTCCAGCGAGGCGAGGATCGAGTCGACCTGCCTGCCGACCTGCGGCAGGTCCTTGCTCTGTTCGTTGATCGAGGTCGACAGCGAAGCGACCTGGGTGGCGGTGGTGCGCAGCTCGTCGACGACGGGCGCCAGCGCCTGCATCGTGCGGTTCGCGTTGGCCAGCAGCGCTTCGAGCTCGCGCGCCGGCGCATCGTCGGCGAGCATGCGGCCGAGCGACCCCTCGCCGCGCTCGATGCGCGTGCTCAACGCGCCGACGGCGGCCAGCGTCGCCTGGAGATCGCCCGCGGGATCGGCGAGCCCTTCGGTGAGTTCGGCGAGTGCCGTGACCGCTCGCTCGGTGTGCGCGAGGATCGGCATCACCCGGCTTTGCAGGTCCTGCAGGATCTGCCCGATGTTCTCGGTCGGTGCCCGGTCGGCTTCGATCGCCAGCACCGCGTAGTCCCAGTCCATCGGTTCGCCGCGGCCGCGCGTGATCTCGAGGTAGGACTCGCCGGCCACGCCGAAGGTCTTGCGGATCAGCGCCCGGGAATCGCGCCGCACGAACGCGCTCAACGACGGATCGATCCGCGCCTGCGCGTGGATCTTCTCGCCCGGATCCAGGACGATCCGGGTGATCCTGCCGGCAGGCGTGCCCATGACCTCGATGCGCGCGCCCTGCGCCAGCCCGAACAGGCCTTCGTCGGGCAGCAGCAGGCGCAGCTCCTTGCTCGGGTTCAGCAGCTCCTGCAGGGCCTTCGACTGCAGCATGCCGGCGACGAACAGGCCGAGCGCGATCAGCACGAAAGCGCCCAGCAGCACCTGTCGACGACGCTCCTGCGGCGTATCCGTCATCGGCGGTCCGCTTCGAGATCGATCAGGTGCGTGTCGACCAGCTCGCGATGGCGGTCGGCGGTCAGTCCGGCCTCCACGGCATGCGACGGGTGCTCGGTGAACCAGAGCACCGCTGCGCCGCGCCTGCGCGATTGCTGGATCGCATTCATCAACGCCAGCAGCATGTCGCTTTCCTCGAAGGCCATCGGATGCTCGAGCACGACGAGCCGCGGGCGGCCGAGAAAGGCACGGACGCAGGCCGCCCGCTCGAGGTCCTCGGGCGCGCAGTCGGAGGGCAGCTGCAGCGGCAGCCCCGGCAGTCCGAACTGCCGCGCCAGCGTGCTCGCGCCCTCGCGCAGCACCCGCTCGGGCAGGATCGTGTGATGCCGCGCCGGCAGCAGGAGGTTGTCGAGCACCGATCGGCCCTCCATCCAGTTGCCACGATGCTGCACCCGGCCGATCTCGCGTCGCAACTCGGAGGCGTCGCGCCGGCCGACCTCGTGCCAGGCACGGCCGAGAAAACGCACGACGCCTTCGCCGGCGTCGACCAGGCCGAGCAGTCCGTCGACGATGTCGCCGCTGCGCTCCTTGTGCCGCGAGTGGATCACCTGCAGCTCGCCGGCGCACAGGCGGAAGTCGAGCAACAGCCCGGGGAAGGCACCGCGGGCGGCGACCTGCATCGCGGATGCCGACAGTATCGGCGTTGCGTCGGGCTCGGGCACTACAGCCATGCGGTGGTGAGCGCGCTGATCAGGAAGGTCGCGATCAGCGAGGTGGCGAAGGCCTTCGGCAGTGCGCGCCGCATGCCCTGGGGGCCGGGCTCGATGCGGCTGCCGCACCAGATCGAAAGATATCCCACGACGTAGCCGGTCAGCGTCGGCTTGACGACGAGCAACAGGTAGTCGTCGATCGACATGATGCCCAGCACGGCCGCCGTGAATTCGTCGGGCGCGCTCTGCACCAGTCCCGCGAGCGAGGCCGCCAGGTATCCGGACCAGAGCGCCGTGTGCAGGAAGAGCAGGGTCAGCAGGAAGGACGCGGCCGCCACCGCGAAGGCACGCGGAATCAGGAGGAAATCGACCGGATCGATGCCCTGCGAGGCCAGCGCGCGCGCGTGTCCGGACCGGGTCATCTGGCCGACCTCCTCGACGAGGACCGAACCGCTGCGGCCGATGACGATCAGCGAGGTAGCGACCGGCGCGATCTCGCGGACCAGCGCCAGCACGATGAACTCGCCGATGCGCTCGGCCTGGCCGGCGAAGCGCAGCCAGTAGACGATCTGCAGGACCAGCCCGACGCCGACCAGCAGCGCGACGATCATCGCGACCGGGATGCCGCGAACGCCCACCTGGTACAGGTAGAAGCGGAACTCCGCCCGCATCGTCCGTCGCCAGTTGCCCGGGACGAGACCGCGTGCGGTCACCTCGGTGAACGCGCCGACGAAACGCAGCGCGTCGAGCAGGCGCCTGCCGATCGCCTGCACGAATCCGCCGTTCGCGTGCCCTGCTCCCGGCGTCGCGCCGCGCCCCTTCATCGACGAGCCGCCGGCGATCACGCCCGCCCCCCGAGCACGTAGGTCGAGAACTCGCCGAGCCCCTCGAGATAGTGGTGTCCGCGCGTCTGGAAGACGTAGCGCTCGCGCAGCGCCTGGTAGACCGGCTCGGTGACCTGGATCGCACCGGGAAAGCTGCTGTCCGCCATGCTGATCGCGGTGCGGACGGCGTCGCCCCAGAATGCGAAGCTGCGGTGGTCGCGCCCGACGAGGCTGCCGATCGCCGGGCCGACGTCGATGCCGATGCGGAAGGCCAACGCGGCGCGATGCCGGGCGAACAGGCTTTCGCAGATCGCCTTGACCCGCAGTGCGAACTCCGCCAGGCGTCGCAGCGCCTCGCCGGCGTCCTGGTTCGGGTCGACCGATGCGATGACCTGGTCGCTGAAGAACTTGAGATAGTCGACGCCTTCGTCCGCCGCCGCCTTCTCCAGCTCGTCGAGCAGCTTCGCCACCGTGCTCGCGTCGCCGCCCTGCCCGGTCGGCGCGGCGAGCACGACCGAGTTCGTCAGCCGCAGCGACAGGACCGCGAGTCGCTCGATCATCTCCGCGCCGCGCTCCGTGCCGGCATGGGACGACAGCCGGGCAGCGAAGGCCGCCGCGCGCCGTTCGCCGAGCGTGGTGTCGACGTCCAGGTCGCGGAAGGCCGTCGTCGGCTCCGACGGCGAACCGTGGCGCGCATCGACGGCCGCGGCTTCGCCGCGCGCTGTCGTGGGGGCGGCCGCAGGCGCAGCGCTGCGCCCCGGGGTGCCGATGGCGAGCAGGTTTGCCAGTGCACGGGCGAAGGCCGTCGTGTGATCGGACCACTCGACGCGCTGGCCCGTGTCCTCCAGGAAGACGGCGCCCATCGAGCGCTCCGCTGCCTGGACGGCAACCGCGAGCAGCGCTCGGCAGCCGAGCGGTTGCAGATAGCGCCGATCGAGCGACGCGAGGCGCGGATCCGCGCCGGCATCGACGGCGGCGAGCAGCGGCTGCGCGGCCAGCGCCGCGAGGAACTCCGGGTAGTCCTGCGCCGCGAGCCGCGTCCCCCGGGTGTGCGCACCGGTATCGCGGTCGTAGCAGTCCAGGCAGCAGAGATCGCCCGAGCCCTCGACCAGATGCCAGACGCTGACGCGCCGTACCCGTGCCGCCTCGCTGGCGGCTTCGGTGAACGGGCCCAAGGCTGCCGCATCGCGCGGATCGAGCGAGACGGAGCCGGCGGAGGCCAGCTGCGAGAACGCCTTCGCCGCGGCGTCGAGCTCGGACTTGCGCTCCAGTACCCGTATCGCCTCGCGGTCGGTGCGCAGCCCCTGCCGGACCAGGAGCCACGCGAGCAGGCAAGCGAGGGCGAGAGTCGAGAGACCCATGGCCAGCATTTCACGGACGTTGTCGCCGACGAAGCCGACGAAGTCGTCCTCGGGCACCACGATCAGCACCGACCAGTCGCGATCGAGCAGGTGCTCGAGCGACGACGCGGCGCTGACGTAGCGGCGACCGCCCAGCTCGAAGTGGCGCTTGCCGACGCCCTCGATCCGGAAGTGGTCGTAGGCCCGCCGGGCGGCCGCGTCGTCGAGGTCTTCGACGTGGCTCAGGCGCAGCCTGCCCTCGCCCTCCTCCCGGACCAACTCGGCCCGCGGATGGGCGATCAGCCTACCCTCGGCGTCGACGATCATCGCCTGCCCGGACTCTCCGATCGACAGCGACGCGAGAAAGCGGCTGATGCTGCGCAACGTGACGTCGGCGCCGATCGCGGCCGCGAGCGCACCGTCGGCGTCGATCACCGGCACCGAGGCGGTGATGCCGGCGGCGCGGTCGCTGAAGAACGGGTACGCCTCGGTCCAGCGCAGCCCTCGCTCCCCGTCTGCATCCGGATACCAGGGGCGCGTACGCGGGTCGTAGCGATCCCAGGGCGCGTCCTCGCGGGACAGGACGCGTCCCTGCTCGTCGTGCCAGGTATAGGCGATCTCGAAGCCCTCCGGCGCGCGTTCGGAACGGTGGATCCACTTGGTCTCCAGGCCGTCCCGGCCGTCGCGATGCTCCCGCCGCACCATCACGAATTCGCCGTTCCGGTCGCCCGCGAAGAGCGCCGTCAGCTGCGGCGAGTTGCGCAGCACGCCCAGGCCCAGGGCCTCGACCTCGGCCGCCGGGATGCCGGCGTCGAAACGGTCTTGCAGCAGGTCGCGCGACAGCGTGGTGATTCCGTTGATCGGTCGCAGGAAGGCGTCGACCTCGGTTTCGATGCGTTGCTGCAGGTTCGCGATCACGCCTTCGGACAGCGCGAGCGCATCCTCGCGCATCGCCCGGTAGTCGTGGATCGCGATGCCGACGAGCGCGAGCAGCAGGACGACGACCACGGCGAGCGGCAGCAGCACGCGCCGGCGGCGGCGTCGGGCCATCGCGCGCGCCTCGGCGAAGCTTTCGTATTCGTATCCGGCTGTGGGCACCGGTTCTCCGCAACCCGAGCGAGAGCCATGCGGCGCGTTCGCTAGGATAGCGGACCGTCGTCGGTCTTCCTGCCGGCCGCGGCACCTGCGTCCCCGCGCTCGTCGCGCGAGGCCCGAATCACTCGAGCAGCCGGGCATGACGATCGACATCGCCGTGGTTCTCTTCATTGCGCTCGCCGCGGTGACGCTGTTCGCCACGGAGAAGCTGCGCATCGACGCCGTCGCGCTGCTGGTGCTGACCAGCCTCGCGGTGACCGGCCTGGTCGACACCGGGCAGGCGCTCAGCGGATTCAGCAACTCGGCCACGATCACCGTGGCGGCGATGTTCGTGCTGGCCGCGGGGCTGCAGAACAGCGGCGCGCTCGCCGGAATCGGAAACCTGCTCGGACGCGCCGGATCGCCCACGCAGTTCCTGATCGTCCTGTTCCTGGTGCTGGCGGTGATCGCGCCCTTCGTGAACAACACGGCAGTGGTGGCGGTCCTGATGCCGATCGTGATCGCCGCGACGGCCACGATCGGCATGTCGGCATCCAAGGCGCTGATCCCGCTGTCCTACGTCTCGCAGATGGCGGGGGTCTGCACGCTCGTCGGCACCTCGACCAACCTGCTCGTCAACGGCATGGCGAGGGATCTCGGGCATCCCGGCTTCACCATGTTCGAGTTCACCCCGCTCGGCGTCATCTGCTTCGCGGCGGGCTGCCTCTACCTGCTCACGATCGGGCGCTGGCTGCTGCCGGAAACGCGCAGCGTCGAGCTCGTCGAGCACTACGAACTCGGCAAGTACATCACCGAACTGCGCGTCATGCCGGAATCGTCGCTGATCGGGACCTCGGTCGGCGAAGCGAAGCTCGGCGAGCAGTTCGGCGTCTTCGTGCTGGAATTGCTGCGCGAGAACCGGAAGGTCGATTCGCCGCGGTCGCAGACACTGCAGGAGGGCGACATCCTGCTGGCGCGCGGCGACTGGTCGAAGCTCGACGAACTGCGCAAGGAAGCCGGCCTGGAGGTGAACGCCGAGTTCAAGCTCAAGCAGCGCTCCTTCGAGGAAGTCGAGCAGGTGCTGACCGAAGTGATGATCGCGCCCCGTTCGCGCGTGATCGGCAGCAGCCTGGGCATGCTCGACCCCGGCTGGGACCACGACACGACGGTGCTCGCGATTCATCGACGGGGCCACGTGCTGCGCGACGAGCTGCGCAACGTTCGCCTGCAGGTCGGAGACATCCTGCTGATGCTGATCCCCGAAGCCGGGATGGGGGCGCTGCGCAAGGACACGAACGTGATCGTGCTGTCCGAGCGTCAACCCGCGAAGCCGATGGGCTGGCGCGCGCCCTTCGCGCTGGTCACGATGGCGCTGGTCATCGGCGTATCCGCGATCGGATGGGCGCCCATCGCCGTCACCTCGCTGGCCGGTGCCGTCGCGCTGACGCTGGCCGGCTGCCTCGACGCGGAGGACGTCTACGACGCGATCGACTGGCGCATCATCCTGCTGATGGCCGGCCTGCTGCCGCTGGGCGTGGCGATGAGCGAGACGGGCGCGGCACAGTTCATCGTCGAGCACACCATCGGTCTCGTGAGCGGCTTCGGGCCGTTGACGGTCTTGGCGATGCTGTACCTGATGGCCATCCTGCTGTCTGAGTTCATGAGCAACGCAGCCGCCGCGGTGCTGCTCACGCCGGTGGGCATGTCGACGGCGCGGTGGATGGACGTCGATGCCACTCCTTTCCTGATCGCGGTGACCTTCGCCGCCTCGACCAGCTTCGCCACGCCGGTGGGATACCAGACCAACACGATGGTCTACGGGGCCGGCGGCTATCGCTTCAGCGACTTCGTCAAGGTCGGGCTGCCGCTGAACCTGATCTTCTGGGCGCTGGGCGTCCTCTTCATTCCGCTGTTCTGGCCGTTCTGAAGCGGGAAGGCACCGATGCCGCTCTTGCAGAACGGATCGGTGGAACTCGATCACTTCATCAGCTTCACCCTCGCCATCCTGTTGCTCTTCGCCGGCAAGGGCGTGGTGGCACGCATCGACCTGCTTCGTCGCTACGGCATCCCCGAACCCGTGGTGGGTGGCCTGCTCTGCGCCGCGGCGGTGTGCGTCCTCTACTACGGGATCGGGCTGCAGCTGTCCTTCGACCTCGGCGTGCGCGACGATCTGCTGCTGTACTTCTTCGCCGCATTGGGCCTGAGCTCGAACGTGCGCATGCTCTCCCGCGGCGGCCGGCAACTGATCGTCCTGCTGCTGCTGGCGACGATCTTCATCCTGGTCCAGAACGGCCTGGGCATGACGATGGCGGCGCTGTTCGGCATGGATGCACGGACGGGGCTCATGGTCGGTTCGATCTCGCTGACCGGCGGAGTCGGCACTACGCTGGCGTGGTCGCCGTATTTCACGGAGGTGCTCGGCATCGCGATCGCGACGGAGCTGGGCATGGCGGCGAACATGGTGGGCTTGATGGCGGCCTGCCTGGTCGGCGGGCCGATCGCCGGCTGGCTGATCCGCCGGCACGCGGTGGCGCCGTCCGCAGATGCCGAACTCGAGGTCGGGACGCTGTACGGCGAGGAAACGCACGCTCCGCTCGACTACTACGGTGCGCTGCTGGCCGTGTTCTGGCTCAACATCGCGTTGATGGTGGGCTATGGCATCGGTGCGCTGATCGCCCGGAGCGGATTGATGCTGCCGGCCTTCGTGGGCAGCCTGCTGGGAGGGATCGTTCTACGCTCGGCCGGCGACCTGTTCCTGCCGCACGGCGGTCGTCTCTGGCGCTTTCACGAAATGAAGCCGGGGCTCGCGTTGATCTCCGACATCTCCCTGGGCCTGTTCCTGACGATGGCGCTGATGGGCCTGAAGCTGTGGGAGCTGCGGCCCGTGCTGGGATTCATCACGCTGACCATGGTGCTGCAGATCACGTTCGTCGTGCTCTTCACCGTGCTGGTGGTGTTCCGCGCGATGGGGCGCGACTACGAAGCCGCCGTGATCTGCTCGGCCTTCGGCGGCATCACGCTGGGCTCCACGGCAACCGCCGTGGCGAACATGAGCGCCGTCACGCGCGAATTCGGCGCCGCACCCCGTGCGTTCCTGATCGTGCCGCTGGTGTGCGGTTTCTTCATCGATCTCGCCAACGCGCTGATCGTCGGCGTGATGGCGAGATGAACGAAGAAACCGGTCGGCGCTTCGACGACGTTTCAGCCTGCCGCGCGCAGCGTCCCGATCGGCGCGCCGCGCGCGAAGCTTTCTCCTGCGGCGACGAGGATGCGCTCGAGCACGCCGTCGGCCGGCGCCGGCACCTCGATGTTCGTCTTCACCAGCACCACCGCGGCCAGCGGCGCTCCCGCCTTCACCGCGTCGCCTTCCGCCACGAGCCAGCGATCGAGGAGCGCCTCGGTGCCCTCCTCGAGGTCGGTCCAGCAGGCGTCGTCGAGCGTGATCGGCGTCACGCCGGCATCGCCTGTGCGAGCGGTGCGCGGCACAGCGCGCGCCCGGCCTCGACGATCGACTCGACCTGCGGAATCACGAAGCGCTCGAGCGGCCGGCTGTACGGGATCGGCACGTCGGGCACCGCGAGCCGCTTCACCGGCGCGCGCAACTGCACCGTGTCGAGGTTCTCGGCGACGATCGCCGCGATCTCGCCGCTCAGCCCGAAGCTCAGGTAGTCCTCGTCGGCCACCAGCAGCCGTCCGGTCCTGGCGACCGACTTCAGCACCGCGTCGCGATCGAGCGGCACCAGCGTGCGCAGGTCGATCACCTCGGCGCTCACGCCTTCGCGTTCCAGCTCGACGGCAGCCAGCGCGGCCTTGTGCACCATCTGACTCAACGTGACGATGCTCAGGTCGGTGCCTTCGCGCACCACGCGCGCCTGGCCGAAGGGCAGCGTATACGCCTCGCGCGGCACCTCGGTCGTGCTGCCCTCGAAGTAGGCCATCCACGGCAGGCCCATGATGCCCTTGTGGAACAGGAACATCACCGGGTTGTCGTCGCGGATCGACTGGATCATCAACCCCTTGGCGTCGTAGGCGTTCGACGGCACCACCACCTTCAGCCCCGGCAGGTGCGCGAAGGTGCCGAACAGGCACTGCGAGTGCTGGGCAGCGTCGTTGTAGCCGCCGCCGACCGCGGTCATCAGGACCACCGGCAGGCGCAGGTTGCCGCCGGCCATGTAGGTGTTCTTCGCCAGATGGTTGTAGATCTGGTCCATGCACACGCCGAAGAAGTCGACGAACATCAGTTCGGCGATCGGACGCATGCCGGCGGCGGCGGCGCCGGTGGCTGCGCCGATGAACGCCGTCTCGGAGATCGGCGTGTCCATGATCCGCTCGGCGCCGAAGCGGTCGAGCAGTCCGCCGGTGGCGCCGAAGATGCCGCCGTAGCGGCCGATGTCCTCGCCCATCACGAAGACCGCGGGGTCGCGCTCCATCTCCTGCGCGATCGCCTCGGAGATCGCCTGCGCCATCGTCAGTGAACGGGATTCGCTCATGATCGGTTCTCCTCGTGCGGGCTCAGACGAACACGTCGGCCAGCGCGTCGGCCGGCGCGGGGTAGTCGGCCTTGCGCGCGAACGCGTAGGCTTCGTCGACGCGGGCGCGGGCGCGTGCGTCGAGCGTGCCCCGTTGCTCGTCGTCGAGCAGCCCCTGCGCCTTCAGCTGTGCGGCCAGCCGCGGGATCGGATCGTCGGCGCGCAGCTTCGCCACCTCGTCCTTCGGCCGGTAGACCTCGGCATCGCCCTGGAAGTGCCCCAGGTAGCGATCGGTGCGCACCTCGAGCAGCGTCGGTCCCTCGCCGCGGCGCGCGCGCGCGATCGCCGGGCCGGCCGCTTCCCAGACCTCGATCGCGTCGTTGTTCGGCACGTGCACGCCCGGCATGCCGTAGGCTGCCGCGCGGTCGGCCACCTTCGGAATCGACGTGGCCGCGGGCTTGGGCACCGAGATCGCCCAGTGGTTGTCCTCGCAGACGAACAGCACCGGCAGCTTCCACAGCGCCGCCAGGTTCAGCGATTCGTGGAACGACCCCTGGTTGGCCGCGCCCTCGCCGAAGAACGCCACCGCGACCCAGTCGCGGCCGAGCTTCTTCGCGGCCAGCGCCGCGCCGCAGGCGGGCGGCAGGCTGGCGCCGATGATGCCGCTGCAACTGAAGCGGTGCTCCGGATCGAACAGGTGCATGTGCCCGCCCTTGCCCTTGCCCAGGCCGGCGGCCTTGCCGAACATCTCGGCGGTCATGCGGTCGAGCGGCACGCCCTTGGCGATCGCGAAGTGATGCGGCCGGTGCGTGCCGACCACCGTGTCCTCCTGCTTCAGGTGCGCGCACACGCCGACCGCCACCGGCTCCTGCCCCGCCGACAGGTGCATCTCGCCCGGCACCGGCCCCGAGCCGATGTCGAAGGCGAGTCCCTTCTGGATCTTCGGCGGAAGCTTGCCCTCGAGATAGACGTTGACCATCGTCTCCTCGTAGTGGCGGATCTCGACCATCGTCTCGTACATCCACAGCAATGCTTCGTTGCGCTCGCGCATGGTCTCCTCCTTCGCGGCGCGCTGCGGATCAGCGCCGGGTCATCCTAGCAATGCCCATCTGTTCGGAAACGAAAGGCCCCCTACTCCCACTCGATCATCGACAAACTTCAGGAACTCGCTTCTCGGTTACCTCTCGGACCACTGTTGCCTCGGGCAGTCGTGTGCGCCCCGCCCCGGCAAGCGCCGCGCGACCTGCTGATCCGCGACCTCGCCATGCAACGCTTTCCACGCCCCACACAGCCTGGGCGATCACCCACCTCCTACGCTCCTGGAAGGAGACGACATGGACACCGACGTCAAGGACATCGTGCGGCAGAAGTACGGCGAGGCCGCCAGGCGCGTCAGCAATGGTGCCAAGGGGACCTGCCGCGGCCCGGTGAGCAGCTGCTGCGGCGCAGCTTCGGCGACGATCGGCGGCAGCGACCCGATCACGTCGAACCTGTACGACGCGGTCGACGCGAGCCAGGTGCCCGACACGGCACTGCTGGCCTCGCTCGGCTGCGGCGATCCGACGGCGCTCGCCGAACTGAACCCCGGCGAGACCGTGCTCGACCTCGGCTCGGGCGGCGGCATCGACGTGCTGCTGTCGGCGCGCCGCGTCGGCCCGAACGGCGTCGCCTACGGCCTGGACATGACCGACGAGATGCTCGCGCTGGCGCAGGAGAACCAGCGCAAGAGCGGACTCACGAACGTCCATTTCCGCGCCACCAAGCCACTGGCCGCGCAAGCCGGCGCCTCGCTGGCGGGAGCCTCATCGGCTGCAACGGCCACGCCGACGGCGGCGCCGCCGAATCACTCCCACTCGATCGTCGCCGGCGGCTTGCCCGAGACGTCGTAGACGACGCGGTT
>JBIQJM010000197.1:0-3149 GCA_044507525.1 Burkholderiales bacterium
GCGAGATCTGGATGATGCAGCCGCGCTTCGAGCGCCGCAGCGGCCGTTCGCCGCATGCGCTCGTCGCCCACCCGCGTTTCCGCGCGGGCTGGGATTTCCTCATGCTGCGTTGCGAGTCGAGCGAGACGCCCGCCGAGCTCGGGCACTGGTGGCTCGAGTTCTCCGAGGCCGACTCGCCCGAGCGGCAGGCGATGCTCGAGCGCGTGGCCGGCGGCGGCACCGCGGCGAAGAAGCGCAAGCGGCGCAGCCGGCGCCGCGGCGCGGCGTCCGACGGCGCTTCGCCGGCCGACGAGGTCGCCACGCACGGCGAGGCGCGACCCGTCGACGCCGCTGCCGCGCCCGACGGGTCGGCGCCGTGAGGCCCGCCCGCATTCGAACCTCCGCTCGGAACGCCTGATGCGCGCCTGGATCGGGCTCGGCGCCAATCTCGGCGATCCGGCGGCAACCTTCGTGCGCGCCCTGCGCCGGCTCGATGCGCTCGACGACGTCGACGTCGTGCGCGCTTCGTCGCTGTACCGCAGCGCGCCGCTCGATGCAGCCGGCCCCGACTACTGCAATGCCGCCGCCGAGCTCGTCACCGCGCGCACTCCGCAGGCGCTGCTCGATGCGCTGCTCGACGTCGAACGCGCGCTCGGACGCACGCGGCCGTACCGCAACGCGCCGCGCGGCATCGATCTCGACTTCCTCGTCGCGACGCGCGACGACGGCGCGCCGATCCGCGTCGACACCGCGACGCTGCAGCTCCCGCATCCGCGCCTGCACGAGCGCGCCTTCGCGCTCGCTCCGCTCGCCGAGCTCGAGCCCTCGCTGCAGGTGCCGGGACACGGTCGCGCCGACGAACTGCTGCGCGCGTGCGTCGGGCAGCGCGTCGAACGCGAAGGGGTGCTGCCTTCCCTGCGCACGACCGGAAGCGCCCGGTGACGCTCCCGGTTCCGCTGCAGACGGTCGTGCTGCTCACCGCGTCGAACGTCTTCATGACGATCGCCTGGTATGCGCACCTGAAGGATCTCGCGACGCGCCCCTGGTGGATCGCCGCGATCCTCAGCTGGAGCATCGCGTTCTTCGAGTACCTGCTGCAGGTGCCGGCGAACCGCATCGGCTACGGACACTTCACGTTGCCGCAGCTGAAGATCCTGCAGGAAGTCATCACGCTGGCCGTCTTCGTGCCCTTCGCCGTGCTGTACATGGGGCAGCCGATGAAACTCGACTTCCTCTGGGCGGCGCTGTGCCTGGTCGGCGCGGTCTATTTCATCTTCCGTTCATGAGCCTCGCTGCCGCCTGCACCTCCCCCTTCGAGAAATACCGCCACATCGTCGTCGAGGGCCCGATCGGCGCCGGCAAGACCTCGCTCGCCCGCAAGCTGTCGGAGCGCTTCGGCGCGAAGCTCGTGCTCGAAGACCCGACGGCCAATCCCTTCCTCGAGCGCTTCTATCGCGACGCGCGCCGCTACGCGCTGCCCACGCAGCTGTTCTTCCTGTTCCAGCGCGTGAACCAGCTGCGCGACCTCGCCCAGCAGGAGCTGTTCTCGCAATCGGCGGTCGGCGACTTCCTGCTCGACAAGGATCCGCTGTTCGCACGACTCACGCTCGCCGACGACGAGCTCGCGCTGTACCGGCAGATCTTCGAGAGCCTGCGCCCGCAGGCGCCGACGCCCGACCTCGTCGTCTACCTGCAGGCGCAGCCCGATACGCTGGTCGAGCGCGTGCGCAAGCGCGGCGTCGAGATGGAGGCGGCGATCTCCGAGGCGTACCTGCGCGAGCTGGTCGAAGGGTACAGTCGCTATTTCCATCACTACGACGCCGCGCCGCTGCTGATCGTGAACACCGAGCACCTGAACCCGATCGATCGAGACGACGACTTCGACGTGCTCGTGCGCCAGCTCGGCGAGATGCGCGGCAGGCGCAGCTTCTTCAACGTCGGAGAGTAAGTGCGCATCGTCGAACGGATCGCCGACCTCCGCGACGCGCTCGGCGCCGGCCGGCGCACCGCGTTCGTCCCGACGATGGGCAACCTGCACGAAGGGCACCTGTCGCTCGTGCGCATCGCGAAGGCGAACGGCGAGCCGGTGGTCGCGAGCATCTTCGTCAACCGGCTGCAGTTCGGTGCCGGCGAAGACTTCGGCCGCTACCCGCGGACCTTCGAGCGCGACTGCGAGGCGCTGCGCGCCGAAGGCTGCGATCTCGTCTTCGCCCCCGACGAGCGCGAGCTGTATCCGACGCCGCAGACCTTCCGCGTATCGACGCCGCCGGGCCTGGGCGACGTGCTCGAGGGCGCGTTCCGCCCGGGCTTCTTCGAGGGCGTCTGCACCGTCGTGCTGAAGCTCTTCGGCTGCGTGCAGCCGGCCGTCGCGGTGTTCGGCCGCAAGGACTACCAGCAACTGCTCGTCGTGCGGACGATGGTCGAGCAGTTCGACCTGCCGATCCGCGTGCTCGCCGGCGAGACGGCGCGCGAGAGCGACGGGCTCGCGATGTCGTCGCGCAACGGCTATCTCGATGCGCGCGAACGAGACGAAGCGCCGGCGCTGCACCGGGCGCTGCTCGCGCTCGCCGCCCGCACGCGCGAGATCGCGCGGCCGCTCGCCGCGCGTGAAGCCGACGGCGAGGCGGCGGCCGTCGCGCTGCAGGCGGCCGAACGCGAGGCGCTCGACGGCCTGCGGGCGCGCGGCTGGACGCCCGACTACCTCGTCGTGCGCCGTCGCGCCGACCTCGGCGTTCCGGGCGCCGACGATCTCGTGCGTCCCGACGCGCTCGTCGCGCTGGGTGCGGCGCGGCTGGGCGCGACGCGGCTGATCGACAACCTCGAGTTCTGAGGCCCTCGGGCCCGCCGGTTGCAAATTCGGGGCTTCGATCGCGCGTCGCGATCGCCGCAGCAAGAGGACGTCATGAAGCAACCGAAGGCTCCGACCCCCGCCGGCTCGGCGAAGGGCCACCCTCGCGTCCAGGGCGAAGGCGACTACGAAGCCGCCCGCAACTACCGCAAGGACGTCGAGGAGTTCATCGATTCGGGCAAGGTCGATGAAGCGATGCGCGAAGCCGCGCCGCGCGACGACGCCGAGGCCCGGCAGATGGAAAAGGCCGAGAAAGCCGGAAAGGCCCGCTCGAAAGGCGAGGATCCGGTGCTGCACAAGGGCAGCGGCACGAAGCACTGAT
>JBIQJM010000052.1:0-21624 GCA_044507525.1 Burkholderiales bacterium
TGAAGGCGCGCGAGTCATGGCATATCTTCGGAATTATCTCAGAGTTCGTCGAAGCCACCGAACGACTCGCGGACGTGCGACCCGCGGTGTCGATCTTCGGCAGCGCGCGCGTACGACCCGGGCACCGCTGGTACGAAACCACGGTCGACGTCGCGCGGCGCCTGTCGGACGCCGGCTTCGCGATCATCTCCGGCGGCGGCCCCGGCATCATGGAAGCGGCCAACCTCGGCGGCCACGGCGGCAAGTCGGCGTCGATCGGGCTGAACATCCAGCTCCCGATGGAGCAGACGGGTAACCAGTACCAGGACATCTCGGTCAACTTCCGGCACTTCTTCGCGCGCAAGGTCGCCTTCGCGAAGTACGCCACCGCCTTCATCGCCGCGCCGGGCGGCTTCGGCACCCTCGACGAGCTGTTCGAGATGCTCACGATGGTGCAGACGCGGATGGGCCGGCGCATTCCCGTGATCCTGATGGACTCCGAGTTCTGGGGCGACCTGCTCCAATGGGTCCGCAAGCAACTGGTCGGCAACGGCCTCATCTCGCCCGGCGACATCGACCTCATGCAGGTCATCGACGATCCGGCGGAGGTGGTCGAGGCGATCTTCGACTTCTACCAGACGCGGGGCTTCGTTCCGACACCCGACGAGCGCGAACGAATGCTCTATCTGTAGCGTCCGCTTCCGCAGTCATGGCCGTGTTCACTCCCGTCCCGCGCGATGCGCTCGCGCGCTGGCTCGAACGCTACGCGATCGGCAGCCTGCTCGAATACGAAGGCATCGCCTCGGGCATCGAGAACAGCAACTACTTCGTCACGACGACCGCCGGACGATACGTGCTCACGCTGTTCGAGCGCCTGGCGGCCGACGAGATTCCCTTCCACCTGGGGCTGATGCATCACCTGGCCGCACGCGGCATCCCCTGCCCCGATCCCGTCGCCGACCGTGACGGCCTCGTGCTGGGGACGCTCGCCGGCAAGCCGGCGGCGCTGTGCACCCGACTCGACGGGCACGCGCAGACGCGGCCCGACGGCGCGCACTGCGCGCAACTGGGCGAGACGATCGCCCGGATGCACCTCGCCGCAGCCGACTACCCGGGGCGGCAGCCGAATCCGCGCGGGCTCGCCTGGTGGGAGGCGGTCGCGCCGCGGCTCGCCGCGCAGCTCGAGCCGCAACAGGCGGCGCTGCTCGCCGACGAGCTCTCGCACCAGCGCGCATTCGCCTCGCGCCGCGCCTTCGCTTCGCTGCCGGCGTCGGCCGTGCACGCCGACCTGTTCCGCGACAACGTCTTCTTCGATCCGGCCGCGTCGTCGCCGCGGCTGGCCGGCGTCATCGACTTCTGGTTCGCGGGCGTCGACACCTGGCTCTTCGATCTCGCGGTGGCCGCCAACGACTGGTGCATCGACGACGACGCGCAACCCGACGCCGAGCGGCTCGGCACGCTGCTCGACGCCTATCGAGGCGTGCGACCGCTGCAAGCGGCGGAGCTCGACGCATTGCCGACGATGCTGCGCGCGGCCGCACTGCGCTTCTGGCTGTCGCGGCTGTTCGACCGCCACTTCCCGCGTCCGGCCGAGATCGTCGCTCCGAAGGACCCGACGCGTTTCGAGCGCATCCTTCGTCTGCGCCGCGCGGAGGCACCGGCGCTGCACCGAGCAGGGGGGTAGGAGCGACCCGAATGAACATCCGTCCCCTGCCCGCGCTCGCCGGCTGGCGTTGGGTCGTGCGAGGCTTCCAGCTGCTGCGCCGCCAGCCGATCGCGCTGCTCGCGATCACCTTCCTGAACCTGTTGCTGCTGTCGCTGTCGGTGCTCGTTCCCCTCGTCGGATCGATCGCACCGCTGGTGCTCGCGCCGGCACTGATGGTCGGGCTGATGCGCGCCGTGCGCACCGCCGACGAAGGGCACATGCCGCTGCCCTCGATGCTCTTCGCCGCATTCCGCGAAGACGGAGGGCGTGCATGGCGGCCGCTGCTCGCGCTCGGCGGATTCAACGCGGTGGCGACGCTGCTGGCGCTCGGGCTTGCGGCGCTCTTCGACGGCGGCGCGATGATGCAGCTCGCCACCGGCAGCTTCGACGATGCGCAGCCGGTGGCCATCGACGAGCGGTCGCTGTGGCTGGCCGCCGCCGTGTTCGTCGCCGCGTACGCGCCGGTGCAGATGGCGATGTGGTATTCGCCGCTGTTCGTCGCCTGGCATCGCACGCCGGTGGCGAAGTCGCTGTTCTTCAGCCTGGCCGCGGTCTGGCGCAATCGGCGCGCGTTCATCGTCTACGCGCTCGGCTGGTTCGTGATCGCCTTCGCCGGCTCGCTCGTCGTGCGCACCGTGCAGGGCGCCTTCGCCTCGCACCCGTTCCTGATGTCGCTGATCCTGTCGCCGCTGTCGCTGGCGCTGATCACCGTCATCTACTGTTCGTTCTGGCCGACCTATCGCGAGCCGGTGAGCGACGCCGCGGCCGATCCGCCCGGTGACGCACGCGACGCGCCCCCGGCCGAGCCGCCGACCTAGCGGCTGCAGGCCTCCAGCCGGGCGACCGACAGCGCCAGCCACTTGGTTCCCTCGCGCTCGAAGCGAACCTGCGCGCGCGCGTCGCTGCCGCTGCCCTCGAGCGCGACGATGACGCCCGCGCCGAAGCGCGCGTGCGCGACGTTCTGCCCGATGCGAAAGCCGGTGTCGCGCCCGGCGTCGTATGCGTGCTGCGCGAAGATCGCGCGCTCGGCCGCGCCGGACCCCGAACGCCAGCCGGAAGACGCGGCGCCGCCGTACGCCGTCGCGCCGGCGGGCTGCGGACGCGGCCCGAGCCACTTCAGCAGCGCCGGCGGCAATTCGTCGAGGAAGCGCGAACGCAGGTTGTAGCGCGTGTGCCCGTGCAGCATGCGCGTCTGCGCGAACGACAGGTACAGCCGCCGGCGCGCGCGCGTGATCGCGACGTACATCAGGCGCCGCTCTTCCTCCAGGCCCTGCGGGTCGGCGATCGAGTTCTCGTGCGGGAACAGCCCTTCCTCGAGGCCGGTGATGAAGACCGCGTCGAACTCGAGCCCCTTGGCCGAATGCACGGTCATCATCTGCACGGCATCGACGCCCTCGCCCGCCTGGTTCTCGCCGGCCTCGAGCGACGCGTGCGCGAGAAAGGCGGCGAGCGGCGTCGTCTGCACGGCACCCGGCGCCGCGAACGGGTCGGCGAACAGCGCGCCGTCGTCGCCCGCCGCCGGCGGCGCGCCGGAGGCGGGCGCTTCCGATCGTCCGGAGACGCCGAGATTCGCCGGCGCGCCCGGCGCCAGCCCTTCCTCGGCGACGAAGCTCGCCGCCGCGTTGACCAGCTCGCGCAGGTTCTCGACGCGTTCCTGTCCCTCGCGCTCGCCGTTGTAGTGCGCGACGAGCCCGCTCGCCTCGATCACGTGCGCGACGACCTCGGGCAGCGGCAACGACTGCGTGTCGGCGCGAAGACGCGCGACGAGCTGAACGAAGGCGGCCAGGCGCGCACCGCCGGCGCCGGCGACCGACGCGACCGACGCATGCAGGCTCCTGCCGCCCCGACGCGCCTCGTCCTGCAGCGACTCGAGCGTTCGCGCGCCGATGCCGCGCGCGGGGAAGTTCGCCACCCGAAGGAAGGCGCCGTCGTCGTCGGGGTTCTCCATCAGCCGCAGGTACGCCAGCGCGTGCTTGACCTCGGCGCGCTCGAAGAAGCGCAGCCCGCCGTAGACGCGGTACGGAATCCCGGACGAGAACAGCGCGTGCTCGAGCACGCGCGACTGCGCGTTCGACCGGTAGAGGACGGCGATGTCGCCGCGCATCGATCCGTCGGCGACGAGCGATCGGATCTCCTCGACGAGCCATTGCGCTTCCGCCAGGTCGCCGAGCGATTCGCGCACCCGCACCGGCTCGCCTTCGCCGGCGTCGGTCCAGAGATTCTTGCCGAGGCGGCGCATGTTGTGCGCGATCAGCGCGTTGGCCGCGTCGAGGATGTTCGCGTGGGAGCGGTAGTTCTGCTCGAGGCGGATCAGGTGCGCGACGCGGAACTCGCGCTCGAAGGCCGCCATGTTCGCCACGCGCGCGCCGCGGAACGAATAGATGCTCTGGTCGTCGTCGCCCACCGCGAACAGCACCGACGACTCGCCGGCGAGCAGCTTCAGCCACTCGTACTGCAGCGTGTTCGTGTCCTGGAACTCGTCGACCAGGATGTGCCGGAACCGCGCGCGATAGTGCTCGCGCAGCGGCGCGTTGCGCGCGAGCAGCTCGTGGCTGCGCAGCAGCAGCTCGGCGAAGTCGACGACGCCCTCGCGCTGGCACTGCTCGTCGTACGCGGCATACAGCTCGACCATGCGTCGCGTGTGATCGTCGTAGGCCTCGACGGCGGACGCGCGGTTGCCCTCGTCCTTGGCGGCATTGATGAAATGCTGCAACGACTTCGGCGGGAACTTCTCGTCATCGACGTTCAGCGCGCGCAGCAGCCGCTTGATCGCCGCGAGCTGGTCCTGCGAATCGAGGATCTGGAAGGTGTGCGGAAGCCCGGCGTCACGATGGTGCGCGCGAAGCATCCGGTTCGCCAGTCCGTGGAAGGTGCCGATCCACATGCCGCGCGGCTCGATCGGCAGCATCGCCGACAGGCGCGTGAGCATCTCGCGCGCGGCCTTGTTCGTGAAGGTGACGGCGAGCACGCCGTGCGGGCTCACCTGGCCGGTGGAGACCAGCCAGGCGATGCGCGTGGTGAGGACGCGCGTCTTGCCGCTGCCGGCGCCGGCGAGCACGAGCGCGTGCTCGGCCGGCAGCATGACCGCCTCGCGCTGGCGTTCGTTGAGCTGTTCGAGGAGTCTCAGCGTCGCGCGCCCGGTGTTCGTGTGCCTGCCCCGGTGCCCGGTGGCGCTCGATGCGCCGCGCTCAGCGGCGCGCCGACTTGCGGGTGCGCTGCGACCACACCGGCTGGCGCGGGGTGAGCGCGCCGTGGCGGATCTCGACGCAGCGATTGACCCAGTTCACCGACTCGTCGGAGTAGTCGACGATCGGCGCGTTGGAGCCGTGGCTCACGCGCACGATCCGATGACTCTGCACGCCGAAGCGCTCGAGCAGGGCCGCGACGGCCTGCGTGCGGTTCATGCTCAGTTGCACCGCCGCCTCGGGTTCCTCGACCGGATTGGCATGCCCGGAGACGATCAGCGTGCCGCCGGGACCGGAGTTGAAGCGCTCGGCCTGCTCGCGGATGACCTCGAGGTATTCGTCGCCCACGCAGACCGAATCGCCCTCGAAGTAGACGCGCACGGTCGACTCCGCCGTCGACCCGGACGCGGCTTCGGACGCGGCCGGCCTCGCGGCGGCGGCTGCGGCAGCAGCGGCGGCATGGCGCTTGGCGGAAGTGTCCGCCTTTACGATGGGCGAAGTGCGGGGTTCGGAATGCAATGCGCTCTCCTTCAGGACGACTTAGGATGCCGGCTCGCAGTCCGGCGTTGCGCCGGATCGCTTGGCAAAGGTGCGCCCGGCGTCACAACGCCGGACCGCGGCACGAATCGAGAACGGGGAAACGATTATTTTACCAAATCGTGACGATCGCCGCCCGCGACACGGCAGGCACGCAGGCGGGGCGCGATGAACCGCGCGACTTCGCTGCTGCTCAACGTCGCGCACGCGCTCGACCACCTGATGCTGCTCGTGTTCGCCACCGCGGTCGGCGCGATCGCGCTCGACTTCGGCGTCGCGCGCTGGGAAGACCTGATGCCGTACACGGTCGGCGCCTTCGTGCTGTTCGGCCTCGGCTCGCTGCCGTCGGGCCGGCTCGGCGACCTCTGGGGCCGGCGCGCGATGATGCTCGTGTATTTCTTCGGCCTCGGCGCCGCGGCGCTGCTCGCCGCCGCCACGCGCACGCCGCTGCAGCTCGCCGTCGCGCTCGCGCTGCTCGGCGCCTTCGCGTCGATCTACCACCCGGTGGGCATCCCGATGCTCGTGCGGCATGCGCGGCGCCCGGGTCTCGTCATCGGCATCAACGGCCTGGCCGGCAACCTGGGCATCGCCGCCGCGGCGATCTCCACCGGCCTGCTCGTGCAGCACGCCGGATGGCGCGCCGCCTTCGTCGCTCCGGGCCTCGTGTCGATCGCCTGCGGGCTCCTCTTCCTGCGCGTTGCGCCGCACGAGGCGCAGCCGCCGGCGCGCCGCACGGCGAAGGTCGCGCAACTGCCGACACGGCTGCGCAACCGCGTGTTCTTCGTGATGACGGCGACCGCCATCACCGGCAGCCTGCTCTTCAACTTCACGACCAACGGCAACCCGAAGCTGCTCGAGACGCGCCTGCCGGCGCTGCTGGGCGAGCCGGCGCGGCTCGGAGTGCTGCTCGCGCTGGTCTACGCGGGCGCCTCGATCGCGCAGGTCGTGGTCGGCCGGCTGCTCGACCTGGTCCCGATCCGTCGCCTGATGCTCGCGATCCTGGCGCTGCAGCCGGCGGCCTTCGCCCTGGCCGCGGCGAGCGACGGCTGGGCCTTCTACGCGGCGATGGCGCTGTTCATGCTGTTGATCTTCAGCGCGATCCCGTTCACCGACGCGCTGATCGTGCGCTTCGTCGACGATTCGATGCGCTCGCGCGTCAGCGGCATGCGCCTGGCGATCTCCTTCGGCGTCTCCTCCTTCGCCGTCTGGGCGCTCGGCCCGCTCGTGAAGACCGCCGGCTTCGGCGCCTTGCTGTGGACGATGGCGGCGATCGGCGCGTGCTCGACGCTGCTCGCCGCATGGCTGCCCGGCGAATCGGCGCTCGCGCGACACGAGCCGCGCGCAGCCGGCAAGCTCGCTATCATGTAGGGTCTTCCCGCGAGCGTAACCATCTCCCCCGTAAGCCGCAGGCGCCAGTGGCAGGCGCTCGTCGCATGCATTGCCATCGTCGCCGTCTGGGGCGCGAACTTCTCGGTGCAGAAAGTCGTCTTCGAGGCGCTCTCGCCCACCGGGTTCCTGTTCGTGCGCTACCTGATCATGCCGGCGTGCGCGCTCGCGCTGCTCCTGCGCTGCTACGGGCGGCACTTCCCGCGGGTTTCCCGCGCCGACCTCTTCGCGCTCGCGCGGCTGGGCTTCTTCGGGCACGTGGTGCACGTCGGCAGCGTCACCTACGGAATCCACTGGTCGACGGCCTTCTCGAGTTCGCTGATCCTCGCCTGCGGGCCGGTGTTCACGCTGCTGATCCTGCGCTTCTCCGGCATCGAGCGGATGACGCGCGCGCAGGTGGCCGGCGCGGCGATCGCCTGCGCGGGCGTGCTCGTCTTCCTCTCGGACAAGCTCGCCGCCGGGCGCTGGAGCGCCGGCGGCGGCGACCTCGTGCTGCTCGCTTCCGCCTCGTTCTTCTCGTACTACACCGTCGCCTCGAAGCCGCTGATCGAACGCCACGGCGGCGTGACGGTGATGGCCTACGCCACGCTGCTCGGCGCCGCGCCGATCGTCCTGCTCACCGCGCCGGTGGGGCTGCGCATCGACTGGACGATGCTCGAACCGTGGATCTGGCCGGCGCTGCTGTTCTCGATCGTCCTCTCCGCCTTCGTCGGCTGGCTCGTCTGGGGCTGGGTCAACGCGGTGCGCGGCGTCGCGCGCACGGCGCCGATGATGTACGGCATGCCGCCGGTGGCCGGGGCGATCGCCTGGGCGACGCTCGGCGAGCCCTTCACGGCAACGAAGATCGCCGGCGCGGCGATCGCACTCGCCGGCGTGGCGCTCGCGCAGTTCGCCGGCAGCGTGCCGGTGCCCGCGTTCTTCAGAACGCGTCTTCCCAGCGTTCGCTCAGCCGCATCGCGCAGATGATGATTCCGACCATGCTGTAGGTCTGCGGGTAGTTGCCCCAGAGCGCGTGCGTCACGGGGTCGATGTCCTCCGACAGCAGGCCGAGCGAGTTGCGCTGCGCGAGCACGTTCTCGAACAGGCCGCGCGCGCGGTCGCGCTCGCCGATCTGGGCGAGCGCCTGGATCCACCAGAACGTGCAGACGAGAAAGGCCGTCTCGGGCGTGCCGAAATCGTCGGGCTGCGCGTAGCGCAGCAGGAAGTCGCCGCGACGCAGCTCGCGCTCGATCGTCGTCACCGTCGAGCGCAGCCGCGGGTCCTCGGGCTTCAGGAAACCGAGCGGCCCGAGCAGCAGCAGGCTCGCATCCGGGTCGCGGCCGCCGAAGGTCGACGCGAAGGCGCCGATGTCGGCGTTCCACGCACGCGCCTCGATCGTCGCCCGGATCCGCTCGGCACGGTCGCGCCACCAGTCGCGCCGATCGGCCAGGCGCAGATGCGACGCGATGCGCGCGAGCCGGTCGCAGGCCGCCCAGCACATCACCGACGAGAACGTGTGCACCGCTTCGCGGCCGCGATATTCCCAGATGCTCGCGTCGGGCCGCGCGTGGTTCAGCCATGCCTGGTCGCCGAAGCGCTCGAGCGCGTCGAAGAGCTCGCGCCCGGCGGGGCGCGCGAGGCGCCGGTCGTAGAACGCGTGGGCGACGGCGAGGATCGCCGAGCCGTAGACGTCGTTCTGCGCCTGCAGCCACGCGAGATTGCCGATGCGCACCGGCCCGTGTCCGCGATAGCCGCGCAGCGCCGGCGCGACCGCCTCGTCGAGCTGCGTCGCGCCGCTGATCCCGTAGACCGGCTGCAGCGCGCCGTCGGCCGCGTCGGTGACGATGTCCTCGAGGTAGCGCAGGAAACGCTGCATCGATCCGGTGGCGCCCAGCCGGTTCAGTGCGTCCACCGTGAAGTAGGCGTCGCGCAGCCAGCAGAAGCGATAGTCCCAGTTGCGCTGCGTGCCCGGCGCCTCGGGGATCGACGTCGTCAGCGACGCGACGATCGCACCGGTGTCGTCGAAGGTGTTCAGCTTCAGCGTGATCGCCGCGCGGATCACCGCGTCCTGCCATTCGAAGGGAATGGCGAGGTTGCGCACCCAGCGGCTCCAGTAGCCGCGCGTCTCGTCGAACAGGCGCCGGCCGGTCTCGCGCGGGCTGCCGGTGAGCGTCTCGTCCGGGCCGAGGATCAGCGTCAGGTCCTCGTTGACCCGGATCCACGCGCGCTCCATCAGCTGCGTGATCGGTGCGTCGGTGGTGAGCCGCAGCGGATACGCGGGAACCTGCGCGCGGATGTGATGACTGCCGAAGGTCGTCGCCGGGCGGTCGGCGCCGTAGTTGCAGCGCGGCGCGAAGGTCACGCGCAGTCGCGGACGGCCGGAGACGCGTCGCACCAGGCGCACCAGCGTGACCGGCGCATACAACCGCCCGTAGTGGTAGAAGCGCGGGCAGAAATCGATGACCTCGATGCGCTGTCCCGCGCCGTCGGTCATCGTCGTGCGCAGGATCGCCGTGTTGCGCAGGTACTCCTGCGAGATCGTCGCGACGTTCTCCATCTCGATCGCGAAGCATCCCTCGCTGCTTTCGTCGTCGAGCAGGCTGCAGAACACCGGATCGCCGTCGAAGCGCGGCACGCACATCCAGGAGACGACGCCGCGCTCGTCCACCAGTGCGGCGATGCGCGAGTTGCCGACCACGCCGGCGAGCAGGCCGGCCGGCGCCCTGCCGTTGCCCGGCTGCGCCGGTCCCGCGGCCTGCCCGGCGCTCGCCCCCGCTGCGCGGGCCTGCGCGATGCCGGACTCAGTGTCGTTCATCGATGCCCCGTTCCGTCGCGACGATGCCCGGCGCACGGCTCGCCCCCGAGACGATGCGCTCGAGGCCGCGGAACGCCAGGTCGGACGCCAGCACGCGTCGAACGGGGACTTCGCGCTGGCGGGCGGCGTAGCGGCCCTTGTCGTCGAAGGCCTCGAGGAACGCCGCGCGGTCGAAGCCCGCGCCGAGGCCGTCGAGCACCCCGCCGGTGAGCCAGACGCCGCCGTCGGCGCCGAAGGCCAGGCAGAGATCGCCGGCGAAGGCGCCGAGCAGCCGCGAGAACCAGCGCGCTGCGGCGACCGCCTTCGCATCGCCTTCGGCGACGAGCGCCGAGATGCGCGCGGCCGGAAGCAGTTCGCTCGCGCCCGCCTGCCACGCGTGCAGCACGCCGAGCCCCTCGCCGCTGACCAGCCGCTCCCACGAGACGCGCGACCAGCGCGAACGCGCGAGGTCGCGCAGGCCCTCGAGCTCCGCGTGGTGCCCGGCGAAACCCATGTGACCGGCCTCGCTCGCGAGCACCCGTTCGAGCGCGCTGCCGGTATCGAGCAGCGCCGCCGCGCCGAGTCCGGTGCCCGGCCCGATCAGCAGCCAATGCCCGGAGGCGGGCGAGCCGCTGCGAAGCACTTCGACCTCCTCGTCGACGAGCGCCGGCAGGCCGGCGGCCGCGGCGACGAAATCGTTGAACAGCCGCAACTCGTCGAGCCCGGTCTCGCGTCGCAGTTCCTGCACGTGGAAGGACCACGGTCGGTTGGTCATGCGCAGCCGCGTGCCGCGGATCTGCAGCGCGATCGCGAGCGCGGCGCGGCGGGCGCGATCGGGCTGCCCGCGTTCGAAGCCCTCGACCGCCTCGGCGAGCGTCGCGAACTCGTCGGCGCGCCGGCGCCAGGTCGGGCCGGTTCCGGTTTCCGCACGCCAGCGCGCGAAACGCGCGTTGGTGCCGCCGATGTCGGCGAAGATCCATTCCGCGTCGAGGCCCGCGGCGGCGTCGGTTCGGTGGCGATTCGGACCGGACATAGGCCCGCACTATACGTCCGAAGGCCGCGTGCCGGACCGGTCGACCCGCGGGAAGCGGGTTCGGGGCTCTGGCGTATATTCGCCCGGTATATGTTCCGCACGCTGAGACTGTCGCTACGCTTCGTCGTACCGCTGGCCATCGCGCTGTTCCTGATGGCGCTTCTCGTCGTCCCCTGGATCGATACCCTGACCACGCGCTGGTTCGTGCGCGACGTCGAGATCCGGGCGCAGATGGTGGGCAACTCGATCGACGACGTCATCGCGGAGCCTCTGGCGGCGGGCGACTTCGCGACGGTGGAGCAGCGTTTCCAGCGCGCGATCGGCGACGAACGGCTGTTCGCGCTCGGCCTGTGCCTGCCCGACGGCACGCTGGCGGTGCACACCGATCCCTGGCCGCCGGCGCTCGGATGCGCAGGGTTCGCCGACCCGCGCGCGGCGCGCGCGCTGTCCGAGGAAGCGCTGCACGTGACCGTGCGGCCGGTCGCGCGCGGCAGCGTCGAGGTCGGCCGGCTGCTCGTCGTGCACGACATGAGCTTCATGCAGCGACGCAGCGCCGACACGCGCTTCTGGGTGATCGGGCTGTTCGTCATGGCGGGGCTCGTGATCGCGGGCATCACGGTGCTGGTCGCGCAGCTGAGCCTGCGCGGCTGGGTCGCCGGCGTGCGCGAGATGCTGCGCGACGAGTCGCTGCGTTCGCCCGCGGCGCCTGCCGCGCCCGAGCTCGCGCCGCTGATCGGCGACCTGCGCGAGATGCTGCGCGACATCGAGAGCGAGCAGCGGCTGCACGACGACATGACGCTGCACTGGACGCCGCACACGCTGCGCAAGCTGCTGCGCGAGCAGCTCTCCGGCGACGAGATCATCGTCGTCTCGAACCGCGAGCCGTACATCCACGAGGCCGGGCCGAACGGCCCCGTCGTGCGCCGGCCGGCCAGCGGGCTCGTCACCGCGGTCGAACCGGTGATGCGCGCGTGCTCGGGAACGTGGATCGCGCACGGCAGCGGCTCGGCCGACCGCGAAACCGTCGACGCGCGCGACCACGTGGGCGTGCCGACCAGCGATCCGTCGTACACGCTGCGCCGCGTCTGGCTGACGAAGGAGGAGGAGGAAGGCTATTACTACGGCTTCTCCAACGAGGGCATCTGGCCGCTGTGCCACATCGCGCACGTGCGGCCGGTGTTCCGCAGCTCCGACTGGGAGTACTACCAGCTGGTGAACCGGCGCTTCGCCGACGCGGTGATCAACGAGGCGAAGACCGAGGACCCGGTCGTGCTCGTGCAGGACTACCACTTCGCGCTGGTGCCGCGCTTCGTGCGCGAGCAGCTGCCGCGCGCGACGATCATCATGTTCTGGCACATCCCGTGGCCGAACCCGGAGTCGTTCGGCATCTGCCCGTGGAAGCGCGAGCTGCTCGAGGGCCTGCTCGGCAGCGACATCCTCGGATTCCACACGCGCTATCACTGCAAGAACTTCCTCGAGACGGTCGACCGCTTCGTCGAGGCGCGCATCGAATACGAGTCGTCCACCGTCACCGTCGGCGGCCGGGCGACGCGCGTCGAGGCGTACCCGATCTCGATCGCGTGGCCGGAGGCTCCGCCCGAGGGAACGGTCGCCGCGGCGCGCGTCGAGGTCTTCGAGCAGGCGGGCCTGCCGCCGACGCACCGGATCGCGGTCGGCGTCGACCGGCTCGACTACACGAAGGGGATCATCGAGCGCATGCGCGCGGTCGAGCGGCTGCTCGAGCTGCATCCGGAATGGATCGGACGCTTCACGCTGGTCCAGATCGCGGCGCCCTCGCGTTCGTCGCTCGAGGAATACCAGCGCTTCGAGTCGCAGGTGCGCGAGATCGCCGCGCAGATCAACGCGCGCTTCGACGAGCGCGGCCCGGAGCCGGTGCGACTGCTGATCGAGCACCACGACAGCGCATCGGTATTCCAGCACTATCGCGCCTGCGACGTCTGCGTCGTCACCAGCCTGCACGACGGGATGAACCTCGTCGCGAAGGAGTTCATCGGCTCGCGCGACGACGAGCGCGGCGTGCTCATCCTCAGCCAGTTCGCCGGGGCGGCCCGCGAGCTGCACGAAGCGCTGATCGTGAATCCGTACCACATCGACCAGGTCGCCGAAGCGCTGCATACGGCGCTGACGATGCCCGAGATCGAGCAGCAGGCGCGCATGCGCAGCATGCGGCAGCTCGTGCGCGAGTTCAACGTGTTCCGCTGGGCCGGCCGCATGCTGCTCGACGCGGGCAGGCTGCGCCGGCGTGCGCGACTGCGCGCGCGCCTCGGCGAGGACGCACAGGAGGTATCGGCTTGACGCCTGCGCCGCCGATCCTCGGCGCCGACGGCGATCGCGCGCTGCGCGCGCTGCTCTCGGAGCGCGCGCTCGTCGCCTTCGACTTCGACGGCACGCTCGCGCCGATCGTCGAATTGCCGCCGCTGGCACGCCTGCATCCGGAAGTCGAAGCGCGGCTGCGCGAGCTCGCCGAACGCACGTGCGTGGCGATCGTCTCGGGCCGCGGCATCGCCGACCTGCGCGAACGCGCATCGATCCCCTCGGTGCGGCTGATCGGAAACCACGGCAACGACGAGCTGCTCGAAGACAGCGACGCGGCGGTGCATGCGCGCCGCACGATCGCTTCGTGGCGCGAGCGGCTGCAGCTGGCGATCGACCGGCGCTTCGGCCGCGACGGCGGCATCGAGATCGAGGACAAGCGGGCGACGTTCACCGTGCATTTCCGGCGCGCGGCCGACCCGGTGCTCGCCGAGCTCGAGCTGCGCTCGATGATCGCGGCGCTCGACCCTTCGGCAAAGACGATCGGCGGCAAGTTCGTCGTCAACGTGCTGCCGCCCGGCTCGAAGACGAAGCTCGATGCGCTGCTCGAGCTCGCCGCCGAGCTCGGCACCTCGCGCGTCGCCTTCGTCGGCGACGACGTCACCGACGAGATCGCCTTCGCCGCCGCGCCGCGCGACTGGCTCACGGTGCGCGTCGAGCCCGAAGGACCGAGCAGCGCGCGCTTCTCGCTCGCCTCGCAGCACCAGATCGCCCGGCTGATCGAACGCATGATCGAGCTGCTGCCCGACGACGAGCCATCGCGTTCCTCTTGATATCGCGCAAGGCGAAGTCCTCGCGCGCCGTCCTACCCTGACAGGTTCATCCCGACGAGTTCCGTGCCCCGCGTACCGGCCGATCGATGTCCCCGCCCCTCCGTCGATCGCAGCGACGATCGCAACGGCGCTCCGCGCAGGCGCTGGCGATTCGCGACGCTGCTCGATGCGCCGCACCGGCTGGCATTCTTCGCCGGCATGACGCTGCTGGCCGCCGCCTCGCTCTGGTGGACCGCGATCATCCTGCTGCGTGCGGGCGCCGGCACGCCGCCGCCCTTCGTGCTCGCCCCCGGGATCGCGCACGCGCTGGTGATGATCGGCTCCTTCATGCCGATGTTCTTCGCCGGCTTCCTGTGCACCGCCGGCCCGCGATGGCTGCAGCTGCCGCCCGTCCGTGCGGCATCGCTGCTGCCGCTGGTCGGCGGCTGGCTCGCCGGCTGGACCGCCTTCGCAGCGGGTGCGCAGGTCGACCTGCGCGTCGCGACGGCCGGTCTCGCGATCGTCGCCCTCTCGTGGAGCACGTTCGTCGTGCGGCTCGCGCGCATGATCGCCGCGTCGCCGGCGCCGGACCGCGTGCATCCGCTCGTCATCACGGTGGCCTGTGCAACCGGTGCGGCGGCCTTCTGGTACGGAGCCTGGGCGCTCGCCGTGGGCGAACCGGCGCGGCTGGTGCTCGCCGTGTCGATGCTCGTCGGCTGGTTCATCGCCCCGGTGTTCGTCGGTGCGCTGCATCGGATGGTTCCGTTCTTCCACGTCGCGTCGCCCGCGCTCGAACGCCGCTTCGGCAATGCGCCGCTCGCGCTGCTGGTGGGTGCGCTCGTGCTGCAGCCCGTCGTGCAGGCCATCGTGCACTCGTCGGACGATCCCGCAGTCGCGCGTCTCGTCCATGCCCTCGCCTTCGCCGTCGAGGCGGCGATGGCGGCGCTGGTCGCCTGGCTCGCGTGGCGCTGGTACCGCGTGCAGAACCTGCGCATCCGACTGCTCGCGATGCTCTTTTCGGGCCTCGCCTGGCTCGGCGTCGCCTTCGCGCTGCGCGCGGCCGATTCCTTCGCGCTCGCCTTCGCGCATCCCGTGCCCGGATTGCGGCTGGCCGCGCTGCACGCGCTGACCATGGGCTTCTTCGCCACGACGATGCTCGCGATGGTCAGCCGCGTGACCTGCGGACAGGCCGGTCGCCTGCTCTCCTCCGAGTACGTCGTCTGGTGGCTGTTCCTCGCCCTGCAGGCGGCCACCGTGCTGCGCATCGCGGCCGAGGCGGCGCCGGCGAGCCCGGTGCCGCTCGTCGCCGCCGCGCTCGCATGGAGCGTCGCGATGCTCGTCTGGTCGCTGCGCTACATCGGCTGGTACGGCCGCGCGCGCAGCGAAACCCAGGGCCGCTGAAGCCAGCGGCGGCCGCCCGCTTCCCTTCCGGAGACTCCCGCCGATGACCGCCCCCCGCGATGCGGATCGAAAACCAGAGCTCGTCTGCCCGGCCGGCTCGCTGCGCGCACTCACGCTCGCCGTCGACGCCGGCGCCGATGCGGTCTACATGGGGCTGAAGGACGCGACGAACGCCCGCAATTTCGCGGGCCTGAACTTCGATCTCGCGCAGATGCGCAGCGGCATCGACTACGCGCACGCGCGCGGCCGCAAGGTGCTGATGGCGCTGAACACCTACGCCGACGCGCGCGACCCGTCGCGCTGGTGGCGCGCGGTCGACACCGCGGCCGAGCTCGGCGCCGACGCGCTCATCTGCGCCGACGTCGCCGTGCTCGGATACGCGCATCGCACGCATCCGCAACTGCGCCTGCACCTGTCGGTGCAGGCTTCCGCGACGACGTACGAGGCGATCGAGTTCCATCGCGAACGCTATGCGATCCAGCGCGCGGTGCTGCCGCGCGTGCTCACGCTCTCGCAGGTCGCGCACCTCGCCCGGCACACCACCGCAGAGATCGAGGTCTTCGGCTTCGGCAGCCTGTGCGTGATGGTCGAAGGACGCTGCGCGCTGTCGTCGTACGCCACCGGGCAGTCGCCGAACACCGCCGGCGTCTGCTCGCCGCCGTCGGCGGTGCGCTGGGAAGACACGCGCGACGGCGTGCAGGCGCGCCTGAACGGAGTGCTGATCGACCGCTATGCACCCGACGAACCGCGCGGCTATCCGACGCTGTGCAAGGGCCGCTTCGATGTCGAGGGCGCGCGCGACTACGCGCTCGAGGAGCCGACCAGCCTGAACACGCTCGCGATCCTGCCGCAGCTGTTCGACATCGGCATCGCGGCGATCAAGATCGAGGGCCGCCAGCGCAGTCCGGCGTACGTCGAGCAGGTCACGCGCGTCTGGCGCGCGGCGATCGACGAATGCGCGGTCAAGCGCGAACGCTACGGCGTGCAACCGCAATGGATCGCCGCCCTCGGCCGCTGGTCCGAGGGCCAGCAGCACACGCTCGGCGCCTACGACCGGCCGTGGCGCTGAACGGGAGCCGAACGTGAACGCAACGAAGAACCCGGACGCGCGGACGCGGATCGTCGTCGGTCCGCTGCTCTACTACTGGCCGCGCAGGACGATCGTCGAGTTCTATGCGCGCATCGCCGAATCGCCGATCGACACGATCGTGCTCGGCGAGGTCGTCTGCTCGCGCCGGCACGAGATGAAGCGCGCCGACTGGATCGACCTCGCACGCGACCTCGCCGCCTGCGACAAGGAAGTCGTGCTCGCCAGCCAGGCGCTGCTCGAGTCGGAGGCCGAACTGCGGGAGATGCGGGCGATCGCCGCGCAGCGCGAGTTCCTCGTCGAGGCAGGCGACGCCTCGGCGCTGCGCGCGCTCGCCGGGCACCCATTCGTGCTCGGCCCGCACGTGAACGTGTACAGCCGTCCGGCGCTCGAGGAGTACGCCGCGCTGGGCGCCGTGCGCTGGGTCGCACCGGTGGAACTCGACCTCGAGGCGATCGCGTGCATCGATCCGCCCGATGCGCCCGTGCCCGGCGGCCCCGCGCGCGACCTTCCGATCGAGTCCGAGGTCTTCGCCTTCGGGCGGCTGCCGCTCGCCTTCTCGGCGCGCTGCTTCACCGCGCGCCACTACCGGCTGAGCAAGGACGAATGCGGCTTTCGCTGCATCGAGCACCCCGACGGGCTGCTGCTGGCCACCGGAGAGGGGAAGGCCTTCCTCGCGCTGAACGGCATCCAGACGCAATCGGCCGCGCTGCACTGCCTGATCACGCAGCGCGAAGCCGTGCGCGCCGCGGGCGTCTCGCGCATCCGGCTCTCGCCGTGTGCGTCGCACTTCGACGAGGTCGTCGAGCACTTCGACGCCGTCTACAACAGCGGCGCACCCGCGCCGGATGCGCTGGCCGCGTTGCGCGCGCTGCCGCTTCCGGGCGAGCTCGTCGACGGCTTCGCGCGCCGCGCCGCCGGACTGCAGGAGATCGACGGATGAATCGTCCCGCTTCCACCGCGCCTTCCCACGCGCCGGGCACGCGCGCGCCTCGAGGCGGCGGACTGCCCGTTCCGGCGCCGCTGCGCCGGCTGGTCACCCGGCTGCCGATCGCGCCGCCGTCGATCGCGCTCGCGCTCGCGCTCGACCGGCTGCTGCTGCCGCGCCTGTCGGCCGACGACGTTGCGCAGCTGTCCGGGCGCATGGTCGAGATCGAGGTGCTCGACCTGGGCATCCGTTGCCGCGTGTCGCTCGGCACGCGCGGCTTCCGCGCGGCGCCCGACCGCGGCGCACCCACGCTGCGCGTCGCCGCCGACGCGCCGAGCTACCTGCGCCTGCTGCGCGGCGAGGACGACGCCGATCGCCTGTTCTTCGAACGCGCGCTCGTCATGGAAGGCGACACCGAGTACGGGCTCGTGCTGAAGAACACGCTCGATGCGATCGGCCCTCTGCTCGAGTGGCCGAAGCTGCAGCGATAGCGGCCGGTACCCCCTGCCGTTTTCGCGGCGCGCGCCGGGAGGCGCTCGCCGGGCGTCGATATACTGCGGCCCTGTCCCTCGCGGGACGCGGCCGGCATCGTACGACCCCATGACCGACGGTTTCATCCTCACTCTTTCGTGTCCCGACCGCCCCGGGATCGTGCATGCGGTCTCGGGCTTCCTGCTCGAGCACGGCGGCAACATCATCGAGGCCGCGCAGTACGACGACCGCGACACCGGCCTGTTCTTCATGCGCACGCATTTCGAGGCCGGCGCGGACGCCTCCACCGAAACGCTGTCGCAGGCCTTCGCGCCGGTCGCCGAGCGTTTCTCGATGCGGTGGCGCTTCTTCGACGCGGCGCGCCCGTCGCCGACGCTGATCCTGGTCTCGCGGCTGGGCCATTGCCTGAACGACCTGCTGTTCCGCCATCGTTCGGGGCTGCTGCCGATCGACATCCGCGCCGTGGTGTCGAACCACCGCGACTTCTACCAGCTCGCCGCGTCCTACGACATCCCGTTCCATCACATCCCCGTCACCGGGGCGACCAAGGAACGCGCCGAAGCGCGCCTGATGGAGATCGTCGACGCCGAAGGCATCGAACTGGTCGTGCTCGCCCGCTACATGCAGATCCTGTCGGAAGACCTGTGTCGCAGGCTCGAGGGACGCGCGATCAACATCCACCATTCGTTCCTGCCGAGCTTCAAGGGCGCGCGACCCTACCGCCAGGCGCACGACCGCGGCGTCAAGCTGATCGGCGCCACCGCGCACTACGTCACCGGTGCGCTCGACGAAGGCCCGATCATCGAGCAGGACGTCGAGCGCGTCGACCACTCGATGGACGTCGCCACGCTCACCGCGCTCGGCCGCGACGTCGAGAACGTCGTGCTCGCCCGCGCGGTGAAGTGGCACGCCGAGCGGCGCATCGTGCTGAACGGCAGCAAGACGGTCGTCTTCCGCTGACGCGCCTTCGCCGGCGTCGACCGCGCGCCGCGCGGCTGCGCCCGGGCGGCGCGGCACCCGAACTTCCCTTCCGCGCTCGCAAGAGGTCCAATGGCGATTGCGCCGCCCGGGCCCCTGCGGGCACGCCGCTTCGGCATCCGGGCGCTGCCGGGATCGAGACGATTCGAGGAGGAACTCCGATGGGCGGGATGGAACCGGTCATGCGCGATGCGGAAGGGACGACGGCCTCCGGCCGGCCGCTCGAGTACGCCAGCGGCTTCGGCAACGAGTTCGCCACCGAGGCGCTGCCCGGCGCGCTGCCGGTCGGGCGCAACTCGCCGCAGCGCTGTCCCTACGGCCTGTACGCCGAGCAGCTCTCGGGCAGCGCCTTCACGGCGCCGCGCGGCGCGAACCGGCGAAGCTGGCTGTACCGGATCCGGCCGGGTGCCACGCACGGCGCGTTCCGCCGCATCGACGACCGGACGCTGGTCGGCTCCTTCGGCGAGGTCGAGACGCCGCCGAGCCAGTTGCGCTGGGATCCGCTGCCGCTGCCCGACCCCGAGGTTCCGGTCGACTTCGTGCAGGGACTGTTCACGATGGCCGGACACGGCGACCCGGCCGCGATGAGCGGGTGCGCGATCCACGTCTACCGCGCCAACGCGTCGATGGACAAGCGCTTCTTCTACGACGCCGACGGCGAACTGCTTGTCGTGCCGCAGCTGGGCCGGCTGCGGCTGCGCACCGAGCTCGGCGTGCTCGACGTCGAGCCGCAGGAGATCGCCGTCATCCCGCGCGGCCTGCGCTTCGCGGTCGACCTGCCCGATTCGGTCTCGACCGGGCAAGGCGCGCGCGGCTACGTCTGCGAGAACTTCGGCGCGCCGTTCCGGCTTCCCGACCTCGGCCCGATCGGCTCGAACGGGCTCGCCAACCCGCGCGACTTCCTCTCTCCGGTGGCCGCCTTCGAGGACGTCGAAGGCGATTTCGAGCTCGTCGCGAAGTTCCTCGGTCATCTGTGGTCGGCGCCGATCGATCATTCTCCGCTGGACGTGGTCGCGTGGCACGGCAACTGCGCGCCCTGCAAGTACGACCTGCGCCGCTTCAACACGATCGGCTCCATCAGCTACGACCATCCCGACCCGTCGATCTTCCTCGTGCTGCAGTCGCAGTCCGACACACCGGGAGTCGACGCGATCGACTTCGTCATCTTCCCGCCGCGCATCCTCGCGATGGAGGACACCTTCCGCCCACCCTGGTTCCATCGCAACATCGCCAGCGAGTTCATGGGCCTGTTGCACGGCGCGTACGACGCGAAGGAGCAGGGCTTCGTGCCCGGCGGCGCGAGCCTGCACAACTGCATGACCGCGCACGGCCCCGACGCCGAGGCCTTCGAGAAGGCGAGTGCCGCCGACACGACGAAACCCAACTACATCCGCGACACGATGGCCTTCATGTTCGAGACGCGACTGCCGATCCGACCGACCCGGCAGGCACTCGATTCGCCGCAGCGCCAGCGCGATTACATCGACTGCTGGAGCGGGCTGAAGAAGCACTTCGACGGCCGGCGCTGACCGGGCGAACGGCGATGACGTCGATCGACGCGACGCTCGACGAGACCCACGACGCGGCGCTGCGCAGCTGGGTCGCGTTCGCCAACGAGCCGCTGAGCGACTTCCCGATCCAGAACCTGCCCTTCGCGGTGTTCCGGCGCCGCGAAGGCGGCGAAGCATGGCGCGGCGGCGTGGCGATCGGCGACCAGATCGTCGATCTCGCCAGGGCAGTCGCGTCGGGCCTGCTCGAAGGCGACGCCGCGACGGCGGCAGAGCGCGCACGCGGCGAAACGCTGAACGAGCTGATGGCGCTCGGACCGCGCGGGGCGAAGGCCCTGCGCCTCGCGCTCTCGCGGCTGCTGCGCGCGGGCGCGCCGCGTGCCGCCGACGCCGCCGGCTGGCTCGTCGCCCAGGCCGAGGCCGAGTATCGCGTCCCGGCGCGCATCGGCGACTACACCGACTTCTATGCCTCGGTGCATCACGCCACCAACCTCGGACGGCAGTTCCGCCCCGACCAGCCGCTGCTGCCGAACTACAAGTGGGTGCCGATCGGCTATCACGGCCGCGCGTCGTCGATCGACGTGAGCGGGCAGCGCTTCCCCCGCCCGCGCGGACAGGTCCGGCCGCCGGACGCCGAGGAGCCGTTCGTCACCGCGTCGCGTCGCCTCGACTACGAGCTCGAGGTCGGCGTCTGGATCGCCGCGGGCAACGCCGTCGGCGAGCCGATCGCCCTCGGCGCCGCCGAAGGGCACGTGTTCGGCCTGTGCCTGCTCAACGACTGGTCGGCGCGCGACGTGCAGGCCTGGGAGTACCAGCCGCTCGGGCCGTTCCTCGCGAAGAACTTCGCGACGACGATCTCGCCGTGGATCGTCACGCTCGATGCGCTCGCGCCGTATCGCGTCGAATGGACGCGCAGCGCCGACGACCCGCAACCGTTGCCCTATCTCGCCGGCGACGACAACCGACGGCGCGGCGCGATCGACCTGCACCTCGAGGCCTGGCTCGAAACGGCGGCGATGCGCGAGGCCGGTCGCGACCCGGTGCGCCTGTCGCGCTCGAACTTCCGCGACTCGTACTGGAGCGTCGCGCAGATGGTGGCGCACCACACGATCGGCGGCTGCAACCTGCAGCCGGGCGATCTCTTCGGCAGCGGCACGCAGTCGGGCCCGAACGAAGGCGAAGGCGGCTCGCTGCTCGAGCTGTCGCACGGCGGCAGGCAGCCGCTCGCGCTGCCCGGCGGCGAGACGCGCGCGTTCCTCGAGGACGGCGACACGGTGATCCTGCGCGGATGGTGCGAGCGGGCGGGGTTCGCACGCATCGGATTCGGCGAGTGTCGCGGGACGGTGCTGCCGGCGATCGAGCGCTGAGGGGTTCACGGACCATGCGTCGGCGCGCCCGCGGCAGACGGCGGCGGGCCGTCTCGGTCGGTGGGCGCCCTGCGCTGGCCCCTGTGCGCCGGACGCGGCGAGGGCTGCGTTGCGCTCGGGCTCGCGCTGCGGCGGTCGGTGCTTCGCACCGACTTCCCTGCGCTGCTCGCCTCGGGGTC
>JBIQJM010000053.1:0-21617 GCA_044507525.1 Burkholderiales bacterium
ACCGGCTCGGTGACGCGCGGCTACATCGGCGTCGAACCGCAGGACATCACGCCCGAACTCGCCGAAGCCTTCCGTCTGCCGCGCAAGGACGGCGCGATCGTCGCCGGCGTGATGCGCGGCAGCCCCGCCGAGCGGGCGGGCGTGCGCGTCGGCGACATCCTCGTCGACGTCGACGGAAAAGCGATCACGAACACGACGACGATGCTCGACGTGATCGCACAGCTGAAACCCGGCTCGACCGTTCCCTTCCACTTCCTGCGCGACGGCCGGACGGTCGAACTGCCGATTCGCGTCGGCAAGAGACCGTCGCCGCGGGGGTGAAGCAGGCGGCCGGCTACTCCGCCTTCGCCTCTTCCAGCGGCGCCGTGCTGCGCGCCTTGATGAAGCCGGCGAGGAAGATGCCGAGCTCGTAGAGGATGATGAGCGGGATCGCGAGCATGAACTGGCTGAGCACGTCGGGCGGCGTGAGCACCGCGGCGACGACGAAGGCGCCGACGACCACGTAGCGGCGGGCGGCCCTCAGCTGATCGGTGGTGACGAGGCCCATCTTCACGAGCAGCATCTGCGCGACCGGAACCTCGAAGGTCAGCCCGAAGCCGAAGAAGATCGCGAGGGTGAAGTCCCAGTACTTCTGCAGGTCCTGCAGGATGTCGGCGCCGGTGCGCGACGCGAAGGCGAAGAAGAACTTGTAGGCCGCCGGCAGCACGAACAGGTACGCGAAGCCGATACCGACGACCAGGAAGAACACGCTGGAGACGATCAGCGGGAACGCGAAGCGCTTCTCGTGCTCGTAGAGCCCGGGGGCGACGAATGCCCACGCCTGGTAGAGGATCCACGGCAGCGACAGCAGCACCGCCGTCAGGAACGAGACCTTGGTGAGCGTGAAGAACGCGCCCGCCTGGTCGGTGAAGATGGGCTTGCTCCCCGGCGGCAGCGCCTCGTACAGCGGCAGCGAGAGGAACTTCATGATGTCGCCGGAGAAGTAGAAGCAGATCCCGAAGAGCACGAGCACGACCGCCAGCGAGCGGATCAGGCGGTCGCGCAGCTCGACCAGGTGCGAGACGAAACTTTCTTCCTGGCTCATCGGGAGTCGGCGGCAGGCCCGGGGGGTGTCAGCGGCGGGACGCCGGACGCTTCTGGCCGAGCGCACGCTCGCGCTCGAGGCGGCGCTCCTTGATGCGATCGCGCGTACGCCGGTGCGTGTAGACCTGGTCCCAGTCGGTGACCGGAGCCGGATCGGACGATGGCGACGACGAGCCGCCCTGCAGGTCGGAATTGATCGCGTCGAACTGCGATTGCGCGTCGCCGACCGCCGACTCGAACGACCCCTTCAGGTCGCGTGCAGCGTCGCTCACTTCGGTCTGCAGCTTGCGCAGCTCGTCGAGCTCCATCTGCCGGTTGATGTCGGACTTCACGTCGGCCACGTAGCGCTGCAGCTTGCCGAGCCACTGCCCGGCCTGCTTGGCGACCTTCGGCAACCTCTCCGGGCCGAGCACGATCAGACCGACGACGGCGACTACGACCATCTCGGTGAAACCGAAATCGAACATGGTGTTGCCTCACTGACCGGCCGCGGAACACGTTCGGCGCGCGCACTGCGGCGGCGGCCGGCCGGCTGCACTCGGAAGGGAATCGCCCGGCGGCGTTCCTTCGTGGCGCGATTCGCTGCGCGCGCTCAGCCCTTCTCCCGCGCGTCGACGTCGATCGTTTTCGCGGTCTGCGGATCCTTCTCCGCGCCCTCGGTGCCTTCCCGTACGCCTTCCTTGAAGCCGCGCACCGCACCGCCGAGGTCGGTGCCGATGTTGCGCAGCTTCTTCGTTCCGAAGACCAGCAGGATGATCACCAGCACGATGAGCCAGTGCCAGATGCTCATGGTCCCCATTGCGGACTCCTGTCAGAGGCGGGTCATTGCCGCGCCCAATGGCTCGGCGCCGCCCAACACGTGAACGTGAAGATGATACACCTCCTGATGCCCGACCCGGCCGTTGTTCACGACGACCCGGAACCCGTCGTCGGCCCCCTGTTCGCGCGCGAGCCGGCCGCACAGGCCGAAGATCTTCCCGAGCAGCGCCTGCTGCCCGAGGCCGGCATCGTAGAGGTTGTCGTAGTGCGCCTTGGGGACGATGAGGAAGTGGATCGGGGCCTTGGGCTGGATGTCGTGGAACGCGAGGACCTCGTCGTCCTCGTAGACCTTGCGCGACGGGATCTCGCCGCCGGCGATGCGGCAGAACAGGCAGTCGGCGCGCGCAGCGATCGAGGCGTCGGTACGTTCGGTGCTCATTCGCCCTCTCGTCGGTTGGAGGCGCCGGGCAGCGAGCGCCCGGCGCCGGCTGCCCGACTCGCTTTCTCGTCGAGCCCGGAAAGCCCTTCGCGACGTGCGAGCTCGTCGAGCACGTCGGCGGGGGACAGGCCGTGCTGCGCCAGCAGCACGATGCAATGGAACCAGAGATCGGCGGTCTCGGCGACGATGCGATGCGCGACGCCGTCCTTCGCCGCCATCACGGTCTCGGTCGCTTCCTCGCCGATCTTCTTCAGCACCGCGTCGGGGCCCTTCGCGAAGAGTCGGGCGACGTACGAGGTGCCGGGGTCGGCACCCTGCCGCGAGCGGACGGTCGCCGCGAGGCGCTCGAGCACCTCGCCGCTCGATGGCCGTGGGGAGGAAGCGCCGTTCGTCATCGATAGATCTCGCCCGGATCCTTCAACACCGGGTCGACCTCGTGCCAGCGGGCATCGTCGAGCCTGCGGAAGAAGCACGAGCGGCGTCCGGTGTGGCAGGCGATGCCGCCCTGCTGTTCCACCTTCAGCAGCACTGCGTCGCCGTCGCAGTCGAGCCGGATCTCGCGCACGTGCTGGACGTGTCCCGATTCCTCGCCCTTGCGCCACAGTCGGGCGCGCGAGCGCGACCAGTAGACCGCGCGGCCGGTGGCCGCCGTCTCGGCAAGCGATTCGCGGTTCATCCACGCGAGCATCAGCAGCTCGCCGCTCGCCGCGTCCTGCGCGACGGCCGCGACGAGGCCGTCGTCGTTCCAGCACACCGCGTCGAGCCAGCTGCCGTCGTCCGCGTTGCCGGCACCGTTCATCGCTGCGCTTCCCGTGCGTCGGACGGATCGCGTTCCTCGAGGCGCACGGCCACGCCGCGCTCGGCCATGTATCGCTTGGCCTGGCCGATCGTGAATTCGCCGAAGTGGAAGATGCTCGCGGCGAGCACCGCATCGGCGTGTCCGTCGACGATGCCGTCGACCAGGTGCTGCAGGTTCCCGACCCCGCCCGAGGCGATCACCGGGATGCCGACGGCATCGGAGACCGCGCGCGTGAGCGCGACGTCGAAGCCTTCGCGCGTGCCGTCGCGGTCCATGCTCGTCAGCAGGATCTCGCCGGCGCCGAGGCGCTCGACCTCGCGCGCCCATTCGATCGCGTCGCGCCCGGTGGGGCGACGCCCGCCGTGCGTGTACACCTCCCAGCCGCCGCCGGGCCGCGCCTTCGCGTCGATGGCGCAGACGATGCACTGCGAGCCGTAGCGCGAGGCGGCGTCGGCGATCAGGCGCGGGTTCTGCACGCCGGCCGTGTTGATCGACGTCTTGTCCGCGCCTGCGTTCAGCAGCCGGCGGACGTCCTCGACGACGCGCACGCCGCCGCCGACGGTGAGCGGAATGAAGACCTGCGACGCGACCGACTCGATGACGTGCAGGATGAGGTCACGCTCGTCGCTCGACGCGGTGATGTCGAGGAACGTGATCTCGTCGGCGCCCTGCTCGTCGTAGCGGCGCGCGATCTCCACCGGGTCGCCGGCGTCGCGCAGCTCGACGAAGTTCACGCCCTTGACGACGCGTCCGGCGGTGACGTCGAGGCACGGGATGATGCGCTTGGTGAGCACCTGCCGCTCCTGTGCGCGCCCTGCGGCCTCGGCGCGCTCAGCTGCCGAGCTCGTCGGCACGTTCCTGCGCCTCGCGGAAATCGATCTTTCCTTCATAGAGCGCGCGCCCGAGGATCGCGCCCTCGACGCCTTCGTCCTCGATCTCGCACAGCCGCTCGACGTCGTCGATGCCGGCGAAGCCGCCCGACGCGATGACCGGAACGCGCAGGCCGCGCGCGAGCCGCAGCGTGGCTTCGATGTTCACGCCGGTGAGCATCCCGTCGCGCCCGATGTCGGTGTAGATGACGGCCTCGATTCCATAGCCTTCGAACTTGCGCCCGAGATCGAGCGCGTCGTGCCCGGTGAGCTTGCTCCAGCCGTCGGTGGCCACCTTGCCGTCGCGCGCGTCGAGCCCGACGATGATCTGCCCGGGAAAGGCACTGCACGCGTCGTGCAGGAAACCGGGATTCTTCACCGCGGCGGTCCCGATGATCACGTAGCTGATGCCGTCGTCGAGGTAGCGCTCGATCGTGTCGAGGTCGCGGATGCCGCCGCCCACCTGCACCGGGATCGTGCTCCCGACCGCGTCGACGATCGCGCGGATGGCGCCCTCGTTGCGCGGCCTGCCGGCCACTGCGCCGTTCAGGTCGACCAGGTGCAGGCGACGGGCGCCCTGCTCGACCCACTCGCGGGCGACGGCCTCGGGATCGTCGGAGAAGACGGTTTCGTCGTTCATGTCGCCCTGCTTCAGCCGTACGCAACGGCCGTCCTTCAGGTCGATGGCGGGAATCAGCAGCATCTCGGGGGTGGACGGACTGGGGGTGGGAAGAAGGCAGCCGGCATGATGCATCCGGCACGATGCGCGGCGGATCAGGGCTGCCAGCGGACGAAATTCTCGTAGAGCTTCAGGCCGTTCCCGGCGCTCTTCTCCGGGTGGAACTGTGTCGCGAAAATGTTATCCCGCGCCACCGCACAGGTAAAGCGCACCCCGTGCACGCTTTCGCCGACGATCGACTCGGGCTGCGCGGGAACGACGCGATAGCTGTGCACGAAATAGAAATACGTGTCGTCGGGAACGCCGCTCCACAGCGCGTGCTCGCGCACCTGGCGCACGCGGTTCCACCCCATGTGCGGGACCTTCACGCGGACGCCCTCGGGCGATCGGGCCGGCAGCCGGCGCACGTCGCCGGGAAGCACGCCGAGCCCGGGCGTGTCGCCCTCCTCGCTGCGCTCGAAGAGCATCTGCTCGCCGACGCACACGCCGAACAGCGGCTTCGCCCGCGTCGCGCGCAGCACCGCCTCGCGCAATCCGGCGCGATCGAGCTCGCGCATGCAGTCGGGCATCGCGCCCTGGCCCGGGAAGACGACGCGCCCGGCGGCGTCGATCTCGGCCGCGCTCGAAGTGACGACGACGCGCGCCTTGGGCGCGACGTGCTCGAGCGCACGCGCGACCGAGCGCAGGTTGCCCATTCCGTAGTCGACGACGGCGATCGAGCTCACGTGCCGCGTACCGCTTGCGCCTGGATCATCGCCGCCCGACTAGAGCGCTTCCTTCGTCGAAGGAATGCGGCCGGCCACCCGTTCGTCGCGCTCGACGGCGACGCGCAGCGCACGCGCGAAGGCCTTGAAGACGGTCTCGCACTGGTGATGCGCGTTCTGCCCGCGCAGGTTGTCGACGTGCAGCGTCACCTGTGCGTGATTGACGAAGCCGCGAAAGAACTCGGCGGCGAGGTCGACGTCGAAGCTGCCGATGAGCGCCCGCGTGAACGGCACGTTCCACTCCAGCCCGGGGCGACCCGAGAAATCGACGACGACGCGCGTGAGCGCCTCGTCGAGCGGTACATAGGCGTGCCCGTAGCGGCGGATGCCCTTCTTGTCGCCGATCGCACGCGCCACCGCCTGCCCGAGGGTGATGCCGATGTCCTCGACGCTGTGATGCGCGTCGATATGCAGGTCGCCCTCGCATTCGACCTCGAGGTCGACGAGCCCGTGGCGGGCGATCTGGTCGAGCATGTGGTCGAGGAACGCGACGCCGCTGGCGAGCTTGCGCTCGCCGGTTCCGTCGAGGTTCACGAAGACCCGTACGCGGGTTTCGGCGGTGTTGCGGCAGACTTCGGCGCTACGCATGACGGTTCCGGAAACGGGATCGACGCGGCGGGCCGCGCGGCGGTGAACGTGCCCTAGAGCGATTCGCGCAGCGCCTCGAGCAGCAGACGGTTCTCTTCCTCGGTGCCGACCGTCAGCCTCAGGCAGTTGCGCAGCAGCTCGTGCATTCTACCGACGTCCTTGATCAGCAGCCCCCGGTCGCGCAGCCCGCGCTCGGCGCGCACGCTGTCGGGAACCCGGACGAGCACGAAATTCGCCCGCGACGGGAATACCTCGACGCCGGGCAGCTCGCGCAGCCGCCGCGCGAGCAGCTCGCGCCCGTCGCGGATGCGCGCGGCCTGCTCCTCGAGCGTGTCCAGGTGTTCGAGGGCGAAACGCGCGGCGGCATCGGTCAGGGCGTTCACGTTGTACGGCGGACGCACCTTCTGCAGCTGTTCGACCCAGCGCGGCGCCGCCGCCAGGTAGCCCAGGCGAAGCCCGGCGAGTCCGAGCTTCGAGACGGTGCGCAGCACGACGAGGCGCTCGTTCCCGCGCAGCTTCGGCATCCAGGTGTCCTGCGCGAAGGGCTGGTAGGCCTCGTCGATCACGACGAGCCCCGGAGCGGCGGCGAGCACCGCTTCGATCGCTTCGGGCGCGAAGGCGTTGCCGGTCGGGTTGTTCGGATGCGCGAGCCAGACGACGGCCGGGGCGTGCTCGGCGATCGCCGCGAGCATCGCGTCGACGTCGAGGGAGAAGTCGGCGCGCAGCGGCACGCCGACGAAACGGCTGCCCATCAGCCGGGCCGACAGTTCGTACATGACGAACGAGGGCTGCGGCGCCAGGTGCACGGCACCGGGACGCGCGACGGCAACGGCGATCATCGTGATCAGCTCGTCGGAACCGTTGCCGAGCAGCAGGCCGGCGTCTCCGGGGATCCGGAAGGCGTCGCGGATCGCCTGCTCGAGCGCGGCGTGAACCGGCGCCGGATAGCGGTTGATCGGCACTTCGCCGAGCCGCTCGCCGAGCGCGCGGCGCAACTCGGGCGGCAGCCGGTACGGGTTCTCCATCGCGTCGAGCTTCACCATGCCCGTAGAGTCGAGCACCTTGTAGCCGCTCATCTCGACGATCTCGGGACGGATCGGGTCGAGCGCGCCGCCGGACCCGGCGGATGCGGACCCGGAAGACGCCGACCCCGAGGACGTCGTGGCGGCAGGCGCGGCAGCCGCCGAGCCGCCGTCCTGCGCGGCGGATTCCTCCGCCTCGGCGCGCAGCAGGGCGCTGCGCGCATGCGCTTCGAGCCCTTCGGCCCGCGCCAGCGTGGCGGCGATCTTCCCGAGCGTTCGTGCGCCGCGCCGCGAGGCCTCGATGATGCTCGTGCGCTTCTGGAAATCGTAGACGCCCAGCGGCGACGAGAAGCGCGCAGTGCGCATGGTCGGCAGGACGTGGTTGGGACCCGCGCAGTAGTCGCCGAGCGACTCGGAGGACCACGGCCCGAGGAAGATCGCGCCGGCGTGCCGGATGCGCTCGACCCAGCGCGCGGCGTCGCGTGCCGACACCTCGACGTGCTCGGCGGCGATGGAGTTCGCGATGTCGCAGGCCTCTTCCATGGTGCGCACGACGACGATCGCGCCGCGGTCGGCGAGCGAGCGCTCGATGATCGCGCGTCGCGGCATCGTCGGCAGCAGTCGGGCGATGGAACGGCCGACGCCGTCGGCGAAGGCCGCGTCGGGCGTGAGCAGGATCGCCTGCGCCATCTCGTCGTGCTCGGCCTGCGAGAACAGGTCCATCGCGACCCAGTCGGGATCGGTGCTGCCGTCGCACAGGACGAGGATCTCCGACGGGCCGGCGATCATGTCGATGCCGACGGTGCCGAAGACGCGTCTCTTCGCCTCGGCGACGTACGCATTGCCCGGACCGACGATCTTGTCGACGGCGGGCACGGTGGCGGTGCCCCAGGCGAGCGCGGCGACCGCCTGCGCGCCGCCGATCGTGAACACGCGATCGACTCCGGCGACGCAGGCGGCGGCGAGCACCATCGGGTTGCGCACGCCGTCGGGCGTGGGGACGACCATCACGAGCTCGCGCACGCCGGCGACGCGTGCGGGCAGCGCGTTCATCAGCACCGACGACGGATAGGCGGCCTTGCCCCCCGGAACGTAGAGCCCGACCCGGTCGATCGGACCCACGCGCTGCCCGAGCCGCGTGCCGTCTTCCTCGACGTAGGACCACGATCGGGCCAGCTGGTGTTCGTGGTAGCGCCGCACGCGTGCCGCGGCGGCGTGCAGCGCGTCCTTGTCGGCGGGTGCGAGCGAGTCGAGCGCGCGTTGCAGTTCCTCGCGCGGCAGCTCGAGCGCCTGCATCGTCGTCGCGTCGATCCGGTCGAAGCGGCGCGTGTACTCGAGCACCGCCTCGTCGCCGCGGCGGCGCACGTCGGCGACGATCTGCGCGACGACGCGCTCGATCGCGTCGTCCTGCGCGGGCTCGTACGCGAGCAGCGCGGCGAGCCGCTCGGCGAAATCGGGGGCGCGGCTGTCGAGGCGCGCCGGCTGCACCGTGCTCATGCCGAAGAGGCGGCGGCGCCGCGCGCTGCCTCGTGCGGCGATCGTCGCGTCGCGCGGGCGAGCGCATCGAGCAGCGGCTCGAGCTGCGCGGCGCGCGTCTTGAGCGAAGCCTGGTTGACGATCAGCCGCGCCGAGATCGGCATGATCTCCTCGACCTCGACCAGGTGGTTCGCCCGCAGCGTGCTGCCGGTGCTGACGAGGTCGACGATCGCGTCGGCCAGCCCGACCAGGGGCGCGAGCTCCATCGAACCGTACAGCTTGATCGGATCGACGTGCACCCCCTTGCCGGCGAAGTGCTCGCGCGCCGTCTTCACGTACTTGGTGGCGACGCGAAGCCGTGCGCCGCGCCGTACCGCGCGCGCGTAGTCGAAATCCTCGCGCGTGGCCACCGAGAGGCGGCAGCGCGCGATGCCGAGATCGATCGGCTGATAGAGACCCTCGCCGCCGTGCTCGAGCAGCACGTCCTTGCCGGCGACGCCGATGTCGGCGGCGCCGTACTGCACGTAGGTGGGGACGTCCGAGGCGCGCACGATGATCAGGCGCAGGCCGGGGTCGGCGGTGGGCAGGATGAGCTTGCGCGAGCCGTTCGCCGGGGCGTTCAGCGGGATGCCCGCCGCTTCGAGCAAGGGTGCCGTGTCGTCGAAGATCCGCCCCTTCGACAGGGCCAGCGTGATCATCGGCTCGCCTCGACGAGCTCGGCGACGGCCGGCGGCGACCCGACGCCCTCGCCCGGGTCGGCCCGGCCGTCGATGCGCTCGACGCGGGCGCCGAGCGACTGCAGCCGCGTCTCCATCCGCTCGTAGCCGCGATCGAGGTGGTAGATGCGGTCGACGACCGTCTCGCCTTCGGCGACGAGCCCGGCGATGACCAGCCCCGCCGACGCACGCAGGTCGGTGGCCATCACGCGGGCACCCGAGAGCGTCGGCACGCCGCGCACGACCGCCGTGTTTCCCTCGACGGCGACGTCGGCGCCGAGTCGCTGCAGCTCGAGCACGTGCATGAACCGGTTCTCGAAGATCGTCTCGGTGACGACGCCGGTTCCCTCGGCCACGCAGTTCACCGCCATGAACTGGGCCTGCATGTCGGTGGCGAAGGCCGGATACGGCGCCGTGCGCACGTCGACGGCACGCGCGCGGCGCGGCATCCCCAGCCGGATGAAGTCGTCGGCGCAGTCGATGCGCGCGCCGGCTTCGCGCAGCTTCTCGAGCGTGGCGTCCATGGTGTCGGGCCGTGCGTTGCGCAGCACGATGTCGCCGCCGGTGGCGGCGACCGCGCACAGGAAGGTGCCCGCTTCGATGCGGTCGGGCATCACGCGATGGGCCGCGCCGTGCAGGCGCTCCACGCCGTGCACGACGATGCGGTCGGTGCCCGCCCCTGCGATGCGCGCGCCCATCGCGACGAGCGCGCGGGCGAGGTCGACCACCTCGGGCTCGCGCGCGGCGTTCTCGATCACCGTCTCGCCCTCGGCGAGCGTGGCCGCCATCATCAGGTTCTCGGTGCCGGTGACGGTGACCATCTCGGTGACGATGCGCGCACCGACGAGACTCGATGCGCGCGCGACGACGTAGCCGTGTTCGATCGCGATCTGCGCGCCCATCGCCTGCAGCCCCTTCAGGTGCTGGTCGACCGGGCGCTGGCCGATCGCGCAGCCGCCGGGCAGCGAGACGCGCGCCTCGCCGAAGCGCGCGAGCAGCGGGCCGAGCACGAGGATCGACGCCCGCATCGTCTTGACGAGTTCGTAGGGCGCCTCGACCGAGTCGACGCGCGAGGCGTCGACGCACACCGACGCGCCGTGGCGCTCGGCGACGGCGCCGAGCCGCCCGAGCAGCCGCAGCGTCGTGGCGACGTCGTGCAGCTGCGGCACGCCCGACAGCTCGACGGCGTCCCCGACGAGCAGCGACGCGCACAGGATCGGCAACGCGGCGTTCTTCGCACCGGCGACCTCGACCTCGCCGCGAAGCGGCCGGCCTCCCTCGATTCTCAGCTTGTCCATGTCGGCGAATGGCATGCGCGCTCTCGGTTGCCCGGGAGCGCACGCGGCCCGCTCACTGCAGCGCGGCCCACTCCTCGGGCGTCAGGGTGTTCATCGACAGCGCGTGCACTTCCTCGCGCATCCGGTCGCCGAGCGCGCGGTAGACGAGCTGGTGTCGCTGCACCGGCCGCTTGCCCTCGAAGGCTTTCGAAACGATGATCGCCTGGAAGTGCCGACCGTCCCCGTCGACCTCCAGGTGCTCGCAATCGAGGCCTGCGGCGATGTAGCTGCGGACATTCTCGGGTGTGACCATGGCGAAATCCGGATCGAACTCGGTTGAATCGGGACAGGGCCGGGAGACCGGCGGCGAGGACCTTCAGAAGGACATTCTCAGAGGCGCAGCCGGTATCCGCGGGAGAGCAGCCGCAGCGCGACCGTCGACACGACGGCCAGCGTGACGACGATCACGACGAAGCTCACGCCCGGTGCGATGTCGGAAGCGCCGAAGAATCCGTAGCGGAATCCGTCGACCATGTAGAAGAACGGGTTCAGGTGCGACAGCGTCTGCCAGAACGCAGGCAGCGACTTCACCGAGTAGAAGACGCCCGACAGGAAAGTGGCGGGCATCACGATGAAGTTCTGGAACGCTGCGATCTGATCGAACTTCTCGGCCCAGATCCCGGCGATGAGGCCCATTGTACCGAGAATCGCACTGCCCAGGACCGCGAAGAGCAGGATCCACAGCGGCGCATGGAAGGACAGCCGCGCGAACCACGCGGTCACGAGCAGCACGCCGATGCCGACGACGAGCCCGCGGACCATCGCCGCGAGCACGTACGCCGCATAGATCTCCCGGTGCGACAGCGGCGTCAGCAGGACGAACACGATGTTGCCGGTGATCTTGCTCTGGATCATCGACGACGAGGTATTGGCGAAGGAGTTCTGCAGCACCGCCATCATCACGAGCCCGGGCGCGAGGAAGGCGGTGTAGCTCACGCCGTCGTAGACCTGGACGCGTTCCTCGAGCACGTGCGAGAAGATCAGCAGGTACAGCAGCGACGTGAGGATCGGCGCGCCGACCGTCTGGAAGCCCACCTTGTAGAAGCGCAGCAGCTCCTTGCGGAACAGCGTGTAGAAGCCCTGCCAGGCGAAGCCCGGCGCCGGGCGCGACGCACCGCGCGGCGCCTCGTTGCCGATCTCCTGCTCGGGCGTGTCGTGCTCCATCAGCGCGTTTCCTTCATCAGCTGCACGAACACGTCCTCGAGATCGGTACGCTGCAGCTCCATCTCGTCGATCGTGCAGCCGGCCTCGCGCAGGCCGGCCAGCACGGTCTCGACGTCCTGGTAGCTGTCGATGCGAAGCGTCTCGGTCCCCTCGGGCGCCGGCGACACCGCGTCGACGACGCGCAGCGACTCGAGCGCGGCCGGCAGCGGCGCGCCCGACAGGCGCAGCTGCAGCTGCGTACCGGAAAAACGGCGCAGCAGCGACTCGGTGCGGTCGAGCGCGACGATCGAGCCCTGCTTGAGCATCGCGATGCGCCCGCACAGCTCCTCGGCCTCCTCGAGGTAGTGCGTCGTCAGCACGATCGTGTGGCCGTCGCGGTTCAGGCGCCGGATGAAGGTCCACAGGCCCTGGCGCAGCTCGACGTCGACGCCGGCGGTCGGCTCGTCGAGCACGATCACCGGCGGGCGATGCACGAGCGCCTGGGCGACGAGCACGCGGCGCTTCATGCCGCCCGACAGCGCGCGCATGTTCTCCTCGGCCTTCGATCGAAGGTCGAGGCTTTCGAGGATCTCGTCGATCCAGTCGTCGTTGCGCCGGATGCCGTAGTAGCCCGAGCTGATCTCGAGCGTCTCGCGAACCGTGAAGAACGGGTCGAAGACGAGCTCCTGCGGCACGACGCCGAGCGCCCGGCGCGCGGCGCGGAAATCGTCGACCACGTCGTGCCCCATCACCTCGACCTTGCCCGAGGTGGCACGGCTCAGGCCGGCGACGATCGAGATCAGCGAGGTCTTGCCGGCGCCGTTGGGCCCGAGCAGCCCGAAGAACTCGCCCTGCTCGATCGACAGCGAGACGCCGCGCAGCGCCTCGAACGCGCCGTAGCGCTTGACCACGGAGCGAACGTCGATTGCGGGCCTGGTCATCGCCCGGGCGGCGGCGACGCGCGCACCTGCGCCAGTGCGGACTCGAGCGCCTGCTCGAACAGCAGCGAATCGACGCGGTACAGCACGGCGAGCCTCAGCAGCTTCTCGGCGGGCGACTCGAAGCAGCACTTGCGCCCGCGCGCGGCCGCGCGGCGTTCGAGCTCGAGCAGCACGGCGAGCAGCGAAGAATCGAAGCGCTCGCAACCGGAGAGGTCGAAGCGCGGCGCGGGCGCCTCGAGCGCGACCGACGCGGCCTCGACGACCTCGCGCGCGTTGTCGAAGCGGACCTCCGCCGGAAATCGCCAGGCCGCCGATCCGGACGCCGGCGACATCGCTGCCGGCTGGGGCGAGGCCACGGTCGACACGGGCTCAGGACGCCTTGCCGTTGGCGGCGGCCAGCTGCCGGTTCTTCTCCTGCAGGCTGCCGATCAGCGCCTCGACGCCGCCGCCGGAGGCTTCCTGTGCGAACTGCGTGCGGTAGGTCTCGACGAGCCAGACACCGAGCACGTTGACGTCGTAGATCTTCCACGCCTCGCCGACCTTGCGCATCCGGTAGTCGAGCTGCACCGGCTCGCGGCCCGGCTGCAGCACCTCGCTGCGCACGATCACGTCGGTGTCGCCCGGGCTCGCGCGAAACGGCCGCATGCGCACCTTCTGGTCGCCCACCTGCGAAAGCGCACCGGAATAGGTGCGGATCAGCAGCGTACGGAACAGGTCCATCAGCTGCTTTCGCTGCTCGGGCGTCGCCTCGCGCCATGGGCGGCCGACGGCGAGCGCCGTCATCCGCTGGAAGTCGACGTGCGGCATGACGATGCCGTCGACGAGCTCGTCGATCTTGCGCGGGTCGCCCGCCTTCAGCGCGGAGTCCGAAGTGATGCGCTCGAGCACCTCGTCGCTCAACCGGCTGATCAGCTCGTTGGGCGCCTCCGCCGCGCGCGCCGCGCCGGCGGCGAGCAGCACGCAGGCAGCGAGCACCCAGACGGGCCGCAGTGCGCGCGCTGCGGCACGCCATGCGGCCGCGGTCGTCGCCGCGGAAAGAAACGGAACCGAAGCGTGCATCTCGATCACCTCCTTTCGACCGCCGGCGCATCGGCGGGCGCGCCCCGGCCGGCGCCCTCGCGACCCGACTCCTCTCTCTCGAGCTCGTCGAGCCAGTCGGTGTCGTCCTGGTACGCCGGCGGCGGATTGCCGTCGTACACCTGGTTCCGCCTCACCTGGAACCAGCTGTCCCGGATGAAAGAATATCGGTCGAGCGCCGCCTCGTTGACGATCTGCTCCGCGTCCAGCAGGCGCTGCCGGTCGTCGATCCCGCGCAACAGGAAGGCGTTGTTGCGCTGGCCGCGCGAATCGATCGTGCGCAACGGATCGGCCCAGAGGTCGACGCCGCGTGCCGGCGCGTCCCGCAACGACGAAGGCCCGAGCACCGGCAGCACGATGAACGGCCCGGCGGGGACGCCCCAGCGGCCCAGCGTCTGCCCGAAATCCTCGTGGTGCTTCTCGATGCCGGCCTCGCTGGCGATGTCGAGCAGGCCGCCGAAGCCGAGCATGGTGTTGATCGCCACCCGCCAGGCGTCGGAAGCGGCGTGCCCGGGCTTGCCCTGCAGCAACTGGTTCGCCGACGTCCAGACGTCGCGCGCATTGCCGAAGAAGTTGCCGACCATGTCGCGCAGGAACTCGGGAATCGCCTTTTCGTAGGCCTGCGCGACGGGTTTGGCGACCGCGCGGTCGAGGGCGTCGTTGAACTCGAAGACGGCGCGGTTCAGTGGCTCGAGGGGATCGCGCCCGGAGGCGGCGCCGTCGCCGGCGCCGGTCGTCGCACAACCCGCCATCGCGCTCGCGAAGAGCAACGCGCACAGCAGGCGCATCGGTAGGGATCGGTTCATTCCTGCGGCGCTCCTTCGGCAGCACGGCCGTAGAGGAACTGGCCGATCAGGTTCTCGAGTACCACCGCCGACTGCGTCAGCACGATGCGGTCGCCTTCGGCGAGCATCTGCTCGTCGCCGCCGGGGGTGAGGCCGATGTACTGCTCTCCGAGCAGTCCGGACGTGAGGATCTTCACCGACGAGTCCTTCGGGAAGCGGAAGCGCTGGTCGAGCGCGAGCAGTACCTCGGCCTGGTAGCTCTGGTCGTCGAAGCGGATCGACTCGACGCGGCCGACGACGACGCCGGCGCTGCGCACCGCCGCTCGCGGCTTCAACCCGCCGATGTTGTCGAAGCGGGCGGTGGCAGTGTACGTGGGCCCGAGCCCGAGCGCGCTGCTCATGTTGCCGGCGCGCAGCGCGAGGAACGCGAGTGCGGCGAAGCCGAGCAACACGAACAGCCCGACGAGCAGGTCGACTCCCGAACGTTTCATCGAACGAATCTCCGCATGCGTTTCGCTCCGGCGCCGGCTCAGGTCGAACTGAACATCAGCGCGGTGAGGATGAAGTCGAGCGCGAGGATCGCCAGCGACGAGCTGACGACCGTCGTCGTCGTCGCGTGCGCCACGCCCTCCGGCGTCGGCCTTGCCTCGTAGCCGACGAACAGCGCGACGAAGGCGACGGTGAAGCCGAAGACGACGCTCTTGACCACGCCGTTGCCGACGTCGGCGAGCCAGTCGACGCCGCCCTGCATCTGCGACCAGAACGCACCCGGGTCGACGCCGATCAGCTCGACGCCGACCAGGTAGCCGCCGAGCACGCCAAAGGCCGAGAACAGCGCGGCGAGCAGGGGCATGGCGATGACGGCGGCGGCGAAGCGCGGCGCCAGCACCCGGGCGACCGGGTCGACCGCCATCATCTCCATCGCATCGATCTGCTCGCCCGCCTTCATCAGGCCGATCTCGGCGGTGAGCGAGGTGCCGGCGCGTCCGGCGAACAGCAGCGCCGTGACCACCGGGCCGAGCTCGCGCACCAGCGACAGCGTGACGAGCACGCCGAGCGCCTCCTCGGAACCGTAGCGACGCAGCGTGTAGTAGCCCTGCAGGCCGAGGACGAAGCCGATCAGCAAGCCCGAGACGAGGATGATCGACAGCGAGTAGTTGCCGACGAAGTGGACCTGGTCGAGGACCAGGCGCGGACGGCGCAGCGCCTCCAGCGCGAGCCAGCACAGCCTCAGGAAGAAGCGCGCCGCCCGCCCGGTGTAGGCGAGGAGATCGAGCAACCAGACGAAAGGCAGCAGCAGCGCGCGCGTCATGGAAGGCGTGCCTTCATGCAGGCAGCCCGAGGTCGGCGGCAAGCGGCCGCGACTGATAGTGGAATGCGATCGGGCCGTCGGTGCGCGCGTCGAGGAACTGCCGCACGTTGGGGTCGGCGGAGGCGCGCATCTCGTCGGGCGTGCCGCTGGCGGCCACGCGGCCGCCGGCGAGCAGGTAGACGTGGTCGGCGATCGCGAAGGCGTCCTCGATGTCGTGCGAGACGACGATCGACGCGCAATCGAGCGAATCGCTCAGCCGGCGCACGAGTTGCGCAATGGTGGCGACGGCGACCGGGTCCAGACCGGTGAACGGCTCGTCGTACATGATGAGCGGCGGGTCGAGCGCGATCGCGCGCGCGAGCGCGACGCGACGCGCCATGCCGCCGGAGAGCTCCGAGGTGTGCAGCGCGGCCGCGCCGCGCAGCCCGACCGCCTCGAGCTTCAGCAGCACGAGGTCGCGGATCATCTCCTCGGACAGGTCGGTGTGCTCGCGCAGCGGAAAGGCGACGTTCTCGAACGCGTCGAGGTCGGTGAACAGCGCGCCGAACTGGAACAGCATTCCCATGCGCCGGCGCAGCCGGTACAGGTCGTGCCGATCGAGCGCGTGCACGTCGCGGCCGTCGAATACGATGCGCCCGCCCTGCGGGCGCAGCTTCCCGCCGATCAGGCGCAGGATCGTGGTCTTGCCCGACCCCGAGCCCCCGATCAGCGCGACGACCTTGCCGCGCTCGAAGCGCATCGATACGTCGTGCAGGATGACGCGGGATCCGTATCCGAAGCGGACCGAATCCAGCGCGAGGAACTCAGCCATCGAAAGTGGGCGTCGTGCGTCGAACCCGCGATTCTAACCGGGCGCCCTTATACTCGCCCGGATGAGCGAAACGCGCGTTGCCGACGACGCGACACCTGCCCCCGGGATCGAGTCCGAGCGCCTGCTCGCGCGCGCGCGCGAAGTGCTGCGCATCGAGGCCGACGCGGTCGCCGGGCTCGCCCGGCGCATCGACGAACGCTTCGCCGACGCGTGCCGGCTGATCCTCGCGTGCCGAGGCCGCGTCGTCGTCAGCGGAATGGGCAAGTCCGGGCACGTCGCGCGCAAGATCTCCGCCACGCTCGCCTCGACCGGTACGCCTTCGTTCTTCGTGCACCCCGCCGAGGCGAGCCACGGCGACCTGGGAATGATCACGCGCGACGATCTCTTCGTCGCGCTGTCGAACTCGGGCAGCACCGACGAACTGCTCACCATCGTTCCGATCGTCAAGCGCCAGGGCGCGCCGCTGATCGCGATCACCGGCAACGACGCCTCGCCGCTCGCGCGCGCCGCCGACGTGCACCTGAACGCACGCGTCGACCGCGAGGCCTGCCCGCTGAACCTCGCTCCCACGGCGAGCACGACGGCCGCGCTCGCGCTGGGCGACGCGCTCGCGGTGGCGCTGCTCGACGCGCGCGGCTTCGGCCCGGACGACTTCGCGCGATCGCACCCGGGCGGCCTGCTCGGGCGCCGCCTGCTCACGCGGGTGAGCGACGTCATGCGCTCCGGCGACGCGCTGCCGGCCGTGCGCAGCGACGCACGCGTCGTCGACGCGATCATCGAGATCACGCGCAAGCGCATGGGCATGACCGCGGTGCTCGACGGGAACGGAGCGCTCGCCGGCATCTTCACCGACGGCGACCTGCGTCGCCTGCTCGAGCAGGGCCGCGACCTGCGCGGCCTGGGCATCGACGCGGTGATGACCCGCTCCCCGGCGACGATCGACCCGCTCGCGCTGGCCGCCGAAGCCGTTCGCGTGATGGAGGAACGGCGCATCACGCAGCTGCTCGTCGTCGATGCCGACGCGCGGCTCGTCGGCGCATTGAACGTGCACGATCTGTTGGCGGCGAAGGTGGTGTGAGGAGCGCCGTGAAGCTTCGAGGGTGAGGGGTGCAGGGACGGGAGGCGGCGGTGGGCGACGCGGGAGACGAGGCGGCAGGTCGGGCGGAGGCGCTCCGGGTGCGGGCGGCGCGCGTGCGGCTGGCCGCCTTCGACGTCGACGGGACGCTGACCGACGGACGGCTGTACATCGGCGGCGGCGGCGAGGCGATGAAGGCGTTCTCGGTGCACGACGGATTCGGGCTGCGGCTGCTGCGCGAAGCGGGGATCGTCGTCGCCATCGTCACCGCCCGTCGCTCGACGATCGTCGAGGCCCGTGCCGCCGAGCTGCGCATCGACGAGGTGCACCAGGGGGTCGCCGACAAGGCGCAGGCACTTCGCGCGCTGTGCGAAGCGCACCATGTCGGGCTCGCCGACTGCGCGTTCGTCGGCGACGACTGGCCCGACCTGCACGCGATGTCGATCGCGGGCTTCGCGGCCACCGTGAGCGACGCCCCGCGCGCAGTGCGCGAGCGAGCGCACTGGGTGTCGACGCTGCCGGCCGGCCGCGGCGCGGTGCGCGAATTCGCCGAGCACCTGCTGCGCGCCAGGGGCGACTTCGACGCAGCCCTCGAACGCTACGCCGGCACTCCGACGCGATGAGGCTCAGGCGGCGCAGCTGGGACCATCTCGCCGCGGGTATCTCGCTCGTGCTGCTCGCCGGGCTGGCCGCCGGAACCTGGTACCTCGCATTGATCTCCGAGCGCGAGGAAGCGCGCGCGGGCCTGCGCACGCCGCCGGGCGAGCCCGACTACTTCCTCGACGACGCGGTCTTCACGCGCATCAACGTCGCCGGGGATCCGGTGTACCGCATGTCGGCCGAGCACCTGCTGCACTTCCCCGAAGACGGCACGAGCGTGTACCGCTCGCCGGTCCTCGTCAGCGTCGACCCGGCCAGGCCACGCGTCACGGTGCGCGCCGACCAGGGCCGCTCGAACGAGGACGGATCGCGAACGGTGCTGACGGGCAACGTGGTGCTCGTGCGCGCCCCCACCGAGAACGAACCGCAGATGACGATCCGCACCGAGGAGGTGACGATCTACAGCGAGACCGAGATCGCACGCAGCGACCTGCCGGTGCGCATCGAGCGCGGGACCTCCGTCTTGACGGGCGTCGGAATGGAATTCGATAATGCGACCCGCTCGTTGAAGGTCGATTCCCAGGTCGAGCTCACCTGGCAGCCGCCGCAAACGTCCCGCTGATCATGCGCGCGCTCGCCATCGCCCTCGCCCTCCTCGTCGTCGCACCCGCCTCCTTCGCCGCGAAAGGCGACAGCGAAGCGCCCACGCAGGTCGAAGCCGACCGCATGCAGTACGACGACCTGAAGCAGACGAACGTGTTCATCGGCAACGTCGTGCTCACCAAGGGCACGATCCGCCTCTTCGCCGACCGCCTGGTCGTGCGCCAGGACGCCGAAGGATTCCAGTTCGCGACCGCCACCGGCGAGCCCGCGCGCTTCCGCCAGAAGCGCGACGGCCAGGGCGACCAGTGGGTCGAGGGCCACGCGCGGCAGATCGACTACGACGGCCGCGCCGAAACCGTCCTCCTGCAGCGCGACGCGATGCTGCGCCGCACGCAGGGCGGCCGCGTGCTCGACGAAGTGCACGGCAACGAGATCCTCTACGAGTCGCGCACGGAGTTCTTCACCGTCGAGGGCGGAGACGCACGCGCCGGCACCCCGCAGAACCCGGGCGGGCGCGTGCGCGTCGTGATCCAGCCGCGCGACGAGAATTCCGGCAAGGCGCAGAAGCCCTCCGAGCCCGCTGCGCTGAAGCCGGCCGATCGACTGCAGGCGTCCCCGGACGGCCCGGGTCGATGACCAGGCGCACGGCGGCGGACCGTCCCGACAGCCGGCTGGTCGCAAGGCACTTGATGAAGGCCTACCACGGCCGCAAGGTCGTGCAGGACGTCTCGCTCGACGTCGCCAGCGGCGAGGTGGTCGGGCTGCTGGGTCCGAACGGTGCCGGCAAGACGACCTGCTTCTACATGATCGTCGGGCTGGTTCCCTCCGACGGCGGCACGATCGAGCTCGACGACACGCCGATCGGGCACCTGCCGATCCATCGGCGCGCCCGACTGGGGTTGTCGTACCTGCCGCAGGAGGCGTCGGTGTTCCGCAAGCTCTCCGTCGAGGAGAACATCGTCGCGGTACTGGAACTGCAGACCGGCGAGCGCGGCAGGCCGCTGAGCCGCCGCGACGTCGACGCGCGCCTCGAGGAACTGCTCGGCGAGCTGCAGATCGAGCACATCCGCTCGAACAGCGCGCAATCGCTGTCGGGCGGCGAGCGCCGGCGCGTCGAGATCGCGCGCGCGCTGGCCGGATCGCCGCGCTTCGTCCTGCTCGACGAACCCTTCGCCGGCATCGACCCGATCGCCGTCATCGAGATCCAGCGCATCGTGCGTTTCCTCAAGGACCGGCACATCGGCGTGCTGATCACCGACCACAACGTGCGCGAGACCCTTGGAATCTGCGACCGCGCGTATATCATTCGGGCTGGTACTGTTCTTGCTTCCGGTCGCCCGGACGAGGTCGTTCAGAATGAAGACGTCCGCCGGTACTACCTCGGCGAACATTTCTCGATGTAGGCGCAGCGGTCGATGAAGCCGTCGCTCCAGCTGCGGCAGACGCAGCAGTTGGCGCTCACGCCGCAATTGCAGCAATCGATCCGCCTGCTGCAGCTGTCGACGCTCGAACTGAACCAGGAACTCGAGCAGGCGCTCGCCGACAATCCGCTGCTCGAACGCCTCGACGACCCGCTCGCCGACTGCGTACGCGTTGCAGCGAGCGGCTCGCTGGACGGCCGCGCGACGTCGGCGGCTGGCGACGATCCCGCCGCTTCGCGCTCCGAGGAAGCCGAAGGCATCGACTTCGACGCCTGGAATCCCGGCGACTGGAACGGCTCCGACGACGACGACCGCGGAAGCGACTGGAGCGCCGACGGCGCCCGGGCGCCGGCCGACGACGACGAGCGCGAATACCCCCAGCTCGCGGCATCGTCGACGTCGCTGCGCGAGCACCTCGGCGAGCAGCTCGCGGCGACGCGCTGCACGCCGCGCGACCGGGCACTCGTGCAGCTGCTCATCGACGCGCTCGACGACGACGGCCTGCTCGAATCGTCGCTCGCCGAGGTGTCGGCGATGCTTCCGACGGAGCTCGACGTCTCCGAAGCGGAACTCCTCACCGCGTTGCGCCTGCTGCAGAGCTTCGATCCGGCGGGCGTCGGCGCGCACGACCTGCGCGAATGCCTGCTGCTGCAGCTCGATCGCCGGGCGGCCGACGGCGCGGGCTCGAGCGCCCCGCGCTCGGCGGAGACGATGCGGCTCGCGCGCGCGATCGTCGACCGTCACCTCGAGTCGCTCGCGTCGAAGGATTTCTCGCGGCTGCGCCGCGCGCTTCGCTGCGACGACGACGCGTTGCGCGACGCGCAGGCGCTGATCCGCCAGCTCGATCCGCGGCCCGGGGCCGCGTTCGCCACCGACCAGGCCGGCTTCGTCGTTCCCGACGTCATCGCCCGCCGCACGCGCACCGGCTGGACGGCGACGCTGAATCCGGCGGTGATGCCGCGCCTGCGGGTGAACGATGCCTACGCGCAGATCCTCAAGCGCAACCGCAGCGCCGCGGCCGGGCTCTCGGGACAGCTGCAGGAAGCGCGGTGGCTGATCAAGAACCTGCAGCAGCGCTTCGACACCATCCTGCGCGTGGCGCAGGCGATCGTCGAACGCCAGCGCTCGTTCTTCTCGCACGGAGCGGTCGCGATGCGCCCGCTCGTGCTGCGCGAGATCGCCGACACGCTCGCGCTGCACGAATCGACGGTCTCGCGCGTCACCTCGCGCAAGTACATACTCACGCCGTTCGGAACCTTCGAACTGAAGTACTTCTTCGGCAGCCACGTCGCCACCGACAGCGGCGGCGCGGCGTCGA
>JBIQJM010000198.1:0-3073 GCA_044507525.1 Burkholderiales bacterium
TGGTGCTGAAGGCGACGAAGGTCGACGGCGTCTACAGCGCCGACCCGATGCTCGATCCGTCGGCGCAGCGCTTCGCGCGGATCAGCTTCGACGAGGTCATCGCGCGACACCTGAAGGTGATGGACGCGACGGCATTCGCGCTGTGCCGCGACCGCAAGCTTCCGATCAAGGTCTTTTCGATTCTCGGCGAAGGCGCGCTGCAGCGCGCGCTGTGCAGCGACGACGAAGGCACGCTGGTCCATGTTTGAGTCGGTCCGCGCATTGCGCCGCGCCGCCGGCGGCGCGGCCGGCGCGAACCGTTGTGCGGAGGAATCATGAGCATTGCGGAAGTCAGGGAATCGGCCGAGCAGAAGATGCAGAAGTCGATCGAATCGCTGCGAACGAGCCTTGCGAAGGTGCGCACCGGCCGGGCGCACGCCGGGCTGCTCGACCACATCCACGTCGACTACTACGGCACCTCGGTGCCGATCGGGCAGGTCGCCAACGTCACGGTCCAGGACGCCCGCACGCTCGGCGTGCAGCCGTGGGAAAAGAAGATGGTCCAGGTCGTCGACAAGGCGATCCGCGAGTCCGACCTGGGGCTGAACCCGTCCACCTCCGGCGACCTCATCCGCGTGCCGATGCCGCCGCTGTCCGAGGAGCGCCGGCGCGAGCTCACGAAGGTCGTCAAGCACGAGGGCGAGCAGGCGAAGGTCGCCGTGCGCAACCTGCGCCGCGACGCCAACGAGCACCTGAAGAAGCTCGTCAAGGACAAGGAGATCTCCGAGGACGACGAGCGGCGCGCCGTCGACGAGATCCAGAAGCTCACCGACCGCTTCGTCGTCGAGATCGACCGCATGCTCGACGTCAAGGAGCGCGAGATCATGACCGTCTGAACGGTTGCCGGGAGCCTGCGCGCCTCGATGATGCCCGTTACGAGCACGACGATCACCGTCCCGCGCCCGCGCGAGATCCCGCGGCACGTCGCCATCATCATGGACGGCAACGGGCGCTGGGCGACGCAGCGGCGGCTGCCTCGCGTGGCCGGGCACGCGAAGGGCGTCGAGGCGGTGCGCGCGACGGTCGAGGCCTGCGCGTTGCGCGGCGTCGAGTTCCTCACGCTGTTCGCGTTCAGCTCGGAGAACTGGCGCCGGCCGGCCGACGAGGTCTCGCTGCTGATGCGCCTGTTCGTCACGGCGCTCGAGCGCGAAGTCGCGCAGCTGCGCGCCAACGGCATCCGGCTGCGCGTCATCGGGGATCTGTCGGCCTTCGAGCCGCGCCTGCGCCGGCTCATCGCGCAGGCGGAGGCGCGCACCGCGTCGAACCGCCGCCTCACGCTCACCGTGGCGGCGAACTACGGCGGGCGCTGGGACGTGCTGCAGGCGGTGCAGTCGATGCTTCGCGCGCAGCCCGAACTCGCCGACGACCCCGAGCGCATCGGCGAGCAGGCGCTTTCGCCGCACCTGGCGATGGCCTACGCGCCCGAGCCCGACCTCTTCGTGCGCACCGGCGGCGAGCAGCGCATCAGCAACTTTCTCCTGTGGCAGCTCGCCTACACCGAGCTCTACTTCACCGACACCTTCTGGCCCGACTTCGACGCCGCCGCGCTCGATCGCGCGATCGAATCCTTCGGTCGGCGCGAGCGTCGCTTCGGTCGCACGAGCGCGCAGGTTTCGGCGGCCGAGCCGGGCTGAAGCCGCCCGTGCCGGTGCACTGAAGCGGGCCGCGTCGATGCTCGGCAAGCGTATCGTCACCGCGCTGGTGCTGCTGGCGATCCTGCTGCCGCCGATCTTCGTCTTCGATTCCTGGGTGTGGGGTGCCGTCACGCTGGTCTTCCTGGCGGCGGCCGCCTGGGAATGGGTGCGCCTGCTCGGCGACGCGCGCCGTGCCGGCGTCGCGGCGGCGGTGCTCGCCGCCGCCGGCATCGCGCTGCTCGCCTGGCGGGAGACGGCGGGCTGGCCGCCGGCCTTCGTCCTCGTCGTCTGCGCGGCAGCCACCTTCGCCTGGCTGCTGCTCGGGCCCCTGCACCTGCGCGCGCACGACGCGCGCGGCGGCGGCGTCGCGCTCGCGGCCGGCTGGCTGCTCGCCTGCTGGGTCGCGCTCGTCGCCCTGCGCGAGATCGGCCCGCTCGCGCTGCTCACGGCAATGGCGATCGTCTGGGTCGCCGACATCGCCGCCTATTTCGTCGGCCGCGCGATCGGCCGGCACAAGCTCGCCCCGTCGATCAGCCCCGGCAAGAGCCGCGAAGGCGCGATCGGCGGCTTCGTCGCGGTCGGCGCGCTCGGCCTGGCGGTCGCGGCGGCGCCGCGCTTCGCGGCGACGTTGCCGGCGCGCCTCGTCGACGAATGGACGGCGGTCGGCGCCGTGATCGCGCTGGTCGCGCTCGCCGCCTTGTCGATCGTCGGCGACCTGCACGAATCGCTGCTCAAGCGCCAGGCGGGCGTCAAGGACAGCGGCACCGTGCTGCCCGGGCACGGCGGCGTGCTCGACCGCATCGATGCACTGGTCCCGGTGATGCCCGCCGCCGTGCTGCTGCATCGGCTGCTGGGATAATCGGCGCCATGCAGTCGCTCACGATCCTCGGCGCCACCGGTTCGATCGGCCGCAGCACGCTCGACGTCGTCGCGCGTCATCCCGGCCGCTACCGCGTCTTCGCGCTCGCTGCGCAGCGCCAGGTCGACGCGCTCCACGAGCAGTGCCTGCGCTTCGCGCCGCGCTACGCGGCGCTCGCCGACGTCGACGCGGCGCGCGCGCTCGCCGACCGCGTCGCCGCGAGCGGCCTGCAGACCGAGGTGCTCGCCGGCGTTGCGGCGCTCGCCGAACTCGCCGCGCACGAGGAGGTCGACACGGTGATGGCGGCGATCGTCGGTGCCGCGGGGCTCGCCCCCGCGATTGCCGCCGCGCGCGCCGGCAAGCGCATCCTGCTCGCGAACAAGGAATCGCTGGTGATGGCCGGCGACGTCTTCCTGCAGGCCTGCCGCGAAGGCGGCGCCACGGTGCTGCCGATCGACAGCGAGCACAACGCGGTGTTCCAGTGCCTGCCGGCCGACGGCCGCGCCGGTCGCTGCGCAGAGGGCGTTCGCCGCATCGTGCT
>JBIQJM010000199.1:0-3072 GCA_044507525.1 Burkholderiales bacterium
CGATCAGGATGTCGATCTGGAAGTCCTCGAGCGCCGGATAGAGGATCTCCTCGACGATCGGCGACAGCCGGTGGATCTCGTCGATGAAGAGGACGTCGTTGCGCTCGAGGTTGGTCAGGATCGCGGCGAGGTCGCCGGGACGCTCGAGCACCGGTCCCGAGGTCTGGCGCAGGTTCACGCCCATCTCGGCGGCGACGATGTGCGCGAGCGTCGTCTTGCCCAGCCCGGGCGGGCCGAAGAGGAGCAGGTGGTCGAGCGCCTCGGAGCGGCCGCGCGCGGCGGCGACGAAGATCTCGAGCTGCTCGCGGATCTTCGCCTGGCCGACGTAGTCGTCCAGGCGCCGCGGGCGCAGCGCGCGCTCGACGAGCTCCTCCGAAGGAGAGGCGGGCGCGGCCGCGACGAGTCGGTCGTGTTCGATCATGGTTTCGCCAGCAGCTTCAGCGACTGCTTGATGCCCTCGGAGACGGCCACGCCGGAGGGCAGCTGGCGCACGGCCGCGGAGGCTTCGCGCTCGGAGTAGCCGAGCGCGAGCAGCGCATGCAGCACGTCGGTTCCCGCATCGACGGCGGCCGCGCGCGTCCCTTCACCCGGCGCCGGCGCGAGCTTGCCCTGGAGCTCGAGCAGCAGGCGCTCGGCCGTCTTCTTCCCGATGCCGGGCACCTTCTGCAGGCGGCCCGCCTCCTGGCGCGCGACCGCCTGCGCGAGTTCGGCGACCGACAGCCCCGAGAGCACCGCGAGCGCCGTGCGTGCGCCGACGCCCGAGATGCGGATCAGCTGTCGGAACGCGTCGCGCTCCTCGGCGCGCAGGAAGCCGTACAGCAGGTGCGCGTCCTCGCGCACGACCGGCTGCACGAGCAGCGTGACCTGTCCACCGGTCGCGGGCAGGTCGTAGAACGTGCTCATCGGCACGTCGACCTCGTAGCCGACGCCGCCGACGTCGACCAGCACGGTCGGGGGATGTTTCTCGAGGAGGGTTCCGTGCAGGCGGCCGATCATGCGCGGATGGTACCGCCTGACGGCAGGGGGAGCGTCAGGCGAGCCGCAGCCGCCCGCGACGCAGCGAGACGCGGCGGCCGGCGGCCGCCGGCAGCTTCGCGGCGTCGACGTCGCCCGCGGCCACCGTGCGCGTGGCGGCCGCCGCGGCGGCCGCGCTCATCGTCGCCGCGTGCGCGTGGCAGATCGCGCAGGCGAGGGCATCGGCGGCGTCGGTGGACGGAACGCCGGGCAGCGCCAGCAGGCGCTGCACCATCTCCTGCACCTGCGCCTTGGCGGCGCGCCCGTAGCCGACGACCGCCTGCTTGACCTGCAGCGCCGTGTACTCGTGCACCGGCAGCCCGCGCGCGACGAGCGCGGTGATCGCCGCGCCGCGCGCCTGCCCGAGCAGCAGCGTCGACTGCGGGTTGACGTTGACGAAGACGATCTCGGCGACGGCGCTGTTCGGGCGGTATTCGGCGACGACGTCGGCGATGCCGTCGTGGATCGTCTTCAGCCGCGGGGGCAGGCTGCCGCCCGGGATGCGGATGACGCCGCTGGCGACGTAGCGCAACCGGGTGCCGTCGACGTCGATGACGCCGAAGCCGGTGATGCGCAGGCCGGGGTCGATGCCGAGGATGCGCACCACGCCGGCCGGCCGCTGGTCAATGGCGGAAATGACGCACGCCGGTGAACACCATCGCGATGCCGCGCTCGTTGGCGGCGGCGATGACCTCGTCGTCGCGCACCGAGCCGCCGGGCTGGATGACGGCGATGGCGCCGACGTCGGCGACCACGTCGAGCCCGTCGCGGAACGGGAAGAACGCATCGGAGGCGACGACCGAGCCGGCGAGATCGAGGCCGGCGTTGCCCGCCTTGATCGACGCGATCCGGGCGGAGTCGACGCGGCTCATCTGGCCGGCGCCGACGCCGAGCGTGGCGCCGTCGCCGCAGAAGACGATCGCGTTCGACTTGACGAACTTGGCGACGCGCCAGGCGAAGAGCAGGTCGCGCCGCTGCGCGTCGGTGGGCGCGGTGCGCGTGACCACGTTCAGTTCGTCCGGGCGCAGCGCGTGGTTGTCGGCGCTCTGCACGAGCAGCCCCGAGCCGACGCGCTTGACGTCCTGCGCGTTGTGACCGCGTTCCCAGTCGGTGCCGCCGTCGGCACGCACGCGGTCGAGCGCGATCTCGAGCACGCGTACGTTCGTCTTCGCGGCGAAGACCGCGCGCGCGTCCTCGGTGTACGACGGCGCGAGCACGACCTCGACGAACTGCTTCGAGACCGCGCGCGCCGCGTCCGCGTCGACCGGCCGGTTGAACGCGATGATTCCGCCGAAGGCCGACGTGGGGTCGGTGCGGAACGCGCGCGCGTAGGCGTCGGCGGCGTCGCGGCCGATCGCCGCGCCGCAGGGGTTGGCGTGCTTGACGATGACGCAGGCCGGCGTGTCGAAGGACTTCACGCACTCCCATGCCGCGTCGGCGTCGGCGATGTTGTTGTACGAGAGTTCCTTGCCCTGCAGCTGCTGCGCGGTGACGAGCGAGCCGGGCGCCGGGTGCAGGTCGCGGTAGAACGCGGCGCGCTGGTGCGGATTCTCGCCGTAGCGCAGGTCCTGCAGCTTCACGAAGCGCCCGTTGACCTGCCCGGGAAACTCGGCGCGCGTGCCGTCGGGCTGCAGCGACGACAGGTAGTCGGAGATCGCACCGTCGTAGACGGCGACCGCGTCGAAGGCGGCGACCGCGAGCGCGAAGCGAGTGCCCTCGCTCAGCGCGCCGCTCGCGCGGATCTCCTCGAGCGCCGGACCGTACTGCGCCGGGTCGGTGAGCACGCCTACGCCGCGCCAGTTCTTCGCGCCGGAGCGCACCATCGCCGGTCCGCCGATGTCGATGTTCTCGATCGCATCCTCGAGCGTGCAGTCGGGGCGCGCGACCGTCGCCTCGAACGGATAGAGGTTGACGACGAGCAGGTCGATGGGGTCGATGCCGTGCGCGTCGAGGGCGTCGCGGTGCGCCTGCAGCTCGCGCCGTGCGAGCAGCCCGCCATGGATCTTCGGGTGCAGCGTCTTCACGCGCCCGTCGAGCATCTCGGGAAAGCCGGTGTGC
>JBIQJM010000200.1:0-3065 GCA_044507525.1 Burkholderiales bacterium
CATGAGCAATCGAGTGACCGGCGTGGTCAAGTGGTTCAACGAGTCCAAGGGTTTCGGCTTCATCGCCCCCGATGACGGCAGCGCGGATCTCTTCGCGCACTTCTCCGAGATCCAGGGAAGCGGATTCAAGACGCTGCAGGAACAGCAGCGCGTCGAATTCGCCGTCAAGCAGGGCCCCAAAGGCCTGCAGGCGTCGGCGATCCGCCCGCTGTAAGCGACACGGACGCGGCGACACGCCGCTTCCCGCTGTCCCCGACGGCCGCCGCAAGGCGGCCGTTTCGTTTCCTGCACGACCGCTCCCTGTCCCGCGGCGTCTTCCCGCAGCGCCTTCTCCTCTCCCTCTCGTTTCCACCGGTCGTTCCGGTTTCCATGCACCGCCCTCGAGGCGGCTATTCGCGAGAGGCTGTCGCGCCCGGTGCAGAATCGACCGGCCGGCCGCCGATGCAAGCATGCCGTTTGCAGGCTGGCCGCGGCGCGTTCGCGCGATCGAACGAGGACCGCCTTGAAGTCTCCCCGCAGCTCCCGCAGCGCCTCGCGCAGCTCTTCCCTCTGGCACCTGCCCGCCTGGGCCCCGTGGGTGACGACGATCCGCTCGGCGCCCATCGACAGCGACGAACCGTCGGAGACGGCCGAGATCTACACGGCCGACCAGATGGCGCAGCACGGGCTGCGCCTGGCGCGCCAGCACAAGCTCGCTGCCGGACGCGGGCCGAACGACCTGCTGCAGCGGCTGGGGAACAACGAAGCGATCCTCGTCTCGGTGTGGGAGCAGCTGTGCGCCACGGTGGCCGAGTCGCGCCGCACGACGCCGGCGGGCGAATGGCTGCTCGACAATTTCTACCTGGTCGAGGAGCACGTCCGGATCGCGCGGCAGCACCTTCCCGCGAGCTACAGCCGCGAGCTGCCGCGCCTGCTCGAGGGCGCGTCGGCCGCGCTGCCGCGGGTCTACGACCTCGCGATCGAGAGCATCTCGCACGCCGACGGACGCGTCGACATGGAGAGCCTGCGGCGCTTCGTCGAGTCGTACCAGACGGTCGAACCGCTGCGACTCGGCGAGCTGTGGGCGATCCCGATCATGCTGCGCCTGGCGCTGATCGAGAAGCTGGCGGGTGCCGCACTGCGCATGGAGCGCAGCCACCGCGAACGCGACCTCGCCGACCGCTGGGCAGACACGATGATCGAGACCGCGGAACGCGATCCGAAGAACGTCATCGTCGTCGTCGCCGACATGGCACGCTCCGACCCGCCGCTGGGGAGCGCGTTCGTCGCCGTGCTCGCGCGGCGGCTGCAGGGCCGCAGCCCTTCGCTCGCGCTGCCGCTCACCTGGATCGAGCAGCACCTGGCCGAAGCGGGCCTGACGATCGAGCAGCAGGTGCGCCGGGAGAACCGGCGCCAGGCCACCGACGAGGTGCTCGTCAGCAACAGCATCGGCAGCCTGCGCGAGCTGGCCGCACTCGACTGGCGCGCCTTCGTCGAGGCGATGAGCCTCGTCGAACACGCGCTCGGGCAGGATCCGTCGGGCGTCTACGCGCAGATGGACTTCGCGACGCGCGACCGCTATCGCCACGCGGTGGAGGAGCTCGCGCGGCGCAGCACGGCAAGCGAGCTCGAGGTCGCGCGCAAGGCGGTGGAGCGGGCGGCGGCGGCACCGCGCGATGCGAGCGAGCCGGCCTGGCACGTCGGCTACCACCTGGTGGACGCCGGCCGCCCCGGGCTCGAACGCGCGATCGGCGCACGCATGCCGTGGCTCGGGCGCCTCCGCGCGCGCGCCGGCCGGCTGCGGCTGCTGCCGTACCTGGGCGCGATCGTCGCGATCACGCTCGCGCTCAGCTTCGCGCTGGCCGTCCCGCTCGAGGTCGACTCGCCGTCGGCCATCGTGCTGCTCGTCGTGCTGCTCGCGATCGCGACGAGCCAGCTGGCGATCTCGCTGGTCAATCGCGCGGCCACGCTCCTCGTCGCGCCGCAGCCGCTGCCGCGCATGGACTTCGCGCACGGCATCCCCGCGGAGAGCCGCACGCTCGTCGTCGTCCCGTCGATGTTGACGAGTCCGGCCGCCGTCGATGCGCTCGTCGACGCACTCGAGGTGCGTGCGCTCGCCAATCGCGACGACGAGCTGTACTTCGCATTGCTCACCGACTTCACCGATTCGGACGCCGAGAATCGGCCCGGCGACGAGGCGCTGCTGGACGCCGCCGTACGCGGCATCGAACTGCTGAACGAGCGCCACGCCGCCGTGGACGACGACGCGAGGCTCGCGGCCGGCGCCGAGGCCGGCGCCGGCCCGACGGCTCCCGCACGCGATCGCTTCTTCCTGTTCCACCGCCCGCGCCGCTGGAACGCGGTCGAACGCATCTGGATGGGGCGCGAGCGCAAGCGCGGCAAGCTGGCCGACCTGAACCGGCTGCTGTGCGCGCCCGAGGACCCGCAGTCGCTCGACGCCTTCTCGCGCATCGTCGGCGACCACCGCGCGCTCGGCGAGGTGCGCTACGTGATCACGCTCGACACCGACACCGAGCTGCCCCACGACGCCGCGCACGCGCTCGTCGGCACCATGGCGCATCCGCTGAACCGGCCCCGGTTCGCGCGCCCGCAGCGCGGACGCGCGCCGATCGTGCGCGCAGGGCACGCGATCCTGCAGCCGCGCGTCGGCATCGGACTGCCGGAGGCGAACCGCTCGCGCTTCGCGAGCCTGTTCGCCGGCGACCCCGGCATCGATCCGTATACGCGCGCGGTCTCCGACGTCTACCAGGACCTGTTCGACCAGGGCTCGTTCATCGGCAAGGGGATCTACGAGGTCGAGTCCTTCGAGCGCGCGCTCGCCGGCGTCTTCCCCGACAACCGGATCCTCAGCCACGACCTGCTCGAGGGATCGTATGCGCGCAGCGGCCTCGTCAACGACGTCGTCCTGTACGAGTCGCAGCCCTGGCGCTACCTGGACGACGTCGCGCGCCGGCATCGGTGGATCCGCGGCGACTGGCAGGTGGCGAGCTGGATGCTGCCGCGCGTGCCCACGCCCGACGGCATCGACGCGCGCAATCCGCTGAACACGCTGTCGCGCTGGAAGA
>JBIQJM010000201.1:0-3054 GCA_044507525.1 Burkholderiales bacterium
CCGGTGCCGGAGAACCCGCAATCATGAGAGAAGCCATCCGCCCGAGAACCGCATCTGCCGAATCGGCCGACGAGTTCCACTCGACGATCGACGTCCGCACGATCGCGCCGCACGAGCGTCACGACCTGATCTTCTCCTCGTTCAACGGCCTGCCGCAGGGCGGTGCGCTGCAACTGGTCAACGATCACGATCCCGCGCCGCTGCACCGCCAGTTCAAGTCGAGCCTCCACGGGCTCTTCACCTGGGACTACCTCGAGCAGGGTCCGGAACTGTGGCGCGTTCGCATCGGGAAGGCGCCCGGCAACTGCTGCGGCAGCTGCAGCTGAACGATCGGCGGGTCTGCGCGCTCCGGTGACCGGGCGCGCGGCGACCCGCGAAGCCGGCGGATCGGCGTGATCAGCCGCAGTGGCCGCCGCTGCAGCAATCGCCGCCGTCGGGGCGGGGCTTGGCGACCGGCGATCCGTACCAGCCCAGCAGTTGTTCCCGCGTGGGGTAGCGTCCGGCGAGCGCCTGCTTGCCGTCGACGAGTACCAGCGGCAGTGCATCGGCACCGGCGGTGTCGAGGTATGCCTTGACCTGCGCATCGCGCAGGAACTCGGAGCCGTCGCTCGCGTACTCGTAGTGTTCGATTTCCGCGCCCTGCTCCCGGGCTTGCGCGATCTGGGCCATCGCCTCGAGACGTTTCCGGACATCGCGGCCCGCTGCGGAACGTGCCGATTCGAAGATCTGGATACGAACCATCGAAGTGCTTCCGGAGGTGTGAGGAGGGAAGAGTTTCCTTCCACCTGCGAAGGCGCGGAATGATCGCGGTCAACCCGCCCGCTGTCGGGGGTTGCGCGCGGCGCGGGACCGCGTCACTGCAGCTTCAGCGCCGGCGCCAGGCCCACGAGCGAGAGCAGCCCCCACACCGCGAGCGCCGTGCCGCCGCAGAAATAGAGCGCGAGGAAGAAGCGAAAGGCGAGCGGCTCGTCGTCGCGATTCGGCCGGTACGGCTCGAGGAAACGCGATCCGGCCGGCAGTTCGCCCTCTCGATAGCCTTGCCACGCCACGGCGAGCACGCCGGCGCCCATCGCGATGAGGAAGAGCGCGCCGAGCGTGCGCATCACGCGTTGCGCCCCGCGCCGCTCAGCTTGCGCAGCACCACCAGCGAGGCGATCGCGCCGATGCTCACTGCGCTGGCCATCAACGTCTCGAACGGCCACAGGTTGTGCGACGTCGAGTCGATCGCGACGCCGACCGCGATGCGCAGCACGACGAAGGCCATCATGATGCCCGGCACGGCGGCTGCGATGCGCCAGCCGCCTCGCCATCGGCGGTACGCCAGGATCGGCGCGAGAAAGCCGAGGAACGGCGCGCTGGGCAGCGCGAGCACGAGGCCGCCGAAGAGCAGCACGTCCATGACGCTCGCCGGCGCATCGGCTGCGTCCCGTGCCTGTTCCCGGGCGGCGGCGCGTGCACGCTCGCCGAGCTCCGTCACCCAAGACGGGGGTGCGTCGTCGCTCGAGGCGACCGCGCTTCCGGACACGACGCGCACGCGATGCGTCGCGACGACCGGTGTCGTGTCCACGCCTCCGTCGCCCGCCCGGATGCGGATCTCGTCCACCTCGACGCCGGGCTCGTGCAGGAAGAACCAGGCGATCGTCTCGCCGCTGCCGGAATAGCGCGGCGAAGGGCTCGAGCCCGCGCGCACCGGCGCGCCGCGGAAGTACGTCGCGATCCAGATGCCGATCGGCTCGTCGCTCGTGTACGCGAGGCGAAGGTGGAAGTTGCGGTCGCGCGCCAGCACGACGCGATCGCCGGCGGGCCACGTGTCGACCACGCGGACGGAGGCGGCGGCATCGGCCGGGGCCGGTGCGCCGAGGGCGAATGCGAGCGCGAGGAGCGGTGCGAGGAAACGATGGGGCACGACGGTCGAAGTCTCGTGCGGACGGGTGGATGGCCGCCGCGCGGCGGCCTCGTGACTTGTTCTTCGGTGGATCTTTGCGCGCGGCGGTCGTTCGGCGTGCGGGGGAGGTGCCGCCCGGCGGCGCGTGCGCGATGAACGGAGAGGGCGTAGCGTTCCCGGACGACCTCGCGTGGGGCCACGATGCCGACTGCCAAGCCGATCGGCGGGCAACCGTCCGAGACACTGCCGCTTCTTCGAACCCTGCTCCTTACCGGCGTGGCGATGCTCGCGTTCGCCGCGAACTCGTTGCTGTGCCGCATCGCGCTCGTCGACCTGCGGATCGATCCCGCCAGCTTCGGATCGATCCGGCTTGCTTCGGGGGCGTCGATGCTGGCGTTGATCGTGTGGTTGCGGCGGGAGGGGGGCGGCGACCGGGTCGGAGGCAGGGGCGGCGGTGGCAGGGGCGGCACGGGCGGCGGGGGCAGCGTGGGCAGCGTGGGCAGCTTGGGTGATGCCGGACGTGCCGGTGACTGGCCGGCTGCCCTCATGCTGTTCGCGTACGTGGCGCTGTTCTCGTTCGCGTACCTGAGCCTGTCGGCGGGTGTCGGTGCGCTGATCCTCTTCGGTGCGGTACAGCTCACGATGATCGGCGCCGGCCTGCGCGCCGGCGAGCGCTTCGCGCCGGTCGCGTGGGCCGGACTCGCGGCCGCGGTCGCCGGTCTCGTCTACCTGGTGTCGCCGGGTCTCACCGCGCCGCCTGCCGCGAGCGCGGCACTGATGACCCTGGCCGGCGTGGCGTGGGGCGTCTATTCGCTGCGCGGCCGCGGCGTGTCGGATCCGCTGGCCGCCACGGCGTCGAACTTCGCGCGCGCGGTGCTGCCGGCACTGGGTCTCTCGTTGCTGACCGCGAGCCGCGCGCACGCGGACGGCGCCGGCATCGCGCTGGCGATCGCGTCGGGCGCCTTGACCTCCGGGCTCGGCTACGTGATCTGGTATGCGGCGCTGCGCGGCTTGACGGCGCTGCGCGCGGCTTCGGTGCAGCTGTCCGTGCCGCCGATCGCGGCGCTCGGCGGCGTGCTGGTGCTGTCCGAACCGTTGACTGCGCGGTTGCTGCTCGGGTCGGCGGCGATCCTCGGCGGGATCGCGGTCGTGCTGGCGACGCGGGCGCG
>JBIQJM010000054.1:0-21043 GCA_044507525.1 Burkholderiales bacterium
TGCAGCGCTGCATCCTGCGCAGCCCCGAGCAGTACCTGTGGGGATACAACCGGTATCGCCGACCGCCTCGCGGCAGTGGCGACCCGCCTCGCGGGAATGGCGATGCGCCTCGCGGGAATGGCGACGCGCCTCGCGGGAGCGGCGATGCGCCCGGCGGGAGTCGCGGTGCTCTCTGACGCGCTGACCCGGCTCGCGCTCGCGTTGCTGCGCGCCGTCTCGGCGCTGCCGTACCCCGTGCTGCGCAGGCTCGGCGGCCTGGGCGGCTCCATCGCATGGTGGCTCGCGCGCGACCGGCGCCGCGTCACCCTGCGAAACCTCGAGCTGTGCTTCCCGCACTGGAGCGAGGCGCGCCGCGTCGCGGTCGCCCGCGCGCACTTCCGCTACTTCGTGCGCAGCTTCCTCGACCGCTTCATCCTCTGGTACGGCCCGGTGCCGCGCGTGCGCGCGCTGTGCAGGCTGGAGGGCGGCGAGCACTACGAGCGACACCGCGGCCGGCCGGTGATCCTGCTCGCGCCGCACTTCGTCGGTTGCGACGCGGGCGGCGCGCGGATGTTCTTCGAGACGCCGATCGTCTCGATGTACGCGAAGCAGAAGAACCGCGTGTTCGACGCAGCGATGACGCGCGGCCGCACCCGGCTTCCCGGCGCGTCGATGGTGTTGCGCACCGACGGCCTGCGCGCGGCGGTGCGTTCGCTGCGCTCGGGGACGCCGTTCTATTTCCTGCCGGACATGGACCTGGGCGCGCGCGACGCGCTGTTCGTCCCCTTCTTCGGTGTGCCGGCCGCGACGGTGACGTCGGTCGCGCGGCTCGTGCGGCTGACCGGCGCGGTCGTGGTGCCCTGCGTGACGCGGATGACCGACGACGGCTACGTCGTGCGCCTGTACCCGGCGTGGGAATCGTTCCCCGGGGACGACCTGCACGAAGCGACGCGCCGGATGAACGAGTTCATCGAGCAGCGCGTGCTCGAGATGCCGGCGCAATACCTCTGGAGCCATCGCCGCTTCAAGACGCGCCCGCCCGGCGAGCCCAGCCTGTACGCCGGCGTCGATCGGCGATAATCGAACGATGGATCGGGCGACGCTTCGCTTCACGAAGATGCACGGCGCGGGCAACGACTTCGTCGTCATCGACGGCGTGCGCCAGCGCGTCGACTTCACGCCCGAGCAATGGCGGCGCATCGCCGATCGCCATCGCGGCATCGGCGCCGACCAGATCCTGCTCGTCGAGGCGCCGCGGCGCGCAGGCGTCGATTTCCGCTACCGGATCTTCAACGCCGACGGCGCCGAGGTCGAGCAGTGCGGCAACGGCGCGCGCTGCTTCGTCCGGTTCGTGCTCGATCAAGGCCTCACCGACCGGCGCACGATCCGCGTCGAGACGCTGGGCGGCATCATCGAGCCCGCGATCGAGGACGACGGGCGCGTGCGCGTCGACATGGGCGTGCCCGCGTTCGGGCCGCAGGCGGTCGGCTTCGACGCCGCCGGCGTCGAGGCGCGCGTGCTGGCCGACGACACGGTCCACGCGCTCGCGGTCGGCGACGAAGTGCGCTGGGTCTCGCTCGTCTCGCTCGGCAATCCGCACGCGGTGCAGTTCGTCGACGACGTCGACGAGGCGCCGGTCGCCGACGAGGGCCCGCGCATCGAGCGTTCGCCGCGCTTCGCGCGCGGCGTCAACGCCGGATTCGCGCAGGTCGTCTCGCCGCACGAGCTGCGCCTGCGCGTGTGGGAGCGCGGCGCCGGCGAGACGCTCGCCTGCGGCACCGGTGCCTGCGCCGCGGCGCTCGCCGGGATCCGCCAGCGGCGGCTGCGCGCGCCGGTCGACGTCCGCACGCGCGGCGGAACGCTGCGCATCGACTGGGACGGGACGAGGCTTACCATGACGGGCCCCGCGCAAACGGTCTTCGAGGGCGAGATCGACTGCGCGGCGCTATTCGATACGGACCCCGAATGACGCAACGCTCCTGCGACGCCGACGACGTCGCGCAATACCTGCTCGAGAACCCCGACTTCTTCGAATCGCACGTCGAGCTGCTCGCCTCGATCACCGTCGCGCACCCCCACGGCGGTCGCGCGATCTCGCTGCACGAGCGCCAGCTCGAGGTGCTGCGCGAGCGCTTGCGCGCCCACGAGATGAAGCTCGCGGAGCTGGTGCGCATCGGCGAGGAGAACGACGCCCTCGCCGACAAGCTCGGCCGCTGGACGCGCCAGCTGCTGCTCGCCGCAGAGCCGCAGCGCCTGCCCGACATCGTCGTCGACGGACTGCGCACGATCTTCGCGGTGCCGCAGGTCGCGATGCGGCTGTGGGGGCTGCGCGACGACTACGTCGGGCTCGAATGCGCGCAACCGGTCGCGGTCGATGCGATCACGCTCGCCAACAGCATGAAGCAGCCGTTCTGCGGCCCGAACTCCGATTTCCACGCGGCGACCTGGCTGCCCGACGGCGGCTCGGGTACGCAGTCGATCGCGCTGCTGCCGCTGCGCAAGGGCGTCGATCCGAAGGCCTTCGGGCTGATCGTGCTCGGCTCCGCCGATTCCGAGCGCTTCCGTTCGGGCATGGGAACGGCCTTCCTCGAGCGCATCGCCGACACGGCCGCCGCGGCGCTTTCCCGGCTGGCCGAATAGGCCGCCGATGGCAACGCCGGCGATCGAGCGGTATCTCGCGCTGCTCGCCGGCGAACGCGGCTGCTCGCCGCGCACGATCGAGAGCTACCGGAGCGACCTCGCCGCGCTCGCCTCGTTCGTTTCCGCGCAGGGCGAGCTCGCCGGCCGGCGCGACGGGGAACGCGAGCCCGGCGGCGGTGAACCCCGGTGGGGCGCGGTCGACCAGCAGCACCTGCGTCGATGGATCGCAGCGAGCGCGCGCGCCGGGCTGTCGCCGCGCACGATCGCGCGCCGCCTGTCGGCGTGGCGGGGCTTCTTCGACTGGCTCGCTGCCTGCGGATCGGCGAAGGCCAATCCCGTCCGTGGACTGCGTGCGCCGCGTGCCCCGAGGCGGCTGCCCAAGGCGCTCGCCCCCGATCTCGCGGTGAAGCTCGTGCAGCCGGCGGCCGCCGGCGACGCCGAAGCGGGCCGGGACGCTGCGTCGGCGCGCACCGGCGGCGTGGCGGACGACGCCTTCGCGACCGCGCGGGACGACGCGATCGCCGAGCTCTTCTACTCGTCCGGGCTGCGGCTGTCCGAGCTCGTTTCGCTCGACCTTCGGCATTTCGCCGGTCCGCCCGCGTCCACCGGCTGGATCGACCTCGCCGAAGCCGAAGCGACGGTGCGCGGCAAGGGCGGCCGGGTGCGAACGGTGCCGGTGGGCGCCGCCGCGCGGGCCGCGCTCGAGCGCTGGCTCGCGGTCCGCGCCGCCTGGTGCGCGCTGCACCCGAAGGCCGACGAGCGGGCGCTCTTCCTGAGCGCGCGCGGGACGCGCATCTCCAACCGCAGCGTGCAACTGCGGCTCGCACAGCGCGCGCTGCGCCGGGGCATCCCCGCGCACGTGCACCCGCACGTGCTGCGTCACTCCTTCGCGAGCCACCTGCTGCAATCGAGCGGCGACCTGCGCGCCGTGCAGGAACTGCTCGGCCACGCGAGCATCTCGACCACGCAGGTCTATACCGCGCTCGATTTCCAGCGGCTCGCCGCGGTATACGACGCGGCCCATCCACGCGCGCGCCGACGCGGCTGACGACCCGTCTCAGCGTGGTGCGAGGGTATCGGTCGCCCCTGCGCGATCGGCTGTACACTTCGCGCTCCCCGGTGCGCGGCGGTCATTCCCGGAGGCTGCGAACCGGTCGAACAGGGAGGGCCTCGATGGCGAACAGGCATGTTCCGGTCACCATCCTCACAGGGTTCCTGGGCAGCGGGAAGACCACGCTGCTGAACCGGATCCTGAAGGAACCGCACGGTTACCGGATCGCGGTCATCGAAAACGAGTTCGGCGAGGAAGGCGTCGACAACGAGCTGCTGCTGCAGGACCGCGACGAGCAGATCGTCGAGATGAACAACGGATGCATCTGCTGCACCGTGCGCGGCGACCTCGTCCGCATCCTCGGAGACCTGCGTCGACGCCGCGACGCCGGCGAGATCGCCTTCGATCGCGTCGTCATCGAAACGACCGGGATGGCCGACCCGGGCCCGGTCGCGCAGACCTTCTTCGTCGACGACGACATCGCCGACCACTACCTGCTCGATGCGGTCATCACCGTCGTCGACGCGCACCACGGCGACCGCCAGCTCGACGAGCACCGCGAGGCGCAGGAGCAGGTCGGATTTGCCGACCGCATCCTGCTGTCGAAGGTCGACCTGGTCGACGACGACGGGCGCGAGCGCCTGACGGCTCGACTGCACCGGATGAACCCGCGTGCGCCGGTGCGGCCGGTGCATTTCGGCGACGCGCCGATCGACGAGATTCTCGACATCCGCGGATTCAACCTGAACGCCGCGCTCGAAATCGACCCGCAGTTCCTCGCCGACGACGGCCACGAGCACGACGACGCCGTGTCTTCCTTCGTTTACCGGTCGTCGAAGGCCTTCGACCCGACGAAACTGGAGGATTTTCTCTCCGGCGTGATCCAGGTTTACGGTCCCGACCTGTTGCGGTATAAAGGCGTCCTTTTCATGAAGGGCTCGGATCGCCAGACGGTGTTCCAGGGCGTACACATGATGATGGGCGCCGATACGGGGCGGCGCTGGCAGCCGGGCGAGAAACGCGGCAGCCGGATGGTTTTCATCGGCCGGAACCTGCCGCAGGAAACCATCGTGAAAGGCCTCGAACAATGTCTGGCATGATCCTGCGCGGCTCCGGGCACGGAGCTCGCTCTTTGGGCTCGCAGTACAGCGCGGGAGCGCGTCGCGAGCCGGCGCCGGATTCCCGCACTCCGGTTTCCCGAGGCAACCCAAGGCGCTCCCCGTGGCGCAGGCAGAGACATCATGGCAGCGACTAAGGAAAAGCGAATCCCCACCGAGGCAGAACTGCTGAAGATGCCAGAGTCCGACTACATGAACGAGGCGCAACTCGCCTTCTTTCGCGACCGGCTGCAGCAGATCGAGCGGGACATCCTTGCCAACGCGGACGAAACCACCGAAAACCTGCGGGAAACCGTCGTAGTGCCCGATCCGGCCGACCGCGCGACGATCGAGGAGGAGCACGCGCTGGAGCTGCGCACGCGCGACCGCGAGCGCAAGCTGCTGAAGAAGGTGCAGCAGTCGCTCGCGCGCATCGACAGCGGCGAGTACGGCTACTGCGAGGAAACCGGCGAGCCGATCGGCATTCCGCGCCTGCTCGCCCGGCCCACGGCGACGCTTTCGCTCGAGGCGCAGGAGCGCCGCGAGCTGCGCCAGAAGCTCTACGGCGACTGACTCGGCGCGGGCCGACCGCAGGGCCCTGGCCACCGACGCGCGGCCCCCGCCGCGTGATTTGGCCGCGATACCCGGTGCTATTCTCGATCGGCATTCCGGCGCCAGAGCAACGGCGCCGGCGTTCTCCGCTCCCAGCATCGGAAGGCGCACGTTGGTCTTTTCCCTTTTCAGTCGAAAAGAAAAGGTCGAATCGAAGAAGGACTCGCGTGCGGTCTCGCGAGCCGAATCCCGTGCAGGCGCAGGTCTGAATTCGCTCGCCGCGCAGCGCGAGGCGGCCCGCCGCACCGAGGAAAAGATCGACCGCATCGAATCGGAGATGATCGCCGCCGAGGCGGTCGCCCGCGCCGGGCTCTCGTCGCTGCCGACGAAGCCCGCCGCCCCCGAAGGCGTGCCGGCCGCCTCGAAGGCCACCCCCGCCGCCGCGACGGTCGAGGGCGGTACCTCGCTGGTGCTCGGCGATGCGGCCGACGCGATGGCGATCGACGTCAACGGTCCCGCGCTGCCGGCCATCCTCGAGGAAGCCGCGATCCTCTATTCGAACGGGCAGGCGCAACCCGCCGCGCTCGTGCTGCGACAGTCGCTGGAAGACCCGGAACTTGCCGGCTACCAGGCGCTCGCCTGGCTGATGCTGCTCGACCTGCACCAGTGCGTCGGCGACCGCGCCGGCTTCGAGGCGCTCGCGCTGCAGTACGCCGCCCGCTTCGAGTCTTCTCCGCCGGGTTGGAGCGATGCACTGTCTCCGGTGCGCACGGCGCCGGCCGCTGCCCCGGCCGCGGCGTCCGCCGCCGAAGCGGCACCCTCGTCGCGCTCGCTGGCGCTCGCGGGTGCGATCGACGCGTCGATCGTCGAACGGGCAGGGCGTTTCGCCGAGCTCGCGGCCGCCGACGCGGAGATCGACTGTTCGCAGGCCGCGTCCGTCGACGCGGCCGGAGCGCAGGCGCTGCTCGCGCTGCTCGCCCGGTACGAGCGCGCGAAGAGCGGTCTCGCCGTCGTCGGCGCCGAGCGCCTGTTCACGCTCGCGCGCGCCGCGATCCAGCCCGGGCGGCGCGACGCCTCCGAGGCATGCTGGATGCTCGCGCTGCAGGTGCTGCGCATCCTGGACCGCCAGCAGGACTTCGACGACCTCGGCATCGAATATTGCGTCACCTACGAGGTCTCCCCGCCGTCGTGGGAACCGATCGGGGAGTCGATCCGCGCCGTCCGCGGGACTGCGGACGGGCGGTCGCCGGATCCGGTGCCGGCATCAGCGTCGGCATCGGCGTCGGCACGAGCTGCCGCGCCGGCTGCTGCCACGCCGGCCGCCTCACGGACGGCCGCTTCCGGGACGGCCGCCGTCGGAACCACCGCCCCCACCGGCGCCTTCGTGTTGCGGGGCGAAGTGCTGGGGCGCATGCAGGACGAGCTGAAGGCCTTTCGACGCTTCGCTACCGGCCGCGGCGACATCGTCGTCGATTGCCGTTCGTTGCGGCGGATGGAGTTCGTCGCCGCGGGCGACCTGCTCAACGAGGTCGCGACGTTGCGCTCGGCCGGCCGACAGGTGCTGTTCGTCGAGCCGAACTATCTCGTCTATGCGCTGATGCTCGTCATGGGCATCCACGACCTGGCCGAGATCCGGCGACGGAAGGTGTAGCGCGCAGCTGCGTCGTTCGCGGCATCGGCGAGATCGTGCCCCTGCCCGCCGTTGCGGTCCGGCGTCGTCCGGCTCTCTGGGCTTGACCCGCTTCCGCGGACAGGTTGACGTCTTCGTCCTCAAGGCGATCCGAGGTGCTGCGCCGCAGACTCGTCCACCTGCGGCGTGGCGCAAGCCAGGCAGACGCCGACGGTGGGCAAGTCGTGTTCGACGCCGCGACGGCACGTGCACCGCGAAAAGTCCCGTTATCCGGCACATCCCGCGAGTAGCGAATCGAGCGTGCGCGAAAACGCCCGAAAAGCGGGCGCTTTCGCTCGTGCAATCAACGCCCCGCGTCCGAAGTGCCGAATATCGGCACTTCCGGCGCGACGAAATGGCGATGCGGCGATCCTGGTATCGCGTAGAGGCCTCCCGCGTGGCGAATGCGGCGACGGCATGCCGCTTTCGCGCGCGCAACGCAAGACCGCATCACTCGTGCCGCAGCGCCTCGATCGGATCCATCCGCGCGGCCCGGCGTGCCGGGAAGAAGCCGAACAGCACGCCGATGCCGGCCGAGAACAGGAACGAGAGCAGGTTGACGGCCGGGTCGAAGACGTAGGGCACGTTCATCAGTCCGGCGAAGAGCATCGACGCGCCGGTTGCCAGCACGACGCCGACCAGTCCGCCGAAGGCGGCGAGCACGACGGCCTCGATCAGGAACTGCAGCAGCACTTCGCGTCCGAGCGCGCCGATCGCCAGGCGCAGGCCGATCTCGCGCGTGCGCTCGGTCACGCTGACCAGCATGATGTTCATGATGCCGATGCCGCCGACCACCAGGCTCACCGCGGCGACGGCACCGAGCAGCATCGTCATGACCCGGGTCGTGCCCGACAACGTGTCGGCCAGCTGGCGCGTGTCGAGCACGTTGAAGTTGTTCTCGTCGGTCTCCGAGAGGCTGCGCCGTTCGCGCAGCAGCTGCGTCAACCCGGCCTTCACGCTCTCGGTGTCGCTGCCGTCCCTCATCGACACGAGCAGCGTCGAGATCCGCGTGTTGCCGGTGACGCGCCGCTGAAGCGTGCGGATCGGCACCAGCACCGTGTCGTCCTGGTCGTTGCCCATCGCGCCCTGCCCCTTGGCGGCCAGCACGCCGACGACCTCGCACGAGAACTGCCGGATGCGCAGCCGCTCGCCCAGCGGCGGGCGTGTGCCCCAGAGCTCGCGCCGGACGGTGTCGCCGATGACGCACACCGCGGAGCCCGCGCGCTGCTCGGCCTCGGTGAAGATGCGGCCGGCGCCGATCGTCCAGTTGCTCGTCTGCAGCCAGTCGTTGGTGCTGCCGGTCACCGTGGTCATCCAGTTGCGGCCGTTGGCGACGACGGTGGCGCTGGCGCGCGACTCGGGCGCCACCGCCATCACGCCGCCGAGCTGCGCGGCGATCGCGTCGACGTCGCCGGCCTTGAACGGCGGCGCCGACGCGCCTCCGCCGCCGGGGCCGATGCGCTGGCCGGGGCGCACCATCAGCAGGTTCGTGCCGAGCCCGGAGATCTGCTGCTGCACGGCCAGCGTGGCGCCGTTGCCGACCGTGACCATCGTGATGACTGCGCTCACGCCGATGACGATGCCGAGGATCGTCAGGAAGGAGCGCAGCAGGTTGCGCCGGATCGAGCGCAGCGCGAGCAGCAGCGTGTTGAGCAGCATCAGGCGGCCCGGGCCCGCTCGCGCCCGGCGGGATTCGGGTTGGGCGTGTCGTCGTCGACGACGCCGTCGACGAAGCGCACGATGCGGCGCGCCCAGGCTGCCATGTCGGGTTCGTGCGTGACCATCAGCACCGTGATGCCGCCTTCGGCGTTCAGCCGCCACAGCAGCTCCATGATCTCCAGGCTGCGCTGCGTGTCGAGGTTGCCGGTCGGTTCGTCGGCGAGCAGTACGGTCGGTTCGGTGACGATCGCGCGCGCGATCGCGACGCGCTGCTGCTGGCCGCCCGACAGCTCGGCCGGCGTGTGGTGCTCCCAGCCCTTCAGGCCGACCGACTCGAGCGCACGCGCAGCCAGCTCGCGGCGTCGGGCCGCCGCCTCGCCGCGGTACAGCAGCGGCAGTTCGACGTTCTCCTGCGCCGAGGTGCGCGCCAGCAGGTTGAAGCCCTGGAACACGAAGCCGAAGTACCGGCGCCGCAGCCGCGCCCGCTGGTCGCGGTTCGTCGCTTCCAGGGGCACGCCCTGGAACAGGTACCGGCCGGCGCTCGGCGTGTCGAGCAGCCCGATCGCGTTCATCACGGTCGACTTGCCCGAGCCGCTGGGGCCCATGATCGCGACGAAGTCGCCGCGATGCACGTCGAGGTCGACGCCACGCAGCGCATGGAAGGCGGTCGGGCCTTCGCCGTAGACCTTCGTCAGCCCGCGCAGCCGGATCAGCGGCACGGCCGCCTCGACCGGAGCGCCGGCGACGCGTGCCTCGTCGATGCCGTCGACCGGGAGTGCGTTCCTCATCGGTCGCTTCCCGCCGCGAGTTGGTCGGTGATGACCGGATCGCCGGGCTGCAGCTCGCCGGAGACGATCTCGGTGACGCGTCCGTCGCTGATGCCGGGCGTGACCGGCACCGCCTGCGCGACGCCGTCGCGCAGCACCCATACCTGGCGCGAGCCGGCGGTCGAATCCCGGCCCGGGCGAGCCGCGCGCGGGGGCCGCTGCGAGCGCGGCATCGGCATCAGCTTCGACAACAGGCCGCCGCTCGAGGACGCGGCCGCAGCGCCGGCGGCGCCGGGCTGCGACGGCGCGAATCGTAGCGCCGTGTTCGGTACCAGGAGCGCGTCCTTGCGCTCGACCGCGGTGATCGTCGCCGTCGCCGTCATGCCGGGTCGCAGGCTCGAGTCGCCGTTGTCGACGTCGAGCAGCGTCACGTAGGTGACGACGTTGTCGGTCGTCGTCGAGCCGAAATCGACGCGCGTGATGCCGGCCGGGTAGCTGCGCGACGGATAGGCGCTGACCGTGAAGCTGGCCGACTGGCCCGGCTGCACGACGCCGACGTCGGCCTCGTCGACCTTCACTTCGAGACGCAGCCGCTTCAGGTCCTCGGCGAGCGTCATCAGCGTGACCGCCTGCAGCGTGGCCGCGACGGCGTTGCCCGGTTCGACGGCGCGCGACAGCACGACGCCGTCGATCGGCGACTTGATCGACGCCTTCGACAGGTTGGTCTCGTCGACCGAGAGCGCCGCCTTCGCGTCCTCGACGCTGGCGGCGGCGCTCGCCTCGTCGGCCTTGGCGCGCGTCAGCGTCGCACGCGCGGTGTCGAACTCGGCCGCCGACGGCACCTTGCCGCCCGACAGGCGCGAGACTTCCTCGAGCCGCTTCAGGTTGGCCTGCGCCTCGGCGACGGTGGCGCCGGCCTGCGCGAGCCTGGCCCGCGCGGCGGCCAGCGAGGCGCGCGAGCGCTGCACCTGCGACGACAGCTTGGCGGTGTCGAGCTCGACGAGGACCTGGCCCTTCCGCACCTCGTCGTTGACGTCGACCAGCACCCGGCGCACGGTTCCGGACAGCTCGCTGCCGATGTCGACCGAACTGGTCGGCGACAGCGTGCCGTCGGCGGTCACGGTCAGCGTCAGGTCGCCGCGGCGCGCCGGCTCGGTCACGTAACGCGGCGCGCTCGCGTCGGTCTGGCGGTTCGCGAGCCACGGCCAGAGGACGGCGAGGGCGGCGATCGACAGCGCCGCGGCGACCCGGAAACCACGCCGGCGCCACCAGCGGCGCGGCTGCGCCTCGGCAATCACCGCTTCGATCTCGGCGACGCTCGGGCCGTCTGTGCAGGAGAGGATGGGATTCGTCGTCACGGCTGTTCCCGGGAAAGAGTCGACTTCGGTGCGTCGGGCTGCCAGCCGCCGCCGAGCGCCTTGTACAGGCGTACGTGGTCGGCGCCCACGCTGGCTGTCGTGGCGGCCACCGAGTCCTGCGTCGCGAGCAGGCTGCGCTGCGTGTCGAGGACGACCTGGAAGTCGACCAGCCCGCTTGCATAGTTGGCCTGCGCGAGCAGCGCGGCGTTGGCGGCGGCATCGGCCGCATCGCGCAGCCGCGCCAGGCGCTCGCGGTCGCCGCGCAGCGCGACCAGGGCGTCCTCGACCTCCCGCAGTGCGCCCAGTACGACCGCTTCGTAGTCCAGGCGCGCCTGCTCGAACGAGGCTTCCTGCACACGCAGCTGCGCCGCCAGTCCGCCCCCGTCGAACAACGGGACCGTCAGGCCGGCCAGCAGCGAGTTCGCGATCACGGCGCCGCCCGACGCCAGCCCGCCGAGCGTCAGCGCGCTCAGGCCCAGCGATCCGCCGATCCGCAGGCTCGGGTAGCGCAGTGCGTCGGCCTGGTCGACGCGGGCGAGCGCCGCGCTCACTCGGTGTTCGGCGGCGCGCACGTCGGGACGTTGGCGCAGCGTCTCGGCCGGAAAGGCGAGCGCCAGCTCGCTGCCGACGCGCGGCACCGGTCGCGCTTCGGCGAGTCCGGCGAGTTCGGGTACCGAGGCTCCGGGCGGCTGTCCGATCAGCACGGCGAGCGCATGGCGCGCCTGCAGGATCGCCGACTCGAGCGACGGGATGCCGGCGGCGGTCTGTTCGCTGGCGGCGCGCGCCTGCTCGACCTCGATCGAGGTCGCCAGCCCGGCCTGTGCGCGCCATTGCGCGAGTTGCAGGGTCTCGGCCTGCGCCCGCAGGTTCTCGCGCGCGATCGCCAGCCGCGCCTGCAGGCCGCGCAGCTCGACATAGACGAGCGCGACCTCGGCCGCCAGCGAAACGCGCGTTCCGTCCAGGTTCGCCTGCGCGCCGAGCGCGTCGGCGTCCGCCGCCCGGACGGCGCTGCGGTTCGCGCCGAACAGGTCGATTTCCCAGCCCGCGTCGAGCCCGACGTCGAAGCGGTTCGCCGCGCGGGTGTCGCCGACTCTGGCTCGCTGTGCCGAGCCCGATGCGTCGATGCCCGGCGCCAGCCGCGCCGACTGGACGTCGCGCAGCGCCCGCGCCTGCCGCAGCGCGGCTTCGGCGACTCCGACCGTCGTGTTCGCCTCGAGCGCGCGCTCGACGAGGTCGGCGAGCAGGGGGTCGTCGAAGTTGCGCCACCAGCCGGCCAGTGCACGCGGATCGGCCGTCGGCGCGGCTTGCGCCGACCAGGCTGCCGGAATGGCGATCGTCGGCAACGCAGGCGCACCGCGCGGCGTCGCCGCACAGCCGGCCAGCAGCGCGGCGATCGCGGTCGCGCCCACGGCTGAGCGAAAACCGGTGGTGCGCACCCGTGGCGGGGAAGAGTCGGGAATCATGGCAGGGCGGATTCTGCCCGCCGCTCATGTAAAGAAACGTTCGGATCGGGTAAACGCTTGTTCCCGGCGCCGGGGGGCCGAGCTGCAACACGCGCTAAGCTCGCGGGTCTTGTGGCGGCCGAAAACGGCCTCATATCGACGCTCATGGAACAGTTCCGCGGTACGACGATCGTCTCGGTGCGGCGCGGCTCGCAGGTCGCGCTCGGAGGCGACGGACAGGTCACGCTCGGCTCGGTCATCATCAAGGCGGGCGCGCGCAAGGTTCGCCGCCTGCATGACGGACGCGTGCTCGCAGGCTTCGCCGGCGGCACGGCCGACGCGTTCACGTTGTTCGAGCGCTTCGAGGCGAAGCTCGAGAAGCACTCGGGGCATCTCGTGCGCGCCGCGGTCGAGCTCGCGAAGGACTGGCGCACCGACCGCATGCTGCGCCGGCTCGAGGCGATGCTCGCCGTCGCCGATCGCGACGCTTCGCTCGTCCTCACCGGCAACGGCGACGTGCTCGAGCCCGAGCGCGGCCTGATCGCGATCGGCAGCGGCGGCCCGTACGCGCAGTCGGCCGCGCTCGCGCTGCTCGAGAACTCCGAGCTCGATGCCGAGACGATCGTGCGCAAGTCGCTCGCCATCGCGGGCGAGCTGTGCATCTACACCAACCAGCAGCACACGGTCGAGACGCTGGGCTGATTCCGCGTCTCGCGAGAAACGAATGACCCAGATGACCCCGACGGAGATCGTCTCCGAACTCGACAAGCACATCGTCGGCCAGGATGCCGCCAAGCGGGCGGTGGCGATCGCGCTGCGCAACCGTTGGCGGCGCCAGCAGGTCGCCGAGCCGCTGCGCCAGGAGATCACGCCGAAGAACATCCTGATGATCGGCCCCACCGGCGTCGGCAAGACCGAGATCGCGCGGCGTCTGGCGCGCCTGGCGAACGCGCCGTTCATCAAGGTCGAGGCGACCAAGTTCACCGAGGTCGGCTACGTCGGGCGGGACGTCGACACGATCATCCGCGACCTCGCCGACGTGGCGGTGAAGCAGACGCGCGAGCAGGAGACGAAGAAATTCAGCCAGCGCGCGCTCGACGCCGCCGAAGACCGCGTGCTCGACGCCCTGCTGCCGCCGCCGCGCAACGTCGGCTTCACCTCCGAGTCCGGCGAGGCGGCCGATTCGTCGACGCGGCAGAAGTTCCGCAAGAAGCTGCGCGAAGGCGAGCTCGACGACAAGGAGATCGAGATCGAGCTGGCGACGCCGCTGCCTTCGATGGAGCTGATGGGCCCGGCCGGCATGGAGGAGATGACGCAGCAGCTGCAGTCGCTGTTCTCGAACCTGCCGGGTCGTCGCAAGCCGCGCAAGCTGCGCATCCGCGACGCGATGAAGCTGCTCGCCGACGAGGAAGCGGCCAAGCTCGTCGACGACGACGCGATCAAGGCGCAGGCGATCGCCAACGTCGAGCAGAACGGCATCGTCTTCATCGACGAGATCGACAAGGTCGCCACTCGCGGGGAGCTGCACGGCGCCGACGTCTCCCGCCAGGGCGTGCAGCGCGACCTGCTGCCGCTCGTCGAAGGCACGGCGGTCAGCACGCGCTACGGCGTCGTGCGCACCGACCACATCCTGTTCATCGCGTCGGGTGCCTTCCACCTGTCGCGTCCTTCCGACCTCGTTCCCGAGCTGCAGGGCCGGCTGCCGATCCGCGTCGAGCTGGCGTCTCTGTCGGCCGACGATTTCGTGCGCATCCTCGTCGATACCGACGCGAGCCTCACCAAGCAATACGAGGCGCTGCTCGCCACCGAGGGCGTGCGGCTGCGCTTCGAGGCCGACGGCGTGCGCAGGCTGGCCGAGATCGCGTCGGCGGTCAACGAGAAGACCGAGAACATCGGCGCGCGGCGCCTCTCGACGGTGATGGAGAAGCTGCTCGAGGAAGTCTCCTTCGACGCGACGCGGCGCGGCGGCGAGTCGATCACGATCGACGCCGCGTTCGTCGACGAGCGGCTCGCGTCGCTCGCGCAGAGCGAGGACCTCGCGCGCTACATCCTTTGAGCGTGGCGGGCGGCCCGGCTCGCCGCGCCGCCCGCCGTGCCGTCGGCCCTTCGCCGACCGCTTCGCCCGCGCGGGACGCGCCTCAGCTCGCGTTCTCCAGCAGCAGCAGCCCGGCGGCCGTGTTCGAGATCGGGATGTGGTAGTTGCGGTGCAGCTCGCGCACGGCGCCCGGCATCGTCGCGCGCGCGACGAGCCACATCAGCAGCTCGATGCCCTGCGTTCCGGCGAGCTCGATGAGGTCGCGATTCGAATGGCGCGTCGCCATCCGCGGATCGGTGCTCAGGCTGTCCATGAACTTCAGGTCGAAGTCCTTGTTGATGAAGCCTGCGCGCTCGCCGTCGAGCTGGTGCGAGAGCCCGCCGGTGCCGACGACGACGACGCGGCGGTCGGCGTCCCACGATTCGATCGCGCGGCCGATCGCTTCGCCGAGCTTGAAGCAGCGTGCGGCCGACGGCAGCGGCGCCTGCACCGTGTTGACGACGACCGGCACGATGCGCACGGGCCATTTCTGGTCGGGCCACAGCAGCGCCATCGGCAGCGCGATGCCGTGGTCGACGAACATCTCCTGGCAGCTGACCACGTCGAATTCGTCGGCGACGAGCGACTCGATCAGGTGCCACGAGAGATCGAGGTCGCCGGGGAAATGCGGCAGCGCGGGGATGCCCCATCCTTCGTCGGCCGTCCGGTACTCGGGCGCCGCGCCGACGGCGAAGGTGGGCATCTTGTCGAGGAAGAAGTTCAGTCCGTGGTCGTTCGAGACGACGACGACGGTGTCGGGCCGTGCCGACGAGAGCCAGTCGCGCACCGGCGGATAGCCGGCGAAGAACGGCTTCCAGTACGGTTCGTCGTGCAGGCGCTGCGAGATCGCGCGTCCGATCGCCGGAACGTGGGAGCTCATGACGGAGCCGAGCAGTTTCGCCACGATGCCTACCTCCCCGCGGCCACGAGCATGGCCTTGAACGCTTCCTTGGTCATCCCGGTCTGCTGCGCGCCGATGTCCTGCACGTCGAGGCCGAAGATGCCGGCGAACTTCGCGAGGTAATAGACGTTTCCGCCCTCGGCGATGAGCTGCAGGACGTCGCGCGAGCGGATCGCTGCCCGCTGCCCTTCGTTCAGCCCGTAACGCTCGCAGTACGCATCCTCGTCGCGCAGGAAGGCTTCGCGGTTCGCCGCCTCGTTGAACGAGAAGCACATCCGGTTCAGCGCGTAGCCCTTGCGCGCCTGGTCGCCGTCGAAGATCGTCGTTCCGGGAATCGGGCGTTCCTTGCGCGCCATCGGGGCTCTCCTTGCCGAAGGGGAGCATCGACGTTGCAACGGAATGCGCCGCCTGCGCCTTGTCGAAGATCAAGGCACGGGCGACTCTCGCTACTCGAACTCCTCGGTGTCGATGTCCGCCTGCCGGTCGGCCGCATAGCGCGGCCCCGAGACGGTGCGCTGGTTGATCGTCGCGCCGACCCGCGCGACCAGGTCGGGGGCGAGCGCGACCTGCGCCGCACCGAGGTTCTCGTGCAGGTGCTCGACGCGCGTGGTTCCGGGGATCGGCACGACGCGATCGTCCTGCGCGAGCAGCCAGGCGAGGGCGAGCTGCGCCATCGTGCAGCCTGCCTCGTGGGCGAGCAGGCGGTACGGCTCGAGCAGGCGCAGGTTCGCTTCCCAGTGCGGCGGCTCGAAGCGCGGCATGCCGTGGCGGATGTCCTGCGCCGGCAGCGTCGACGGGTCGCGCAGCGAGCCGGTGAGGAAGCCGCGCGCGAGCGGACTGAACGCGACCAGCGACGTGCCGAGCTCGCGGCAGGCGTCGAGCACCGCGATCTCCACGTTGCGCGACCACAGCGAGTACTCGTTCTGCACTGCCGCGACCGGATGCACCGCGTGCGCGCGGCGCAGCGTCGGCGCCGAGACTTCGGAGAGGCCGATCTCGCGCACCTTGCCGTCGCGCACGAGATCGGCGAGGGCGCCGACGCTCTCCTCGATCGGCACCTTCGCGTCGAGCCGGTGCAGGTAGTAGAGGTCGATGACGTCGGTGCCCAGCCGCGCCAGGCTCTCGTCGCAGTTGCGCCGGATCGTTTCGGGCCTGCCGTCGATGGTGCGCTTGCCGTCGACGACGCCCATGCCGCCCTTGGACGCGAGCACGAAACGCGGACGTTCGGCGGCCAGCGTGCGCCCGAGGAGCTCCTCGTTCGCGCCGGCGCCGTACAGCATCGCGGTGTCGAACAGCGTGACGCCGGCGTCGAACGCGGCGCGCAGCAGCGCCGCGGCCGCCTCGGGCGGCGGGCGCGCGCCGTACGCATGACTCAGGTTCATGCATCCGAGCCCGACCGGCGAGACCTCGAGCGATCCGATGCGTCGACTGCGCACGCGCGCTGCTCCTACGGGGTCTTCGCCAGCTGGCGCTCGAGTTGCGCGAGCGTGCGATAGCAGGGCAGCACCTGCGCGACGCTCGCGTTCGGCTCGCGGCCTTCGCGGATGGCTGCGAAGAACTCGCGGTCCTGCAGCTCGATGCCGTTCATCGAGACGTCGACCTGCGAGACGTCGATGCGGTTCTCCTTGCCGTCGTACAGGTCGTCGTAGCGTGCGACGAAGGTGCCGTTGTCGCAGATGTAGCGGAAGAAGGTGCCGAGCGGCCCGTCGTTGTTGAACGACAGGCTCAGCGTGCAGATCGCTCCGCTGCTCGCCTTGAGCTGGATCGACATGTCCATCGCGATGCCGAGCGTCGGATGGATCGGCCCCTGCAGCGCGTGTGCCGCGACGATGTGCCCGCCGGTCTGGTACGCGAACAGGTCCACCGTGTGCGCGGCGTGGTGCCACAGCAGGTGGTCGGTCCAGCTGCGCGGCTGGCCGAGCGCGTTGGTGTTCGTGCGCCGGAAGAAATACGTCTGCACGTCCATCTGCTGGATGTTCAGCTCGCCGGCGGCGATCTTGCGGTGCAGGTACTGGTGGCTCGGGTTGAAGCGGCGCGTGTGGCCGCACATCGCCACGAGGCCGGTTTCCTTCTGCAGCGCGACGACCGCTTCGGCGCCGTTGATCGAGTCGGCCAGCGGGATCTCGACCTGCACGTGCTTGCCTGCCTTCAGGCATTCGATCGCCTGCGCCGCGTGCAGCTGCGTGGGCGTGCACAGGATCGCCGCGTCGACGTCGGCGCGAGCGAGGCTCTCGGCGAGCTCGGTGGCGACGTGCTCGATGCCGAACTTGCTCGCGACTTCCTGGGTCTTCGCGCGGTCGCGCCCGACGAGCGACACGACCTCGACGCCGTCGATGTTGCGGATCCCTTCGAGGTGCTTGACGCCGAACGCGCCGGCGCCGGCGAGCACGACGCGGATGCTCTTGGTCATCGAGTGTTCTCCAGGATCAGGTGGCCGACCGCCGTGTTCGACGCGGGGACGTGGTAGAAGCGGTGTGCGACCCTCGGCTTCGGACCGCCTTTCTTCTCCGCGCCGTCGGCGACGTCGCTCATCGCGCCGCGCGCGATCAGCCACATGACGAGCTCGATCCCTTCCGAGCCCGCCTCGCGCACGTAGTCGATGTGCGGCATCTTCGCGAGCTCCTCCGGATCGGCGATCAGCCGGTCGAGGAAGGCATTGTCGAACTCGCGGTTGATCAGGCCCGCGCGCGGCCCCTGCAGCTGGTGGCTCATTCCGCCGGTGCCCCAGATCTGCACGTTCAGCGGCTCGTCGTACGACTCGACGGCGCGCCGGATCGCCTGGCCGAGCCGGAAGCAGCGCATGCCCGAGGGCACCGGATACTGCACGACGTTGACCGCGAAGGGGATCACGCGGAAGGGCCAGCGGTCGGGCTGCCCGCACATCAGCGACAAGGGCACGGTGAGGCCGTGGTCGACGTCCATGCGGTTCACGATCGTCAGGTCGAAGTCGTCCTGGATCACCGATTGCGCGATGTGCGATGCGAAACGGGGATCCCCGACGACGCCGGGCACCGGGCGCGGGCCCCAGCCTTCGTCGGCGGGCGCGAACTCGGCGGCGGTGCCGATCGCGAAGGTGGGGATGATCTCGAGGCTGAACGCGTTCGCGTGGTCGTTGTAGACGAGGAAGACGACGTCGGGACGGTTTTCCTGCAGCCACCGGCGCGAGAACTCGTAGCCCGCGAACACCTTCTGCCAGTAGGGCTCGTGCGTCTTGCCGAGGTCCATCGCCGCGCCGATCGCCGGCACGTGCGAAGTGAAGACGCTCGCCGTGATGCGTGCCGTCATTTCTTCTCTCCGACGTAGCGGTTGCCTTCGATGCCGCGGCCGCCGCGCACCATCATCTCGCGGTATTCCTCCTCGCTCATGCCGGTCATGCTGCCGGCCATCTGCTGGAAGCTCTTGCCGTCGGTGGCGCCGATCTTCGCGAGGAAATAGATGTTGCCGCCCAGTTCGATGCAGCGGTTCAGGTCGCGCGCGAGCACGGCCTGCTTCTGCTCCTCGGTCATCGGCCATTCGTCGAGATAGGCGCGCTCGTCCGCCTTGAAGCGCTCGCGGTTCGCGGCTTTCATCAGCGACATGCAGAACTGGTTCAGGTGGTAGCCCATGCGCGACTGATCGGCGTCGAAGATCGTCGTGCCGGGCACGTCCTTGTACGGTTTATCGAGCGCCATCGCTGCTCTCCTCGGGCCAGTACAGACGCATCGGATTATCGACCAGCAGCTTGCGCTGCAGCTCCGGCGTCGGTGCGATGTGGGGGATGAAGTCGACGAGCAGGCCGTCGTCGGGCATGTGGTCCTTCAGGTTCGGGTGCGGCCAGTCGGTGCCCCACAGCACGCGGTCGGGAAACTCCTCGACGACGCGTCGCGCGAACGGCTGCACGTCGCGATAGGCGTTGCGCTCGCCGTTCAGCGCTGGCGGACCCGACACCGACAGGCGCTCGGGGCAGCTCACCTTGCTCCAGACGTTCGAGTGTTCGCGCAGGAACTTCAGGAACAACGAGAACTGCGGCCCATCGATCGGCTTGCTCACGTCGGGACGGCCCATGTGATCGACGACGACGGTGGTCGGCAGGGAGGTGAAGAAATCCAACAATTCCGGCAGGTCGACCGCCTCGAAGTAGACGACGACATGCCAGCCCAGCTTCGCGATGCGGCCGGCGATCTCCATCAGCTCGTCTTTCGGCGTGAAGTCGACCAATCGCTTGACGAAGTTGAAGCGCACGCCGCGCACGCCGGCCTCGTGCAGTTGCCGCAGCTCGTCGTCGCCGATGCTGCGCCTGACCGTGGCGACGCCGCGCGCGCGGCCCTGCGATGCCCGCAGCGCATCGACGAGCGCGCGGTTGTCCGCGCCGTGGCAGGTCGCTTGCACGAGCACGTTGCGCTCGAAGCCCAGCAGGTCGCGCAGCGCGAACAGCTGCGCCTTCGATGCGTCGCAGGGGGTGTACTTGCGCTCGGGCGCGTACGGGAACTCGTCGCCCGGCCCGAAGACGTGGCAGTGCGCGTCGACGCTGCCTGGCGGCGGCACGAACTGCGGTTTGCTCGGGCCTTCGTACCAGTCGAGCCAGCCTGGCGTTTTCTCGAAAGCTCCGCTGACGGATCTGCTCATCGTGTGCCCGGGAGTATGAGTGGATCGACCGTGGCCGAAGACGCTTCAGTCGACGTAGCGCAGGCCGGCCTTCTGGAGCGGCTCGCGCATGTCGTACATGTCCAGCCCGAGCACGCCGGCTGCGAGCTTCTCGCGCTTGGCGCCCTCGTTGGCCTCGCGCGCGCGGGCTGCCTCGAGCGTCCTGGCGGCCCGTGCGGCCGGCACGCAGACGACGCCATCGTCGTCGGCGACGATCACGTCGCCGGGGTTGACGATCATGCCGGCGCAGACGACCGGGATGTTGACCGAGCCCAGCGTTGCCTTGATCGTGCCCCTGGCCGAGATCGCCCTGCTCCAGACCGGGAACTGCATTTCGGTGAGCGTCTTCGCGTCGCGCACGCCGGCGTCGATGATCAGTGCACGCGCACCACGCGCCCTGAAGCTCGTGGCCAGCAGGTCGCCGAAGAAACCGTCGGTACATTCGGAAGTCACCGCGGCAACGACGACGTCGCCGGGCCGGATCTGCTCGGCCACCACGTGCATCATCCAGTTGTCGCCCGGCTGCAGCAGCACGGTCACGGCCGTGCCCGAGACCTGCGCACCGGCATAGATCGGCCGCAGGTACGGCTTCATCAGCCCGACGCGGCCCATCGCCTCGTGCACGGTGGCCGAGCCGAGCCCGGCGAGCGCATCGGCGGCCGCGCGATCGGCGCGCTCGATGTTGCGGTAGACGACTCCGAGTTCGTACATGGAAATCCCCTCTGTTCGTGCGAGGACTGCGTTCAGCGGCCCCTGGCCTTCAATTGCGCATCGAGGCGCGGGAACACGCGCCGCGCGTTGCCTTCGTAGACCTTGCATCGCTGCTCGGCGTCCAGGTTCGCCGTGGCCTCGATGTAGCGCTTCGTGTCGTCGTAGTAATGCCCGGTCTCCGGGTCGATGCCGCGCACCGCGCCGATCATCTCGCTGGCGAACAGGATGTTGTCCACCGGGATCACTTCCGTCAGCAGGTCGATGCCCGGCTGGTGATAGACGCAGGTGTCGAAGAAGACGTTGTTCAGCAGGTGATCCTGCAGCAGCGGCTTCTTCATCTCCTGCGCAAGGCCGCGGAAGCGCCCCCAGTGGTAGGGCACCGCGCCGCCGCCGTGCGGAATCAGGAAGCGCAGCGTCGGGAAATCCTTGAACAGATCGCCCTGCAGGCACTGCATGAAGGCGGTCGTGTCGGCGTTCAGGTAGTGCGCGCCGGTCGTGTGGAAGCACGCGTTGCAGCTCG
>JBIQJM010000055.1:0-20799 GCA_044507525.1 Burkholderiales bacterium
GCGCAGCCGCCCGCGTCGGCGAGCAGCGCAGGGAACCCCGAAGGGGCGGCTTCGTGGCTCGCGCCGGGCGCAATGCCCCCGCGCAGCGCGCAGCGGCGCGGCCCGGGCGCCGGCCGCTCGCGATCCGCGGCTGGGCGCACAATGGCTCCTCCGAAACGTCCGCCGCGAGCCACCCTCGGCTCGCCTCCTGGAAGGAGACTCAGAACATGCCCGGCCTGCTCCCCGACGTCGACCCCGACGGCCTGCTCGAATACTCGGTGGTCTACACCGACCGCGCGCTGAATCACATGTCGAAGAAGTTCCAGCGCGTGATGCAGGACATCTCCGCCACGTTGAAGCAGGTCTACGGCGCACGTTCGGCGGTCGTCGTCCCCGGCAGCGGCAGCTTCGGGATGGAGGCGGTGGCGCGCCAGTTCGCCACCGGCCGCAAGTGCCTGGTCGTTCGCAACGGGTGGTTCAGCTACCGCTGGAGCCAGATCTTCGAGATGGGATCGATCCCGTCGGAGACGATCGTCGTCAAGGCGCGCGCCGAGCGCGCCGGGACGAAGGCGCCCTTCGTTCCGCCGCCCGTCGACGAGGTCGTCGCCACGATCGCGCGCGAGCGTCCGGCGCTCGTCTTCGCCCCGCACGTCGAGACTTCGTCGGGCATCCTGTTGCCCGACGACTACCTGCGCGCGATCGGTGAAGCCGTGCACGCCGCGGGCGGGCTGTTCGTCCTCGACTGCATCGCTTCGGGGGCGCTGTGGGTCGACATGCGCGCGCTCGGCGTCGACGTGCTGGTGAGCGCGCCGCAGAAGGGGTGGAGCGGGCCCGCGTGCTGCGCCTTCGTCGCGCTCGGCGAGAGCGCGCGAGAGCGCATCGACGCGACCCAGAGCACCAGCTTCTCGTGCGACCTGCGCAAGTGGCTGCAGATCATGGAGACCTATGAGAAGGGCGGCCACGCCTACCACGCGACGCTGCCCACCGACGGGCTGCTGCGCGTGCGCGACGCGATGCACGAGACGCAGCGTTTCGGCTTCGAGGCGGCGCGCCGGGCGCAGTCGCGTCTCGGCGAGGAAGTGCGCGCGATGCTCGCGCGCAAGGGCTATCCCAGCGTGGCGGCGGCGGGCTTCGAGGCGCCGGGCGTCGTCGTCTCGTACACCGACGACGAGGGCATCCAGTCGGGCCGCAGGCTGCTCGAGGCCGGGTTGCAGATCGCCGCCGGCGTTCCGCTGGCGGTCGACGAGCCGGCGGATTTCCGCAGCTTCCGCATCGGGCTGTTCGGCCTCGACAAGCTGGCGAACGTCGATCGCACGGTCGATACGCTCGCGCAGGCCTTCGACCGGCTCTGAGCGCGTCCCGGCCGCCGCCGCGGGGGCGGGCGCTTCCCCGCGGTCAGGCTTCCGGGAACAGCTCGCCCTGTCGGGCGAACAGGTAGTCGTCGAGCGGGACCGGCGGGGCCACCGCGAAGCCCTGTGCGTGTTCCACGCCCATCTGCGCCAGGGCCTCGAGCGTTTCGGCGTCCTCGACGCATTCGGCGCAGACGAGGACGCCGAGCACGCGCCCGATGTCGACGACCGAGCGGACGACCGCGTGGCTCAACGGGTCGACGAGCAGGTTCCGCACGTAGTTGTCGCCGATCTTGATCTGCCGCACCGGCAGCGTCTTCAGGTACGAGAACGACGACAGGCCGGTGCCGAAGTCGTCGAGCGAGAACGTGAAGCCCTGGTCGCGCATCTCGTGCATCACCCCGAAGGCGGCGTCGATGCTCGCCACGGCGGCGGTTTCCGTGACCTCGAAGCACAGGCGCTGCGGCGGGATGCCCGCGGCGGCGGCCGTCTCGCCGATGAAGCGCGCGATGTCCTTCTCGCCGAGCGACAGCCCCGAGAGGTTGATGTTGATGATCGTGTCGTCGTTCGCGGCGACGAACTCGCCGAGCCGGGCGCAGGCGTTGCGGATCACCCATTGGTCGATCTTCGGCATCAGGCCGTAGCGCTCGGCCGCGGGGATGAAGGCCATCGGCGGAACGATCGCGCCGTCGGGGCTGCGCAGGCGCAGCAGGATCTCGATGCGCTCGGCGACCCCGGGCCTCAGCGGCAGCGCGCGCTGGCAGTAGAGCAGCAGGCGGTCTTCGCGCAGGGCGTCCGAGATGCGCGAGACCCACTGCATCTCCCCCTTGCGCTCGAAGAGCTCCATGTCGTCGGGCTCGTAGACCTGCACCCGGTTGCGGCCCTTCTCCTTGGCGGCATAGCAGGCGGCGTCGGCCTCGCTGAGCAACTGCGCGGCGTCGATGCTCGATGCGGTGATCGGGACGATGCCGATGCTCATGCTGATCTCGAAGGCCCTGTTCTCCCAGGTGAAGCGGAACTCGCTCAGGCTGTTGCGCAGGTCGCCGAGGATCGCCGCGCCCTTCTCGAGCGGGCAGTTGTACAGCAGCACCGCGAATTCGTCGCCGCCCAGGCGCGCGAGCACGTCGCCCTCGCGGATCCGCTTGCGCAGCAGGAACGTGATCTGCCGCAGCATGCGGTCGCCCGCCGTGTGCCCGCAGGTGTCGTTGACCACCTTGAACTGGTCGAGGTCGATGTAGGCGAGGACGTGCTGGCCGTCGCGCGCCTTCGCGTGCTGCACGAGCTCGTGCAGCCGGCGGTCGAACTCGCGGCGGTTGATCAGCCCGGTGAGCGCGTCTCGCGTCGCGTGGTACGAGAGCAGGTGATCGTTGTTGCGCGGCGCCTCGGCGTCGTAGAAGACGACGACGCAGCCGACGATGCTCGCGTCGCGCGCGCGGATCGGCGCCGCGGAGTCCTCGATCGCGATCCGGCTGCCGTCGCGCCGCTGCAGGAAGTGCCCGCTGGCGAGCCCGACCACCTCGCCTTCGCGCAGGCACACGCCGATCGGGTCGACGATCGACGCGTGCAGCGTGTTCTCGATGCGGAAGATCTCGCTGCCCGGCCGGCCGCGCGCCTCGAGCACGCTCCATCCGGTGAGCTCCTCGGCCACCGGGTTCAGGTACTTGACCCGGCCGTCCGCATCGGTGGTGATCACCGCATCGCCGATCGAATGCAGCGTGATCTCGGCGAGCTCCTTCTGCAGGAACAGCGCGTCGGCGTTGCGCGTCACCGTTCGCAGGCTCAGCCAGGCCAGGTAGCCGGCGAGCAGCGTGAACACCGCGAAGGCCGCCGCCCGCACGCGCCGGCGCTCGGCCAGCTCCTCCAGTTGCGAGGTCGCGTACTTGGCCGCGGAGTCGGACAACGCGACGATGGTGTCGATCTGGGCGGTCGTCGTCTCGTACCACTGCGCGGCGTCGAAGGGATAGTCGCCGGTGAGCGCCGCCTGCAGCATCGCGTCGACGACCTGGTCGAAGCGCCTGCCGAGCGTGTCCTCGACGCCCCGGATCGCGTCGCGAAGATGCGGCTCCATGCCGGGAAGCTCGCGCAGCGCGGGCAGCTCCTCGAGCGTCTGGCGGATCGTCACGCGGGCGACGCCGAGCTGCTCGAGGAAGAGCGGGCCGAGCGGTTCGCGGCTTCGCGCGTGCGCGGCCATGATCCCGCGGATCTGGCCGGCGTGCTCGCTGAGCATCCACGCGGTGCGGGCCAGCGACGAGTGGATCCGGATCACGTCCGCCGGCATCTCCACCGCGGCCAGGAGCTGGTCGCGCAGCTCGGCGCAGGCGAGGTTGTTCGCCGTGGTCGCGCCCAGCCACTCCTCGACCGAGACGTACAGCGTGCCCGTCTCGATGCTCCGGTAGGCGCGGGCGCGCACGTCCTGCAATCGATCGCGTGCCGCCTGCGCCCGCTGGCTGTACGCGGCGATCAGCGCGGACCCCCCGGAGCCGGAGACGATGCCTTCGGTCCGTGCCATCGCGCTCCCCCAGCTCGCGTCCGACTCGGTGCGCAGGCGCAGCAGTTCCTCCGTGCTGTCGGCGCCGGCGCGCGAGCCCAGGCTGGCCGACATCAGGCCGCGTTCGCGCGCCTGGAAGGCCGCCGCGCGAAGCAGCTCGCCGGCCGCGCCGTGCGCCTCGCGCAGCCGCTCGAGCGCGGCATGGGACTCGATCGCCTGCGCGACGAGCAGCAGCCCGATGCCGAGCGCCATCATCGCCGCCATCGCGACGGACACGTGAACCAGGTTCCGGAGGAAGAAGCTGCGCACGACAGTCGCCTGCCTGTTGTTTTCGTGGCGTTTGCTGCGTCGTGACGAGCTCTTCGATCGGCACGGGCCTGCCCGGCGCGCTCGCCCCTGTCTCGGGAAGCGACGCGCAGGCTGCGGCCGAAGCTTATAGAGTGCACGTACGCATTAGGGTCATGTGTCGCATATCCGCAACGCGGAGCGTTGCCTCCCGTCAGTGCGGGTGTCGACCGACGGCGAGCCCGCGTCGGCGCTCAGCGGCCGGCCGGAGCGTCCCGCTGCCTGCGCTGCGCGCGCAACATCGCCAGGCCCGCCGCCGCGGGCAGCAGCGCGAACAGCGCGAATCCGGTGCTGTAGGAACCGCCCGCGCGGATCACCTCGGCGAAGAGCACAGGGCCGGACATGCTGCCGGCGAAGGTGAAGAACTGCGACGCCCCGGCCACGGTCGCGATGTCGGCGCGCTCGCGCGCCGTCCTCGCCAGCTCGGCGAAGTAGACGCCGTTCCACCCCATGCCGGTGGCGGCGCAGAAGACCGCCGCGGCGAACACCCATGCGTCGCCGGTCGTCGGCCGCAGCAGCGCCAGCGCGAGCAGCGATGCCGCCATCGCGATGCCGAGCCAGCCGAGCAGGCGGCCGGCGTCGATCCAGCGATCGGCCGCATGGCCGAGCGCGATCCGTGCGACGGTGCTGACGACCTGCGCGGCGGCGAGGATGCCCGCGGCCCACGCGAGCGAATGCCCCAGCTGCAGGTTCAGCAGCGAGACGAGGAAGGTGATGAAGACGAGCTGCGTCGTCGCGAACGACAGCGACATCAGGCTCAGGCGTCGCAGCGGCGGGTCGCGCAGCACCGACCACAGTGCGCGCGGACCGCCGCCGGCGCTCCGCACCGGCGCCTGTGGCCGCGGCTCCTCCGGGTTCTCCTGCAACGGTTCCGCCGACCACTCCGCGTCCGGCGAGGAACGCGGCGCGTTGCGCGCCGGCTGCAGCCTGCGCACCGCCGGGACGAGCGCCACACCGAGCAGTGCGCAGGCCACGCCGGCGAGCGCGACCGACGGCTGCCATCCCAGCCGGCTCAGTCCCCAGGGCATCAGCAGCCCGGCCAGCGCGACGCCGAGCGGTACGCCGGTCTGCTTGATCGAGAAGAAGAGCGTGCGCCGCGCGGTCGGCGAATGGCGATCGAGCAGCGTGGTCGAAGCCGGATTGATCAGTCCGTAGCCGGCGCCGATCGCGATCGCCGCCGCGACGAGCAGCCACGCCATCCCCGAGGTCGAGACGAAGGCGCCCAGCGCGCACGAGAACATCGCCACCTGGCTCAACCGCACGGCGCCGAGCGCAGCGACGCCGCGCCCGCTCCACAGGCCGCTGAGCATCGCCATCAGGTACGCGATGCCGACGAGCGACCCGACGCGCTCGGGGGCGAAGCCCAGTTCGGGCGCGACCGCCGGCGCGAGCACCGACGGTGCGCCGAGCAGCATGCTCGCGAGCATCTGTACGCCGAGCGTGGCGAACAGCGCGAGCAGCGGACGCTTGCTGCGGGGGGATGCGGGAGCGGAGGCAGGCGGGGACATCGCGGGCCGGCGACTGCCAAGCCGCTCGGTGCGCCGAGTCTATCCGACGCATACCCTATGGGGTATCAAGCGAATCCATGATCCCGATCAAGGGATTGGCAGGGCGACAGGACTACGTTCCCGTGGAGGGGCGCGCGACCTTCGTCCCCGGAGGAGACCGCAATGAAGACAATCGAACCGTACCGGCGCGACCGGCGCCGCTGGCTCGCGGGCACTGCCGCGCTGGGCGCGGCCGCATCGCTCGCCGCGCACGCACCGCGCGCGCGGGCGCAGCGCGTGAAGACCCGGGCGAAGATCGTCGTCGCCGGCGCCGGCCTGGGCGGCCTGGCCGTGGCCAACCGGCTCGCGGGCGCGCTGGACGGCGCACGCATCACGATCGTCGACGCGAAGCGGGAGCACAACTACCAGCCGGGCTACACGCTGGTGGCGACCGGCGTCTGGCCGATGGAGAAGGTGCGCGACGCCAATGCGAGCTTCGTGCCGACCGGCGTCGAGTGGGTGCAGGAAGCGGTCGCCGCCTTCGATCCGAAGGCCAACCGCATCCAGACGACGAGCGGCGGGTCGATTCCGTACGATTTCCTGGTCGTCGCCACCGGCCTGCACCTCGACTACGCGCAGATCGAGGGCATGGACGTCGCGGCGATCGGCCGCAACGGACTGGGCAGCGTCTATGCGAGTCCCCAGGCGGCTGCCGCGACCTGGGCGGCGATGGACGCGTTCCGCGCAAGAGGCGGCGACGCGGTGATGACCTTGCCGTCGACGCCGCTGAAGTGTGCCGGCGCGCCGCTGAAGATGACGTTCATGATCGACGATCGCCTGCGCCAGGCGGGCACGCGCGCAGGTTCGACGGTCCGGTTCCACTCGGCGCTGCCTTCCGACACCGTGTTCGGCGTGAAGGCCGTCAACGACAACGTCCTCGCCCGATGGAAGGCGCTCGAGATCGAAACCGAATACCTGAGCAGGCTCGTTGCGGTCGACCTCGGCGCGCGGCGCGCCACCTTCGCGTCGCCCGAGGGTGAACGCACCGAGGTGCCCTACGACTTCCTGCACGTCGTGCCGCCGATGCGCGCCGTCGACGCGGTGAAGAACAGCGACCTCGCCTGGCAGGACGGTCCGGCCGCGCCGGGCGGATGGCTCGAGGTCGACCAGGACACGCTGCGCCACCGGCGGTTTCCGAACGTCTTCGGCATCGGCGACATCAACGGGACGCCGCGCGGCAAGACGGCGGCCACGGTGAAGAAGAGCGCGCCGATCGTCGCCGACCACCTCGTCGACGTGATCGCCGGCCGCGAACCGGCGCAGCGTTTCGACGGCTACACCTCGTGCCCGCTGCTGGTGCGCGAGGGCTCGGCGATGCTCATCGAGTTCGACTACTACGGCAGGCTCACGCCGACGCTGCCGCTCGTCGAGCCGCTGCAGGAAAGCTGGTTCGCCTGGGTGATGAAGACGCGGCTGCTCAAGCCGGCGTACGTCGCCGTGCTGCACGGCCGGGCCTGAAGGAGAGACGCATGTACGAACTCTGGCTCGCGATGAACATCGTCTGGGAGATGGCGGTCGCGCAGGCAGCGTGGACGCTCCCGCTCGCGCTCGCCTTCGCGGTGCTGGTCGTGACTGCGTTCGTGCGCGGCGGCGACTGGCGTCGCGGCTGGCGATGGGCCTGGCCGAGCGGCCTGGTCGCGACGGTGGCCGCGATCGCTTTCCTGCCGGCCCTGTCCGGCGCAGCGTGGTCCGACCTGGCCTACGTGGTCGACTGGGCGATGCTCGTCGCGACCGCTGTCGCCGTCGGTGCGGTCGTCACCGCGATCGTCTGGCCGCTGGCTGCCGCACTGTGCCGCCGCGGCGCGCAGCGCCCGCTCCTCGCGGCGCGCGCGAACGGCTGATTCCGCTTCGCGGCGTTTCCGTTTCGAGGGCGTCCGAAGCTGCGATACGCTTGCCGGGTTCCGCCGACAGGAGGAGAGACCCGGCATGCAGCGAGAGGCGATGCGCGCGCACCACGCACTGCGCGCGCTATGGGGTTGGACCGCGGCCGCGCTCGGTGCGCTCGTCGTACTGGGCGGCTGTGCATCGATCGTCCCCGGCGGCGATCGCCGGCCTCCGATCGTCTTCGTGCACGGCAACGGCGACAACGCCGCGGTCTGGATGACCACCGTCTGGCGCTTCGAGTCGAACGGATGGCCGCGCGATCGGCTGCACGCGATCGACTTCCCGTACCCCGAAGCGCGCGACGACGACACGAAAGCGCAGCCCGGCCGCTCGTCCACCGACGAACAGCTGCGCTACCTGTCGCAGCAGGTCGACCTCGTCCTGGCGCGCAGCGGCGCGTCGCGCGTCGTGCTGATCGGCCACTCGCGCGGCGGGTATGCGATCCGCAACTACATCGAGAACGGCGGCGGCGCGAAGAAGGTGTCGCACGTGATCCTCGCCGCGACGCCGAACCACGGCGTCTGGACCGGTGATTTCCTGCCGGGCAGCGAGTTCAACGGCAGCGGCCCTTTCCTCTCGTCGCTGAACGCGCCGCGCGGCACGCGGGAACTCGAGGTCACCGCCGGCCCGAAGTGGATGACGCTGCGCTCCGACGGCAACGACAAGTACGCGCAGCCCGACGCACGCTGGCTCGGTCGCCCGGGGGTCGCCACCGGCGTCGATTCGACCGGCCCGGCACTGAAGGGCGCGCGCAACGTCGCGCTCGGTCCGGTCGACCATCGCGAGGCGGCGTTCGGCACGCGCGCCTTCGAGCACATGTGGCAGTTCCTCACCGGCGACTGGCCGGTGCGCGCGGCGATCGTTCCGGAATCCTCGCCGGTGCTGGACGGTCGGATCTTCCGGCCGGGAACGAACCTGCCGATGGCCGGCGTTCGCGTCGAGGTCTACGAGGTCTCGCCGGTGACCGGCGAGCGTTTCGGTGCGCCGCTGCACGCGCGCACGACCGGCGAAGACGGACGCTGGGGACCGATGCCGACGCGGCCCGATGCCCCCTACGAGTTCATCGTGGACGCGCCCGGCTTCGCCGTCACCCACTTCTACCGCTCGGCGTTCCCGCGTTCGTCGTCGCTGGTGCACATGCGTCCGGTGCCGCTCGCCGATGCGCACACGCAAGCGGGCAGCGTCGTCACGATGACGCGCCCGCGCGGCTACTTCGACCTGCAGCGCGACCGAATGAGCCTGATGGGCGAGCCGCTGCCCGACGTCGCGCCCGGCGTACCGGGCGTGTCGTCGGTGACGCTGCTGCTGCCGCCCGGGGAGCCGCGCACGGTGCTCGCCGAGTTCAACGGCGAGCGCATCGCCGTGCGCACCTGGCCGGCCGACGGCGGCCAGGTCGCGGTCGCCGAGCTGCACTACTGAGGCTGCTCCTCCTTCAGCGCGCGCTGCACCGCCGGGCGTTCGTCGAGCCGCTGGCGGTACGCGCCGAGCACGGGCAGCGACGAGAGGTCGAGCTTCATCGGGACCGCCCACCCGGTGACGACGTAGAGGTACGCGTCGGCCACCGTGAAGCCGTCGCCCATCAGGAACTTCCGGCCGGCGAGCTGTCCGTCGACCCACTCGAGCCGTTGCAGGATCTTCCTGCGATTGATCTCCTTGCCCTCTTCGGGATACGAGGGGTTGAACAGCGGGCTGAACTGCTTGTGCACCTCGGTGGAGATGAAGCTCAGCCACTCCATCAGCCGGTAGCGCGCCATCGTTCCGGCCGGCGGTGCGAGCCCGCGCTCGGGCTTCTGGTCGGCGACCCACTGCAGGATCACCTGCGCCTCGGTCAGGCGCTGGCCGTCGTCGAGCTCGAGCAGCGGGACGTAGCCCTTCGGATTGATCGCGTAGTAGTCGCTGCCGTCCGGCAGCCGGTGCGTCTTCGTGCTCGCGAGCACGCCCTCGAAGGCGATGCCGGCCTCGTGCAGCGCGATGCGCACCGCGCGCGAGCACGCGCCCGGGGAGTAATAGAGTTTCACGGGTCCACCTCCTGCGGAAAAAGACGGCGCGCCTCGAGCAGCCGCTGCGCCAGCTCGGCAAAGCCGGCTCCCGCGCGCGAGGGCGTGATCCAGGCGGGCATCGCGTCGATGCGCCCGGCGAAATCGCGGACGTTCGCCACGCCGACCGCGTTCGGAAAGAACGCGAACATCGGCGCGTCGTTCGGAGAGTCGCCGACGAACACGCAGCGGGCGCGTTCGGCCGCGTCGTCGACGTCGACGCCGAAGCGCTCGCGCATCATCAGGCGCGTCGTCTCGAGCTTGTCCCAGTCGCCGAACCAGCCGTTCACGTGGATCGAGCTCGGCTTGGCGTGCAGCCCGGCCTCGCGCATCGTCGACACGATGCGCTCGACCGCCTCGGGCGGCAGCGGCGGCACGTCCTCGCGGAAGTCGATCGCGAGGTCGTAGAGCCGGCAGAACTGGTCGGAGGCGAGCGCGCAACCGGGCACTTCGCGCAGGATCCGCTCGGCGATCGCGCGCAGGCGCTGCGCGTTGGCCGCGCGCGCGGCTTCGTCCAGCCGGTGCCGCGTGCGCAGCCGGCCCGAGTCCGGGTCGTGCCACATCCAGAAGGCGCCGTTCTCGCCGACGACGGCGTCGACCGGCCACATGCGCGCGATGTGGTCGCACCAGCCGGCCGGCCGTCCCGTCACCGGGACGACGCGCAGGCCGGCGTCGCGCAGCGACTCGAGCGCGCGGTAGGCGCGCGCGGTGATGCGGCCCTCGGTGCTCAGCGTGTCGTCGATGTCGGCGAACACCGTGTGCACGCGGGCCGCGTCGGCGGCGGGCCAGTCGCCCAGCGGCTGCAACGGGGAGGGCGTGCTCACTCGAGCTCGACCAGCAGCGGCTGGTGGTCGGAGGCCTGCGTCTTCCCGTCGACGCGCAGCGACTTCAGCCGCGGGGCGAGGTCGGCGCTCGCGAAGATGAAGTCGCAGGTGTACGGCGCCGGCCACTGCTGGCGATCGTGCACGCCGTTCGTGTGCTGGTGCGGCTGCAGCGGGTGCAGCTGCTGCCAGACGTCGAGCAGCTCGGGCGTGCCGTCGTCGAAGGGCGCGCGGATGCGGGCGTGCAGCGGGTCGTCGGGGCGCAGGTTGAAGTCGCCGGTGAGGATCGTCGACGTCGTCTGTGCGGCGGCGCGAAAGGGGTCGTCGCGATCCTCGTCGGCGCCCGTCGCCGGCTCGCGCCCCTGCCCCGGGTCGAGCCCAGCCCGCGCGCGCGCGTGCCCGCAGGCCTCCGCATGCCGCGCGCGGATCGCCTCGACCTGCGCGGCGCGCTGCACCGCCGAGTAGTACTCGAGGTGCGTCGTCATCACGCGCAGCGGGCCGAGCGGCGAGTCGATCGTCGCCTCCACGAGCATGCGCGGCATGCTGCGCCGGGCCTGCGCGTCGCAGGGCCACGGCAGCTGCAGGCGGATCGCCTGCAGCACCGGCAGGCGCGAGAGGATCAGGTTGCCGAAGACGCGACGCTCGCCGCGCTTCGCCCCGTCGCCGCGCGCGAGCACGTCGACCGGCGCCCCGGGGATCGGCGTGAAGCCGGGCAGCAGCGCGGCGAAGATCTCGAACTGGTTCTCGCCGCGGCTGCCGGGCAGCGCGGGAAAGTTGGCCGCCACTTCCTGCAGGCACAGCACGTCGAAATCGCCGAGCGCGCGCGCGTGCTCGACGATGCGCTCCGGCGCGACGCGGCCGTCGACGCCGCGGCACCACTGGACGTTCCAGGTGACGAGTTTCAAGGGGCTCCTTCGGCCGTCGTGGTCCGGCTCCGGGGAAGACGCGCATGTTCGCCTGCCGGCGAGGATCCCGGGCGATCGCGACGACGCGCGCCGGGTCTTCCCTGCCTGGGCGATGATGGGCGACGTGGCCGGATCTTCGCACGTCGCGACCATTGCGTCGCCGCAGCGTCCGGCTGCCTATCATTGCCCGTGCAACGCCGGAGGACTGCCGAATGCAACCGATGAGCATCGAGGCCGGGCGCAACCTGCCCGACGACTGCAACGTGGTCATCGAGGTGCCGATGTACGCGCCGGCGATCAAGTACGAGATCGACGACGCGAGCGGCGCCTTGTTCGTCGACCGCTTCATGTCGACGGCGATGCACTACCCGTGCAACTACGGCTACGTGCCGCGCACGCTGTGCGGCGACGGCGATCCGCTCGACGTGCTCGTGCTGGCGCCCGTGCCGGTGCTGAGCGGCAGCGTCGTGCGCTGCCGGCCGGTCGCGCTGCTGCGCATGGAGGACGAGGCCGGCGAGGACGCGAAGATGCTCGCGGTCCCGGTCTCGTCGACCTGCCGCATCTACGACTCGATGCGCACGCTCGACAACGTGCCGGCCGCGGTGCTGCAGCAGATCGAGCACTTCTTCGCGCACTACAAGGACCTCGAGCCGGGCAAGTTCGTCAAGCTGCTCGGCTGGATGGGCGTCGACGAGGCGCGCGAGGAGGTGATGCGCAGCGTCCGCAGCTTCTCCGAGAAGCTCAGCGGATCCCCGCCCGCATGAACGACTGCACGAACTGACGCTGGAACAGCAGGAAGCCGACGAGCAGCGGCGCCGAGGTCATCAGCGTCGCCGCGGTGATGATCGACCAGTCGACGCCCTGGTCGGTGGACGAGAACACCTGCAGGCCCACCGTGAGCGGGCGCGTCTCGACCGAGTTCGTGATGATCAGCGGCCACAGGAAGTTGTTCCAGTGGTAGCTCACCGACACCAGCGCGTAGGCGAGGTAGATCGGCCGCGCCAGCGGCACGTAGACCTTCCACAGCACCTGCAGCGGCCCCGCGCCCTCGACGCGCGCCGCCTCGTCGAGCTCGCGCGGCACCGTCTTGAAGGTCTGGCGCAGCAGGAAGATGCCGAAGCCCGACGCGAAATACGGCAGCCCGATGGCGAGGATGGTGTCGCGCAGCCCCAGCCGGTTCATCGTCGCGTAGTTCTCGACGATCAGCACGTCGGGCATCACCATCAGCTGCAGCAGGACGAGGAAGAACAGCAGGTCGCGGCCGCGGAACTCGAAGCGTGCGAAGGCGTAGGCGGCGAGCGTGCCGAGCACCAGTTGCGCGGCGAGGATCATCGTCACCAGCACGAAGGTGTTCAGGAAGTAGCGCGCGAAGGGCGCCGCGTTCCAGGCGTCGACGAAGTTCTGCAGCGTGAGCGGCGCGCCGAGCTCGAAACGCGTCGAGAACGCGGGCGGATGGAAGGCCGTCCACAGCGCGTAGGCGAGCGGAAGGATCCACAGCAGCCCGAGCAGCCAGGCGGCGGCGCTCTCCAGCGCATGCGCGTAGGCATTGCGCTCGAAGCCCGTGGCGCGGTTCATCGGCACGGTGCGCTCACTGGTAGTGGATCCGCCGGTCGAGCCAGCGGAACTTGACGATCGCGGTGACGCCGAGGATCGCGAGCACGACGACGGTGAGCGCCGCGGCGTAGGCGGAGTCCCAGAAGCTGAAGCCGACCTGGTAGATGTAGTAGAGCAGCAGCGTGCTCGCGTTGTCGGGGCCGCCGCGCGTCATCACGAACAGGTGATCGATCATGCGCACCGAGTTGATCAGCGCGTTGATCAGCACGAACAGCGTCGTGGGCATCAGCAGCGGGAACAGCACCCGCCAGAAATACTGCGTGCGCGTGGCGCCCTCGAGCGCGGCCGCTTCGGCGAGCGTGGGCGACACCTGCTGCAGCGCCGCCAGGTAGAAGATCATGAAGAACCCGGCTTCCTTCCAGATCGACACGACCATGATCGCGCCGAGCGCGGTGTCGCGGTCGCCGAGCCAGTTGCGGCTCGGGAAGCCGAGCGCCTGGATGAACTGGTTCAGCAGCCCGTACTGCGGCGTGTAGAAGAAGAGCCAGATGTTCGCCACGGCGATCATCGGCAGCACGGTCGGCGTGAAGTACGCGAGCCGCAGGAAGCCGCGGCCGGCGATGCGCCCGTTCACCCACAGCGCCATCGCGATCGCCAGCGCGATCGACGTCGGTATCGTTCCCAGCGCGAACCACAGGTTGTTCCACAGTGCCTGCCAGAAGACGTCGTCCTCGAGCATCAGCTCGTAGTTCTCGAGGCCGACCCAGACCGCCGGGCGCGACCCCTTCGGCGTCGAGAAGAAGCTGTGCCATGCGGTCGCCACCGCCGGCCAGTGCGTGAACGCGACGAGCAGGACCATCGCCGGCAGCAGCAGCAGCCAGGCGACGATCTGCGCCTGCAGGTTGCGCGGCGGCGCCCCCCGCGCAGCGGCGCCCGCGCCGGGGGGCGCCGCCGTCGGTCCGGGCGGCCCCGCACGCCCTTCGCGCGAACCGACGGTGGCGGACATCCCCGCGCCCGCTCAGCGCCGGTACGCGCGCAGGATGCGGTCGGCCTCGCGCTGCGCATCCTTCATCGCGTCGGCCGGTGCCTTCGCGCCGGTGAGCGCCGCCTGCAGGCCGTCGTTCAGCGCCTTCGTCACGCGCTGGTTCTCGTGCGTGGACAGCTCGGCGACCGAGTACTGCAGCTGGTCGCGCGCGACCAGCGCCTGCGGCACCTCCTGCACGTACTTCTTCATCTCGTCGGTCTCCCACGCGGCCGGGGTCACCGCGACGTAGCCGGTGGCGATGCTCCACTGCGCGGCGCGCTGCGGCTGCGTCGCCCAGCGGATGAACTGCATCGCCGCCTGCTGCTCCTCGGGCGAGGTCTTGTTGAACACGTAGAAGTTGCCCCCGCCCGTCGGGCTGCCGCGGCGCTTGCGCTCCGGAAGCATCGCGACGCCGAAGGGGAAGGGCGCGTTGGTGCGGATGTTCGTGAGGTTGCCCGTCGTCGTCCAGACGATGGCCGCCTTGCGCTCGAAGAAGTCCTTCGGCGTCGTCCCCCACTCGATGACGCCGCCCGGCATCACCTTGTGCTTCGCCGACAGGTCGACCCAGAACTGCAGCGCCTCGATCGACCCCGGCTTGTCGAAGTAGGTCTCGGTGCCGGCCTCGTTCATCAGGATCGTGTCGTTCGGCGTGGTCAGCCCCTGGAAGAGCCAGTACGGGAAGCCCGACGACGGGATCTTCACGCCCCAGGTGGCGACGTTGCCGCTCGCGTCGGTCTTCGTCAGCTTCTTGCCGAAGTCGACCAGCTCGTCCCAGTTCTGCGGCGCCTTCTCGGGGTCGAGCCCCGCTTCCTTGAACAGTTCCTTGTTCCAGTAGAGGACGATGGTCGAGCGCTGGAACGGTACGCCCCAGGTCTTGCCGCCGGTGCGGCTGTTCTCCATGAATGCCGGGTAGAAGCCGTCGAGCCAGGCCTTGCCGCCTTCGCCGGCGAGGCCGTCGATCGGCACGATCGCGTCCTCGTCGATCAGCGTGAACATGTCGGTGGACAGCAGCACCGCCAGGTGCGGCGGCTGGCCGCTCTTGAACGCGGTGAGCGCCTTGACGATGCTCTCCTGGTAGGTGCCCGCGTAGACCGGCTTGATCTTGATGCCGGGGTTCTCCTTCTCGAAGTCGGCCGCCATCTGGTCGATCGTCTTCGTGACCGGCCCGCCGACGGCGACCGGGTAGTAGAACGTCAGCTCGACCGGCTTCTGCGCGTGCGCGGCCGGGACGGAGGCGGCGAGCAGCGAGGCGCCGATCGCCTGCAGGACTCTTCTTCTCATGACGGAACTCTCCTCGGTTGGGGAACGGGCGGGACTCGTACGTCGTCGCGGCGCCGGCCGGTGGCGGCGTCGAAGAAATGCTGCGCGTCGTCGTCCCAGTCGAGCCAGGCGTGTTCGCCGGCGGCGATCGGCAGCTGTCCGGGGACGCGCACGGCGATCGTGTCGACGCTCTCCGATGCGCCCGGAAGCGCGCAGGTGACGATCGTGTCGGCGCCGAAGTACTCGGCGCTCTGCACGATCGCGCGCAGCCGTCCGCCTCGCGCGAGGCGCACGTGCTCGGGCCGCACGCCGACGAGCAGGCCGCCCTTCGCCTGCGAGTCGACGAGCCCGAGCGGGAGCACGTTCATCGGCGGCGTGCCGATGAAGCGCGCGGCGAACACCGTCGCCGGACGCGCGTAGAGCTCGGCGGGCGGCGCGTCCTGCACGATGCGCCCGCCCTCGAGCAGCACGACCTGGTCGGCCATGCTCATCGCCTCGGTCTGGTCGTGCGTGACGTAGACCATCGTCATGCCGAGCTTGCGCTGCAGGGCGCGGATCTCGCGGCGCATCTCCTGGCGCAGCTTGGCGTCGAGGTTCGACAGCGGCTCGTCCATCAGGCACACCTGCGTCTCGGCGATGATCGCGCGGCCGAGCGCGACGCGCTGCTGCTGACCGCCCGAGAGCTGCGACGGCTTGCGCTCGAGCAGCGCCCCCAGGCCGAGCAGTTCGCTCACGCGCGCCAGGCGCGCCGCCCGGTTCGCCGCCGGTTCGCGGCGCACCTTCACGCCGAACAGGATGTTCTCGCGCACGCTCAGGTGCGGGAACAGCGCGTACGACTGGAACACCATCGAGATGCGTCGCTTCGCCGGCGGCAGCCGCGTGACGTCGCGGCCGTCGATGAGGATGCGCCCCTGCGTCGGCGTGTCGAGGCCCGCGATCATGCGCAGCGTCGTCGACTTGCCGCAGCCCGAGGGGCCGAGCAGGACGACGAAGCTGCCGCTCGCCGCCTCGAAGCTGGCGTCGTCGACCGCGGCCGTCGGGCCCCAGTACTTGCTCACGTGGTCCAGGGAGAGCGTACTCATGTCGGCGTGATGCGGAATTCGAGCACGGTTTCGTTACGACTCCATGTCTGCGCGAGGCGGCTCGCGTTCCTGCGGTCGCGCGAGCGGATCGTCATCCGGTACTCGAGGATGCGGCCGTGGTTGTCGAGCCGGTAGCTCATGTTGCTCAGGCTGAAGCCGTGCGCGGCGATCACGCGGCGCACGTCCTCCTCGTCGGGCGCCTGCTCGCGCGAGAAGCTCACGAAGTGGTACGCGTAGTAGAAGGCCGGCAGCCACGACTCGATCCAGCGGAACAGCGACAGCGCGCAGATCGTCAGCACCGTGCCGACGACGAGCGGGAAATAGAAGCCGATGCCGGCGAGGATGCCGATCGCCGCGGTGATCCAGATCGACGCCGCCGTCGTCAGCCCGCGCACCGACAGCCCTTCCTTCATGATGACGCCGGCGCCGAGGAAGCCGATGCCGGTCATGATTCCCTGCGCCATCCGCGTCGGGTCGACGCGCACGATCTCGGCCTCGCCGGGGAACCAGAGCGACTGGTACATCGTGACCAGCATCAGCAGCGCCGACGACAGGCAGACGAGCACGTGCGTGCGGAACCCGGCCGGCCGGCCGTGGTAGCTGCGCTCGATGCCGATCGCCGCGCCGGCGACCAGCGAGACGAGCAGGTGCGAGACGATGTCGATCATGTCCTGGTCGACGGCCTCGAGGCCCGGGATCATGCGGTCTTCTCCGATTCGGCGAACAGCTCCGAGACGCGCTCCCGGCGCCGCTCGTTCATGTGCAATCCGGCCTTCGAGCGGCGCCACAGCACGTCGTCGGCGCTTCGCGCCCATTCGTGGTCGACGAACCAGCGCAGCTCGCGTTCGTACAGGCCGCCGCCGAAATCCTCGCCGAGCGCGTCGACGGTCGTCGCGTCGCCGAGCACCTGCTCGACGAGCGTTCCGTGGCGGCGGAACAGCGCCTCGAGCAGCGCCGGCGGCAGCTGCGGGCGCCGGGCGAGCAGCTCGGCACGCGCGGCCGACGGATCGGCGGGTGCGCCGGGCAGCGCCTCGCCCTGCGTCCAGCGTCCGCGCCGGTACGACAGATGCGGCGCGAGCCGATCGAGCACCGCTTCCGCCAGGCGCCGGTAGGTCGTGATCTTGCCGCCGTAGACGTCGAGCTGCGCGGCGCCGGCGAAGCTGCGCAGTTCCAGCGTGTAGTCGCGCGTGATGTCCGAAGGATCGTTCGCGCCGTCGTCGTACAGCGGCCGGACGCCGGTATAGCTCCAGACCACGTCGCGTTCGACGAGCGGCCGTGCCAGATAGCGGTTCGCCGCGCGCAGCAGGTAGCGCGTCTCGTCGGCGTCGATCGTTCGCGCGCGCTCGATCGAGTCGACGCGTACGTCGGTGGTGCCGATCAGCGTGAACTCCCCCTCGTACGGAACGAGGAAGACGATGCGCCGGTCGTCGTTCTGCAGGATGTACGCATGCGGCTGCGCGTGCACGCGCGGAACGACGACGTGGCTGCCCTTGACGAGCTGCACCGACGCGCGCGTCGAGCGCCCGCCGGCGGCCGCGGCCACCGACTCGACCCAGGGTCCGGCGGCGTTCACGAGCGCGCGCGCCTCGATCGTCTCGCGCATGCCGTTCGCGTGCTCGATCGTCGCGCGCCAGCGGCCATCGTGCGCCTGCGCGCCGACGAAGCGCGTGCGGGGAAGGATCACCGCGCCGTGCGCCTGCGCCGAACGCAGGTTCAGGATCACCAGGCGCGCGTCGTCGACCCAGGCGTCGGAATACGCGTAGCCGGTGCGGAAGCGGGGCGCGAGCCCGGCGCCGGCGCCCGCGCGCGACAGGCGCACCGATTCGGATCTCGGCAGGCTGATGCGTCCGCCGATGCGGTCGTAGAGGAACAGGCCCGCGCGGATCATCCACGACGGACGCAGTCCTTCGGCGTGCGGCATCACGAAACGCAGCGGCCACGCGATGTGCGAGGCGATGCGCAGCAGCACCTCGCGCTCGGCCAGCGCTTCGGCCACCAGCCGGAACTCGTAGTGCTCGAGGTAGCGCAGCCCGCCGTGGATCAGCTTCGTGCTCGCCGACGAGGTCGCGCCGCCGAAGTCGCCGCGCTCGACGAGCGCCACCGTGACGCCGCGTCCGGCGGCGTCGCGTGCGATCCCGGCGCCGTTGATGCCGCCGCCGACGACGAGCAGGTCGAAGCGGCGCGCCCGTCCGGAGTCGAAGCCGCTCGGCGGCGGCGTGTCGCAGGCGCGCATGCGCGTCACGACGCCGGCGCGCGCGCGCCGCCGGTGGCGGCCGAAGCGCCGCGGCGCGCCGGCTTCGCCTTCGCGTCGTCGAGCACGAGTCGCGCCGTCGGTTCGTCGACGATCAGCGTGTGCACGAAGCCGCCGGCGAGCGCCGCGCGGATGCCTTCGGCCTTGCCGGTGCCCGAGGCGACGCAGATCGACCGGCGCGAGCGGAACAGCTCCAGGTCGGGCCCGCTCGCGCGCGCGTTGAGCGCGACGTCGCTCCAGCTGCCGTCTGCGCGGAAGAACACGGTGGCGATGTCGCCGACGACGCGATCCCGGCGCAGGTCGCGGCGGTCGGCCGCCTCGAGGAAGCCGCCGGTGTGCACCTGGCTCGGCACCTCGCTGGCGAAGGAGCCGACGCTGAAGACGAGCACGTCGGCGCGCTGCTGCAGGTCGAGCAGTCGGCGCACGCTGCGCTCGCGCCACAGCGCGGTCTTGGTTTCGGGGTGGTCGAAGAAGGCGGGCACGGGGAAGGCGTGCGCGCGCGCGCCGTAGTTGGCCGCGAAGCGCAGCACGAGGTCGGTGCCGATCGTGCTGTCGATGCTCTGCGGCGTGCCCGAGCCGTTCAGCGCGACGAAGTCGACGTTCTTCGTCGGCTTCGGCTTCAGGCGCTCGGAGACCCTGCCGACCGTCGTGCCCCAGGCGATGCCGACGATGCAGTCCCGGTCGACGACCGAGTTCAGGTAGCCGGCCGCGTCGGCGGCGACGCGATCGAGCCAGTCGGCCTCGCGTCCCGTCTCGGGCACCGGAACGACGCGCACCGTGCGCACGCCGAAGCGCTCGCGCAGCTGCGCCTCGATCTTGCCCGGCTGCTCGGCGGGGTCGTGCACGTGGATCTCGACCAGCCCGTGCTCGTGCGCCCACGACAGCAGCCTCGACACGGTGGAGCGCGAGGTGTGCAGCTCCTCGGCGATCTGCTCGGTGGTCAGGCGCTGGTAGTAGTAGAGCTTCGCCACGCGCACGGCGAGGTCCTCGTGGCGGCGGCGACCGTGATCGTTCATGAACACAGTTTCACGGACTTTGAACGAACGTGCAACCCGGGATTCTCCGGCCCGGCATCGGCGCGCCGGCGATGCGCCCGCGTGCGAGACTGTGCCCATCGCCCGATACCGCCGCCGATCGCCGATGAAAGCGCCGATGCGCGAACTGTCCAAGATCTTCGTCACCGGCCTGCTCGCCGCGCTTCCGCTCGCGGCCACCGTGCTGATCGTGGTCTGGGGCGCGCGTCTGGTCGTCGGCTGGGTCGGACCGGGCAGCCTGATCGGCAGCGTGCTCGTTTCGATCGGGCTCGGCGTCAGCGGCTACGCGTTCGCCGCCTACGCGATCGGCGTCCTCACGGTCCTCGCGTCGATCTTCCTGCTCGGCGTGCTCGTTCGCACGCGGCTGCGCGACGTGCTCGCGTCGGCGCTCGACGGCGTCGTGCAGCGCATACCGGTGGTGCGCAGCGTCTACGAAACGGCGCGCCGCCTCGTCGACCTGGTCGCGCAGCGCGAACGCGAGGGCATGCGCTCGATGAGCCCGGTCTGGCTGCACTTCGGCGGCCGCGGCGACACGGCGGCCGTCCTCGGGCTGCTCTCGAGCTCCGAGCCGGTCCGGATCGGCGAGCGCGACTACCTCGCGGTGCTGGTTCCCACCGCCCCCGTTCCGGTGGGCGGCGCCCTGCTCTACGTGCCGCAGGAGTGGGTCAGTCCGGCCGACGTCGGCGTCGACGGGCTCACCAGCATCTACGTGTCGATGGGCATCACCTCGCCGCAGCACGTCGGCGCGCGCCCGGCGGGCGGCGCGGAGGACGCGCCGCCGCGCACGCCCGCAGCCCCCGATGCAGGGCAGGCCGTCGAAGCGCCGGCCGGGGCACAGGCGCCGATCTCGGCTACACCCCCCAGGTGACGTCCTTCCCGGCGCGGTGCGCTTCCTTCAGCAGGTCGATGAACGGGAAGGCGCGCTGCGCCAGCGACACCGGGTACGGGTCGTCGTCGGTGTCGTTCTTCTCGGCGTCGCCGCTCCCGGCGCCCTTGGTCGCGCCGGATCCGGCCGACTCCATCGCGCGGCGCTCGGCGCGCAGTTCCTCCTTCTCCTGCTCGATCGCGCGGTTCAGCGAGTCGACGGCGCCCGGCATCTGGTCGACCGTGATGATTCCCGTGCGGCCGGGCGCCTTGCCGATGATCTGCAGGATCCATTCGGCTACGGGCTTGGTCATGATGACGGAGCCGGTGGCGCGCGACTTGAACTCGTAGATCATTTGGACCTCCGTTCCGGGCA
>JBIQJM010000202.1:0-2972 GCA_044507525.1 Burkholderiales bacterium
GAAGCGCAAGGCCCGAAGGGCCGCCGCGATGAGGGCGAGTTGCGCAGCCGCCCGCAGCGGCGAGCAGCGCAGGGAACCCCGGAGGGGCGGCTTCGCTGGAGGCCAACCCGATTCGCTGTCTCCCCGGCGTTCCGCTGAAAGGACGCGAACAAAGATGACCCCCTCGCTCGAAACGCGCGAGCTCACGATCCGGTTCGGGGGGCACGTCGCCGTCGATTCGGTCTCGTGCGCGTTCCGCCCCGGCACGCTCACCGCGATCGTCGGCCCGAACGGTGCCGGCAAGACGACCTACTTCAACCTGATTTCCGGCCAGCTGAGGGCCACCGCCGGCCGCGTGCTCGTCGGCGGCGAGGACGTCGGCACGTTGCCGGCACCCGAGCGAACGAAGCGCGGCCTGGGGCGCGCGTTCCAGCTCACGAACCTCTTTCCGAACCTCACCGTGCTCGAGAACGTGCGGCTGGCGATCCAGGCGCGGCGCGGCATGGGACTGAACCTGTGGTCGATCTGGTCGGACCACAAGGCGCTGATCGGCGAGGCCGAGGCGATCCTCGAGCGCATCGCGCTCACGGCGCGCCGCGATGCGCCGGCGAGCAGCCTGCCGCACGGCGACCAGCGCAAGCTCGAAGTGGGGATCCTGCTCGCGCTCGAGCCGACGGTGTTCATGTTCGACGAGCCCACCGCCGGGATGAGCGTCGACGAGGTGCCGGTGATCCTCGACCTGATCCGCGACATCAAGCGCGACTCGACGAAGACGATCCTGCTCGTCGAGCACAAGATGGACGTCGTCCGCGAGCTCAGCGACCGCATCGTCGTGCTGCACAACGGCCGGCTCGCGGCCGACGGCGCGCCGGCCGAAGTGATCGCATCGCCCGTCGTGCAGCAGGCTTACCTCGGCATGACGGCCGACGAAGAGGAGGCCGCGGCGTGAGCGCGAAGCATGCCGCCCGCGCGGCGCACGGGCGTGGCGCCGCCGCGACGGGAAGAACCGATGGCGCTGCGCGCGGCTCGACGCTGCTGTCGCTCGCCGGCGTGCACACGCACATCGGTGCGTATCACATCCTGCACGGCGTCGACCTCGACGTGCCGGCCGGGCAGACGACGCTGCTGCTCGGGCGCAACGGCGCCGGCAAGACGACGACGCTGCGCACGATCATGGGCCTGTGGACGGCCAGCGCAGGCCGGCTGCGCTTCGGCGGCGACGACATCACGAAGCTCGCGACGCCCGACATCGCGCGGCTGGGCATCGCCTACGTGCCCGAGAACATGGGGATCTTCGCCGACCTCACGGTGCGCGAGAACCTGCTGCTCGCCGCACGCGGCGCGCGCGACGCCGACGCGATCGACGCCGAACGATTGCGCTGGATCGAGGAGCTGTTCCCCGCGATGAAGAAGTTCCGCGACCATCCGGCGGGACTGCTCTCGGGCGGCCAGAAGCAGATGCTCGCCGTCTCGCGCGCGATCGTCGAGCCGCGCGCGCTGATCCTGATCGACGAGCCGAGCAAGGGCCTTGCACCTTCGATCATCCGCAACATGCTCGACGCGTTCCGGCAGCTGAAGGCCGCCGGCGCGACGATCCTGCTCGTCGAGCAGAACTTCGCGTTCGCCCGCGAACTCGGCGACACCGTCGCCGTGATGGAGGACGGACGGATCGTGCATCGCGGCGCGATGGCGGCGCTCGCCGCCGACGAGGCGCTGCAGCAGCGCCTGCTCGGGCTCACGCTGGGGGCGCACCAATGAACGAACCGACGTCCGTTGCGTTGCAGGAAGCGCGCCGATGAGCACGCGCGATCCGCTTCCGTACGCGCTGGTCGCCCTGCTCGCGCTGGCCGCGCTGCCGCTCGTCGGCAGCGTGCCGACCTGGGTCACGCTCACCGTCGCGGGCCTCGCGATGGGGATGATCATCTTCATCATCGCCTCGGGCCTCACGCTCGTCTTCGGCCTGATGGACGTGCTGAACTTCGGCCACGGCGTGTTCATCGCCTTCGGCGCCTTCGTCGCGATGTCGGTGCTCGCGCCGCTGGGCGCCTGGACCGAATCGGCGTCGGTCGCCGCCAACCTCGGCGCGATCGGCCTCGCGATGCTCGCCGCGATGGCGGTCGCCGCGGCGCTCGGCGCCGTGTTCGAGCGGCTGATCGTGCGCCCCGTCTACGGCAACCACCTGAAGCAGATCCTGATCACGATGGGCGGGATGATCATCGGCGAGGAGCTGATCAAGGTGATCTGGGGCCCGCAGCAGATCCCGCTGCCGCTGCCAGCGGCGCTGCGCGGCGCCTACCTGGTCGGCGATGCGGCGATCGAGAAGTACCGGCTGCTCGCCGTCGTCGTCGGGCTCGTCGTCTTCGTCGCGCTGATCTTCGTGCTGGAGCGCACGAAGATCGGGCTGCTGATCCGCGCCGGCGTGCAGGACCGCGAGATGGTCGAGAGCCTCGGCTACCGCATCCGCCGCCTGTTCGTCGGCGTGTTCGTGGTCGGTTCGGCGCTGGCCGGGCTGGGCGGCGTGATGTGGGGGCTGTACCAGCAGAGCGTCGTCCCGCAGATGGGCGCGCAGGTCACGATCCTGATCTTCATCGTCATCATCATCGGCGGGCTCGGCTCGACGACCGGCTGCTTCGTCGGCGCGCTGCTCGTCGGCCTGATGGCGAACTACACGGGCTTCCTCGCGCCGAAGGTGGCGCTGTTCTCGAACATCCTGCTGATGATGGCGATCCTGCTGTGGCGCCCGCAGGGGCTGTTCCCCGTCACCGGCCGCTGACGCATGCTGCGCACGCTGCTCTCCGGCGACTATCCGCGCAGCCGCACGGTCGCGGCGATCCTGATCGCGATCGTGCTCGTGCTGCTGCTCGTGCCTTTCGTGTTCCCCGGCGCACGCACGCTGTCGGTGGCGGCGAAGGTGCTCGTCTTCGTGCTGCTCGTCGCCAGCTACGACCTGCTGCTCGGCTACACCGGCATCGTCTCCTTCGCGCACACGATGT
>JBIQJM010000203.1:0-2971 GCA_044507525.1 Burkholderiales bacterium
CGCTCGCCGTTCTCGTTGACGCGCACGCCGCGCGGCTGGCCGAAATAGATGTCGCCGGTGAGCTCGCGCAGGATCAGCAGGTCGAGCCCGGCGACGACCTCGTCCTTGAGCGTCGACGCGTGGGCGAGCTCCGGATAGACCAGCGCCGGACGCAGGTTGGCGAACAGGTCGAAGTGCTTGCGCAGCCGCAACAGCCCCTGCTCGGGGCGCTTCGCGCGCGGCAGCGCGTCGTACTTGGGCCCGCCCACCGCGCCGAAGAGGATCGCGTCGGCGCGCTCGGCCACCTTCAGCGTGGTGTCGGGCAGCGGGTCGCCCGCCGCGTCGTAGCCGGCGCCGCCCACCGGCGCGTGCTCGATCGACAGGGCGAGTCCGTCGCGTGCGAGCGCCTCGAGCACGCGAACCGCCTGCGCCGTGATCTCGGGGCCGATGCCGTCTCCCGCCAGAACTACGATCCTCATCCGGGCTCCTTGTCGTCGTTCGATCGTGCTGCGCCGGCGCCGAAACGAAACGGCCCGGCTTGGGGCCTGCGCCAAGCCGGGCCGCCGTCCGTTGCGCGGTGGCTCGCCAGGCGGGACTCCGTCAGCCGGCCAGCCTCTTCGCCAGCCATGGCTGCTCGGCGAGTCGCTTCTGCTCGTATTCGCGGATCGCGTCGGCGCGCTTGAGCGTGAGCCCGATCTCGTCGAGACCGTGGATCAGGCACTCCTTGCGGAACGGGTCGATCTCGAAGGCGAAGGCGCGCGCGCCGTCGACGGTGCGCACCTGCTGCGCGGGCAGGTCGACGACGAGCTCGAAACCGACGAAGGCGCGGGTCTGGTCGAAGAGCCAGTCGACCTCGGACTCCGACAGCCGCACCGGCAGCAATCCGTTCTTGAAGCAGTTGCCGTAGAAGATGTCGGCGAACGACGGCGCGACGATCACGCGGAATCCGTAGTCGTCGAGCGCCCAGGGCGCGTGCTCGCGCGACGAGCCGCAGCCGAAGTTCTTGCGCGCGAGCAGGATCGACGCGCCCTGGTAGCGCGGCTCGTTGAGCACGAAGTCGGGATTCAACGGCCGGCGGCTGTTGTCCATGCCCGGCTCGCCGGCATCGAGGTAGCGCCAGGCGTCGAACAGGTTCGGGCCGAAGCCGCTGCGGCGAATCGACTTCAGGAACTGCTTCGGGATGATCGCGTCGGTGTCGACGTTGGCGCGATCGAGCGGCGCGACGACGCCGCGGTGAACGGTGAGGCTTCGCATGACTATTTCTTGGCAGCGCCCTGGATCGTTTCGCCGGCGCGCTGGATGTCCTTGCCCATGCCGGCCATCGTGTTGCATCCGGCCAGCACGACGAAGTACAGCACGAGGCAGGCCGCGATCGATGCTCGTTTCATCGGGCTACCCCGCTCAGCGCAACGAACGCACGTCGACGAAATGACCGGCGAGCGCGGCGGCGGCCGCCATCGCCGGACTGACGAGGTGCGTACGCCCGCCCGCGCCCTGGCGCCCCTCGAAGTTCCGGTTCGACGTGGACGCGCAGCGCTCGCCCGGCTCGAGCCGGTCGGCGTTCATCGCCAGGCACATCGAGCAGCCAGGCTCGCGCCACTCGAAGCCGGCATCGAGGAAGACGCGGTCGAGCCCTTCCTGCTCGGCCTGCGCCTTCACCAGCCCGGAGCCCGGAACGACCATCGCGAGCTTGACGTTCTGCGCCTTGCGCTTGCCGCGAACCACGGCCGCTGCCTCGCGCAGGTCCTCGATGCGGGAATTGGTGCACGAACCGATGAAGACCTTGTCGATGCGGATGTCGACGATCGGGGTGTTCGCCTTCAGGCCCATGTACTGCAGCGCACGCGCGTAGCCCTCGCGGCGCACCGTGTCCTTTTCCTTGTCGGGATCGGGCACGCGCGCGTCGACGGGAACGACCATCTCGGGCGACGTGCCCCAGCTGACATAGGGCGACAGCTTCGTCGCGTCGATGTCGACGACGAGATCGAAGTGCGCATCGGGGTCGGAATGCAACGTGCGCCAGTGCTCGACGGCACGGTCCCAGTCGGCGCCCGTGGGCGCCATCGGGCGTCCCTTCAGGTAGCGGATGGTGGTGTCGTCGGCGGCGACCATGCCCGAGCGTGCACCGGCCTCGATCGCCATGTTGCAGATCGTCATCCGGCCTTCCATCGACAGCGCGCGGATCGTCGAACCGGCGAACTCGATCGCATAGCCGGTGCCGCCGGCGGTGCCGATGCGCCCGATGATGGCGAGAACGACGTCCTTCGCCGTGACGCCGCGCGGCAACGCGCCTTCGACGCGCACCAGCATGTTCTTCATCTTGCGCGCGACGAGCGTCTGCGTGGCGAGCGCGTGCTCGACCTCGGAGGTACCGATGCCGAAGGCGAGGCAGGCGAAGGCACCGTGCGTGCTCGTGTGCGAGTCGCCGCAGACGACCGTCATGCCGGGCAGGGTCGCGCCCTGCTCCGGACCGATCACGTGGACGATGCCCTGGCGTCGATCGAGCAGGTCGAAATAGGTGATGCCGTAGTCGCGCGCGTTCGTGTCGAGCGTCTCGACCTGCAGCCGCGAGATCGGATCGTCGATGCCGCGCGAACGGTCGGTGGTCGGCACGTTGTGGTCGACGACGGCCAGGTTCGCATCCACGCGCCAGGGCTTGCGCCCGGCCAGCCGAAGCCCTTCGAAGGCCTGCGGGCTCGTGACCTCGTGGACCAGATGACGATCGATATAGATGAGGGCCGTTCCGTCGTCTTCCTTATGAACGACGTGAGCGTCCCACAGCTTGTCGTAGAGCGTGCGAGCGGGAAACGACATGACGGTCGGATTCGGGCCGACGGCCGCGGAACGGCGGGCCGCGGCAAGGTTGCGGCGAACGACCGATTATGCCACGCGCCTGGGTCGTGCCGCAGTGCGGCAAGGGGTCGGGCTCCGCGCAACGCGGCGCGCGGACGCAAAGCGCGGCACCGCCGAAGCCGGCCGCATCCGCCGCGGC
>JBIQJM010000056.1:0-19940 GCA_044507525.1 Burkholderiales bacterium
AGATCTGGTTCAGGTACAGCTCGAAGATCTGTTCCTTGCTCAGCGTGTCCTCGATCCGCAGGGCCAGCAGGATCTCGACGATCTTGCGCGTGTACGTGCGCTCCTTCGACAGGAAGAACTCGCGTGCGAGCTGCATCGTGATCGTGCTCGCCCCCTGCTCGGTGCCGCCGGCGAAGACGTTCGCCATCGCGGCGCGCGCGACGCCGACCGGGTCGACCCCGGCGTGCTCGAAGAAGCGCGTGTCCTCGGCGGCGAGCACCGCGTTCTTCATCACCGCGGGCACGTCGTCGATCCGCACGAAGGTGCGCCGTTCCTCGCCGAACTCGCCGATCAGCTGCCCGTCGGCGCTGTAGACGCGCAGCGGGATGCGCGGCCGGTAGTCGAGCATCGCGTCGAGCGAGGGCAGCCGGTCGTTGAGCAGCAGCAGCCCGACGACCCCGAGCAGGGCGCCTGCGACGGCGAGCGTGAGGGGAATCGCGACGACGGCGAGGGCGACGCGACGCAGCCAGGGCGACTTCTGCCGGGGGGATTTCGGCCGCGGTTTCCGGGCCTTGCGTTTGGGCATTACGGGCGGATCCCGCTGAAACTGTTGCGGATTTTATACGGTTCGCTGCAGCGCGGTTCCGTGCCGTGCGCGCCGTCCGGGATGCCGTCGATCGGCGCCTGTGCAGCGACGCGGCCCAATGGTCGGTGACGTACGACCGATGGTCGCGGCGCGCTGCGAACTACCGCACAAAACGCTTTACAGTAAATCGAGCTCGTCGACAGCATCTCGAGCGACTTCTAAATAACAATCGCAAGTCCTTAAGTTTACGGGACTTTTTGAGCCGAGACGCCGATGGCGATACCGCTCCCGAGTCTGTTCCGCCGCAGTCCTCCACCGCTGGTCGGCATCGACCTGAGTGCGTCGAGCGTGAAGGTCGTCGAGCTGGCGAAGGGCCAGCGTACGCCGATGCGGCTCGAACGCTATGCGATCGAGCCGATCGAGCGCGGCGCGATCGTCGACGGCACCATCGAGAAGGCCGAGGCGGTGGCAGAGGCGCTGACGCGCGCGCTGCGCAAATGCAACAGTCGCGCCCGCGAGGCGGCGCTCGCGTTGCCCGCGGGTTCGGTCATCACGAAGAAGATCCTGGTGCCCGCCGGCCTGCGCGAGGAAGACTACGAGGTGCAGGTCGAAGCCGAGGCGAGCCAGTACATCCCCTTTCCGATCGAGGAGGTGAACCTCGATTTCCAGTTGCTCGGGCCGGCCAAGGGCTCCGAGGACGAGATCGAGATGCTGCTCGCCGCCTCGCGCAAGGAGAAGGTCGACGATCGCGTCGCCGTCGCCGAGATGGCCGGACTGCACCCGATCGTCATGGACGTCGAGACCTACGCGCTGCGCTCGGCGGTCGACCACGTCACGCGCTTCCTGCCGAACAACGGGCAGGGCCAGATCATCGCGGTGTTCTCGATCGGACAGACGACGACCTCGCTCGCGGTCGTGCTGAACGAGCAGACGGTGTTCGAGCGCGAGCAGACCTTCGGCGGCCAGCAGCTCACGCAGGACCTCGTGCGCCTCTACGGACTCACGCCCGAGGAGGCCGAGTTGAAGAAGCGCACCGGCGACCTGCCCGACAACTACCAGCGCGACCTGCTGCAGCCCTTCATCGAGCAGGGTGCCACCGACATCGCGCGCGCGCTGCAGTTCTTCTTCACGTCGACGCCGTATACGCGCGTCGACCAGATCTATCTCGCCGGCGGTTCGTCGGTGGTGCCGGGTCTCGCCGACGCGGTGATGCAGCGCACGCAGGTACCCACCGAGATCCTGAGTCCGTTCCAGGGAATGGAGGTGTCCGACGCGATCCGCGACCGGCAGCTGCGCGCCGATGCGCCGGCGCTGCTGGTGGCGACCGGGCTCGCCATGCGGAGGTTCGACGCATGATTCCGCGCATCAACCTTCTCCCGCACCGGGAGATGCGCCGCGAGCGGCGCAAGAAGGACTTCGTCGGCCTGGGCGTGCTCACGGCGATCGTCGCCGGCGCCGGCTGCGTGCTGGTCGCGCTGACCATCGACGGCCGCATCGACGACCAGCGCGCGCGCAACGACTTCATCAAGTCCGAGAACGCCAAGCTCGACGAGAAGATCAAGGAGATCGCCACGCTGCGCGCCGAGATCGAATCGCTGCGCGCACGCCAGGCGGCGGTCGAGAGCCTGCAGACGAACCGGACGATCCCGGTCCACCTGATGGACGAGCTCGTCAAGCACACGCCCGACGGGCTGTACCTGAAGTCGATGCGACAGGACGAACGCAAGGTGACGCTCGTCGGATATGCGCAGTCGAACGAGCGTGTCTCGGACCTGCTGCGCAATCTCTCGAACCACACGCCGTGGCTCGAGCGACCCGAGCTCCTCGAGATCAAGGCGGTGCAGCTGAAGGGGAAGTCGGGTGCGGCCAGCGACGATACCGCGCGGCGGCTGTTCGAGTTCTCGCTCAACGCGCTGGTGCGCACCAACGACGCAGACGCCGCGCCGCAGCCGCCCAAGGGCGTCGGCACGCCGGTCGCGGCGAACGCGGTGAGGTGAACGCGATGGCACGCTTCAATCCCTCGATCGACCTTACGGCAATCACCGCGCAATTCCAGGGGCTGCAGGGCCGCCATCCGGGGCTGTGGCCGATCGTCCCGCGCATCGCGCTGCTCGCCGGCATCGTCGCGGCACTCGTGGCGGTCGCCTGGGGCGGCTACTGGCGCGGGCAGCTCGAGGAGCTCGACCTGCGCGTCGCCGAGGAACAGCGCCTGAAGCAGGAGTTCACCGACAAGACCCGCCAGGCGGTGAACCTCGAGGTGCTGCGCGAGCAGAAGGAACAGGTGATGCAGTACGTCAGCCAGCTCGAGAAGCAGCTGCCGAGCAAGGCCGAGATGGATGCGCTGCTCTCCGACATCAACCAGGCCGGCATCGGGCGCGGGCTGCAGTTCGAGCTCTTCCGGCCCGGGCAGGTCGTCGTTCGCGACTACTACGCCGAACTGCCGATCGCGATCCGCGTCACCGGCACCTACCACGCCTTCGGCGCGTTCACCAGCGAGATCGCCAATCTCGCGCGCATCGTCACGCTGAACAACCTGCAGATCTCGCTGCCCGCCGACCGCGGCGGCCAGGCGGCGAACGCTTCCGGCGACCTGACGATGGAAGCGATCGCCAAGACCTTCCGCTATCTCGATCCCGAGGAGATCGCCGAGCAGCGGCGCAAGGCGGCCGAAGCGAAGGCGAAGAAGAAGTGATGCCACGAACCATGAAGACGGTGCTCGCCGGCCTCGGTGCCCTGGTCGCCGTGTCGCTCGCCGGCTGCGCGAACGACCAGGCGGAACTGCGCGAGTGGATGCAGACGGTGCGTGCCGGAGTGAAGCCCGTGCACGAGCGGATCAGCGAACCGCGGCGCTTCGAGCCCTACCGCTACTACAACGAAGGGCAGGTCGATCCCTTCTCGGTGGCCAAGCTCGGGGGCCTGGCCGCCGGGAACGGCGACGCGGCCCGCGGCGGCCTGAAGCCCGACCTGACGCGCAGGCGCGAGGCGCTCGAGAGCTATCCGCTCGACGCGATCCGCATGGTGGGGCATCTCGCCAACCGGCAGGGCGAGTACGCGTTGCTGCAGGCCGAGGCCCTGGTGTACCAGGCGCGCGTCGGCAACTACGCGGGACAGAACTTCGGAATGATCACGCGCATCAGCGAGACCGAGGTCAAGCTGAAGGAACTGGTCCAGGACGCCGTCGGCGACTGGGTCGAGCGCGAAACGACACTGCAGATCCAGGACGGGAGCGCTCAATGAAAGCGATGTTCGGCAGCATCGGCCCGGCGATCCGGGAGGTCTCCGGCGCAGCCGCACGCGCGGCCGGCGCCGCATGCATCGCGGCAGCCGTCCTCGCCTGCGGCCTCGCGCCCGGCGCGGTGATGGCGCAGGCGAATTCGATCGAGTCGGTCGGCAGCGTGCAGCAGGGCAGCACCACCTACGTGCGCATCGGGCTGAAGAACGCACCGATGACGACGCCGGTCGGCTTCTCGGTGACGAATCCGCCGCGCATCGCCTTCGACTTCGTCGACACGGACAACCGGTCGGGCCAGGGCACGATCGAGCTGCCGCAGGGCGACGTGCGCAGCGTCGCGATCGTCCAGTCGGGCGAGCGCTCGCGCATCGTGCTGAACCTGAAGCGCCCGCTCAACTACGAGACCTCGATCGACGGCAACACGCTGGTCGTCGCGCTCGAGCCGACGCCCGCCGCGGCGGCCACCGCGCAGGCGACGTCGGCCTACAGCTTCGCCAAGTCGGACGGCGCAGACGGACACGCGCTGCGCGACATCGACTTCCGTCGCGGCAAGGACGGCGAGGGGCGCGTCGTCGTCGACCTGTCCGAGCCGGGCGTGGGCGTCGACATCCGCCAGCAGGGCCAGACCGTCGTCGTCGATTTCATCGGCACGCAGCTGCCCGAGAACCTGCGACGTCGACTGGACGTCAGCGACTTCGGCACGCCGGTGCGCACCGTGCGCGCGTTCCAGCAGGGCCGGAACGCGCGCCTCGTCATCGAGCCGCACGGCCAGTGGGAGCACAACGCCTACCAGAGCGACACGCAATTCGTCGTCGAAGTGAAGGCGCTGCGCGAGGACCCGAACCGGCTGGTGGCGGGCACGCAGCCCGGCTACAAGGGCGAGCGCCTGTCGCTGAACTTCCAGAACGTCGACGTTAGGGCGCTGCTGCAGGTCATCGCCGACTTCACCAACCTGAACATCGTCACCAGCGACTCGGTGCAGGGCAGCCTGACGCTGCGGCTGAAGGACGTTCCCTGGGACCAGGCGCTCGCGATCATCCTGGACTCCAAGGGCCTGGACATGCGCAAGAACGGCAACGTGATCATGGTTGCCCCGCGCGAGGAGATCGCCGCCAAGGAGAAGCTCGAGCTCGAGTCGCGCGCGCAGATCGCCGACATCGAGCCGCTGCGCACCGAGACCTTCCAGCTGAACTACCAGAAGGCCGAGGCGCTGCAGACGCTGCTCGCCGACGAGAAGCAGCGCGTGCTGTCCAAGCGCGGCAGCGTCGTCATCGACCAGCGCACGAACAAGGTCTTCGTGCAGGACACGCCGACGCGGCTCGAGGAAGTGCGCAAGGTCATCGCGCAGATCGACATCCCGGTGCGCCAGGTGCTGATCGAGGCGCGCATCGTCGAGGCCGACGACCGCTTCACGCGCAACCTCGGCGTGCGGCTCGGCTTCAACCGGATCAACGCGAGCGCGGGCAGCACGCTCGGACGCGCGACGGTCTCGGGCAACCTGCAGGGCGTGCACGACCTGACGCCGCTGCCCGGCGGGATCGGGACGAGCGGGGGCGGCACCATCCTGCCGAACACCAACTTCGTCAACCTGCCGGCGTCGCCGATCTCCGGCGTCGACCCCGCCTCCTTCGCGGTGAGCCTGTTCAGCTCGGATCTCACGCGCTTCCTGAACCTGGAGCTGTCGGCACTCGAGGCCGACCAGCGCGGCAAGGTGGTCTCGAGCCCGCGCGTGCTCACCGCGGACCAGGGCACCGCGGTGATCGAGCAGGGCACCGAGCTGCCGTACCAGCAGGCCACGTCGAGCGGCGCGACGTCGATCCAGTTCCGCAAGGCGAACCTGAAGCTCGAGGTCACGCCGCAGATCACGCCCGAGGGCAACGTGATCCTCGAAGTGCAGGTCAATCGCGACGCGGTCGGCATCCTGACCCCGGCGGGCTTCGCGATCGACACGCGGCGCGTGCAGACGCAGGTGCTCGTCGAGAACGGCGGCACCGTCGTCATCGGCGGCATCTACGAGCAGTTCGAGCGCAACCAGGTCAACAAGGTGCCGCTGCTCGGCGACATCCCGGTGATCGGGAATGCGTTCAAGAACAACTCGCGCACGAACAACCGGGCCGAGCTGCTCGTGTTCCTGACGCCGAGGGTGGTCACGGACACGGCACTCGCGCGCTGAGGCGGCGCGGAGGCTCAGGTAACCTCTGCGCTACCTGAACGAAGCCCTCCGCGACGCCCGTGTCCCCCGAATCCCGCCCGCTCATCCTCGTCGGCATGATGGGCGCCGGGAAGACGACCGTGGGGCGTCGCCTCGCGACCCGGCTGCGCCGGCGCTTCGTCGACTCCGACCGCGCGCTCGAGGAGCGCTGCGGCGTTCCGATCGCGACCATCTTCGAGCTCGAGTCCGAGGCGGGCTTCCGGCGCCGCGAGCGTGCGATCCTCGAGGAGCTGGTGCTGTTGCCCGACATCGTTCTCGCCACCGGCGGCGGTGCGGTGCTTGCCGAAGAGAACCGCCGGCTGCTGCACGAGCGCGGCTGGGTCGTCTACCTGAAGGCGGGTGCGCCGGAGCTGTGGCATCGGCTGCGCCGCGACCGCACGCGACCGCTGCTGCAGACCGAGAACCCGCGCGAGCGCATCGTGGAACTGCTCGCGCAACGCGAGCCACTGTACGAAGCGGTCGCGCACTGCACGGTGACGAGCGTGCACCAGCCGGTCGACGAGCTCGTCGAACATATAATCGACGCCTTGCCCGAACCGCTGCGACCCGCCCGATGAACGCTCGCGAATTGCAGGTGGCGCTCGGCGAGCGCTCCTACCCGATCCGCATCGGCGCGGGGCTGCTCGACGACGATGCGTGCCTCGCCGAACTCGTCGCCGGCCGGCAGGCGGCGATCGTCACCAACGACACGGTCGCCGCGTCGTATCTCGCGCGGATGCAGCGCGCGTTGCGCGGCGCCGCGTCGATCGAGACGATCGTCCTGCCCGACGGCGAAGCGCACAAGAGCCAGGCATCGCTCGACATCGTTCTCGATCGCCTGCTCGAGAAGCGCTTCGACCGGCGCTGCCTGCTCGTCGCGCTCGGAGGCGGCGTGATCGGCGATCTCGCCGGATTCGCCGCCGCCGTCTACCAGCGCGGCGTCGACTTCGTGCAGGTGCCGACGACGCTGCTCGCGCAGGTCGATTCGTCGGTGGGCGGAAAGACCGCGATCAACCATCCGCGCGGCAAGAACATGATCGGCGCCTTCCATCAGCCGCGGCTGGTGCTCGCCGACGTCGAGGTGCTGCGCACGCTGCCGCCGCGCGAGCTGAGCGCCGGGCTGGCGGAGATGATCAAGCACGGTGCGATCGCCGACGCCGCCTACCTCGCCTCGCTCGAGCGCGACATGGACGCGCTGCTGCGTTGCGAGGTCGGTCCGATGCGCGACGCGATCGTGCGCTCCTGCGAGATCAAGGCCGAGGTCGTCGCCGACGACGAACGCGAGGGCGGCAGGCGCGCGCTGCTGAACTTCGGCCACACCTTCGGCCACGCGATCGAGACGGGCAGCGGCTACGGTCGCTGGCTGCACGGCGAGGCCGTCGGTACCGGCATGCTGATGGCGGCCGACCTGTCGCGCCGCCTGTCGATGATCGACGAGGCATCGTGTGCGCGGCTCGCCGGGGTCGTCGCCGCCGCGCGCCTGCCGCTGCGGGCACCGCGCTGGAGCGCCGAGCGCTGGCTCGAATTGATGAGCGTCGACAAGAAGGCGGACCAGGGCACGCCCAGGTTCGTGTTGCTCGAGTCGATCGGCAGCGCGACGCTGCGCCGCGTGCCCCCCGAGCCGCTCGCCGAGACCTTCGCCGCCTTCGCCGGCGAGGGTACGGACTGAAGCCGTGCGCCGCCCGGCGCGCGAGGCGGCGGGCAAGGCCCGCGCCGACTACGCCGCCGATCCGGCCGCGAGCCGCGGTCGCCGCTTCCCCGAGACGCGCTCCGCCACGCGCACCGAGTTCCAGCGCGACCGCGACCGCATCGTCCACTGCACGGCGTTCCGCCGCCTCGAGTACAAGACGCAGGTCTTCGTCAACCACGAAGGCGACCTGTTCCGCACGCGGCTGACGCACTCGATCGAGGTCGCGCAGATCGCGCGCTCGGTCGCGCGATGCCTGCGACTCGACGAAGACCTGGTCGAGGCGATCGCGCTGGCGCACGACCTCGGCCACACGCCCTTCGGGCACGCCGGGCAGGACGAGCTCGATGCGTGCATGAAACCGTGGGGCGGTTTCGAGCACAACCTGCAGTCGCTGCGCGTCGTCGACGAACTCGAGCAGCGCTATGCGGCCCACGACGGCCTGAACCTGTGCTTCGAGACGCGCGAGGGAATCCTCAAGCACTGCTCGCCGGCGAACGCGCGCACGCTCGGCGAGCTCGGCGAGCGCTTCGTGCTCGGACGACAGCCATCGCTCGAGGCGCAGGTCGCCAATCTCGCCGACGAGATCGCCTACAACAACCACGACATCGACGACGGACTGCGTTCGGGCCTGCTGCGCTTCGAGGCGCTCGCCGACGTTCGTCTCTTCGGCCGGCACTGCGCCGTCGTGCGGCGCGCGTATCCGCGGATCGCGGGAAAGCGGCTGGTCCACGAGACGATCCGGCGCATGATCGACGGGCTCGTCACCGACCTGATCGCCGAGACGCAGCGCCGCATCGACGACTCGGGCGTGCGCTCGCTCGACGAGGTGCGCGCCGCCGGTGCGCTCGCGCGCTTCTCCGACGAGGTCCGCACCGAGTCGGCCGAGCTCAAGCGCTTCCTGCACGCGCACCTGTACGAGCACGAGCGCGTATCGGCGGTCATGCGGCGCGCGCGGGCGATCGTCTCCGAGCTGTTCCACCGCTATCGCGCCGATCCGGCGCTGCTGCCCGACGAGCACCGGCGGCGCGTCGAAGCGCTCGGCGAACGCGCGATCGCCGACTACATCGCCGGCATGACCGACCGCTTCGCGGTACGCGAGCACCTGCGGCTCGCCGGCGACGACCCCGATCGCCTGCGGGACACCGACGTGCTCGGCGCGGCGAGCGACGCGTCGCCCTAGCGCCGGCTCCGAGGCGCCTGCGCGCCGACTACGCGCGCGAGGCGGGCCTGCGGCCGATGCCGTCGAGCAGGCTCGAGCACACCAGCGAAGGCGCCTCGGCGCGCGCCAGGCGCCCCGCCCGGACGGCTTCCGCCGCCGCGAAGAGCAGGGCGGCCATCGTGTCGAGCATCCACAGCGCCGGCATGTCGACGCGCAGCGTGCCTTCCTCCTGGCCGCGCTGGAACAGCTGCAGCATCCGCTGCGCGCTCGGCGCCCAGTCCTCGTCGGCGCCCTGCGGCCCCCCGTATCGTTCGATCCGGTACAGGAAGAAGTGCAGGTCCGCCTCGGGGAACACCGCCGCGACGAAACGGCGGATGACGTCGGGCACCGCGCCGCGCTCGGGGCAGACTTCGTCGATCGTGCGCACCGCACGCTCGAGCGCGCTGGCGTGCAGTTGCGCGATCAGGTCGTCGCGCTTCGGGAACATGCGGGCCAGCGTCGCGCGGCTGACGCCGATCGCCTTCGCGAGCTGCTCCATCGTCAGCCGCGGCTGCTCGCTCAGCGCGGCGGCGATCGCCTGCAGTGCCTGTTCCCGGTCGGAACTCACATCGGGTCTCCGTCGCGCTCGACCCAGCCGCCGCCCAGCGCCTTGTACAGTGCAACCTGGTTGGTCGTGCGTGCAAGGCGCGAGTCGAGCAGCGCCTGCTCCGCGGCGAACAGCGTGCGCTGCGCGTCGAGCAGCTGCAGGAAGCTGTCGAGCCCTCTACGGTAGCGCAGGTCGGACAGTTCGACGCTGCGACGCGCGGCCTCGACCTGCGCGGCATGCGCGCGCAGCCGCTCGTCGATGGTCGCGTGCGCGGCGAGTGCGTCGGCGACTTCGCGGAACGCCGCCTGGATCGTGCGCTCGTACTCGGCGACCGCCATGTCCTGGCGGACCTCGGCCAGGTCGAGCGTCGCGCGGTTGCGCCCGCCGTCGAAGATCGGGAGCGTGACCTGCGGCAGGAAGCTCCAGACGCCCGAACCGCCCCCGAAGAGGCCCGAGAGCTCGCCGCTCGCCGTGCCGAAGGCGCCCGTCAGCGAGATCCGCGGAAAGAAGGCCGCGCGCGCTGCGCCGATCAGCGCGTTGGCGGCGCGCAGCCGCTCCTCGGCGGCGGCGATGTCGGGCCGGCGCTCGATCAGTTGCGACGGCAGCCCCACGGGCAATTCGGGCAGCAGATCGTGGTCGAGCAGCGGCTGCGCCTGCGGCAGGTCGGCGGGCAGGGGCTGGCCGATCAGCAGTGCGAGCGCGTGCGCGATCTGCGCGCGCACCCGGGTCGCGTCGGCGATCTCGGCGCGCGTTCCTTCGACGAAGCTCGTCGCCTGGCGCAGGTCGAGCTCGTTGCCGATGCCGCCCTCGTAGCGCAGCCGGATCAGGCGCAGCGATTCCTCGCGGGCCTCGAGCGTCTTGCGCAGCAACGCGAGGCGCTCGATGGCGGCGCGTTCGTTGAGATACGCGTCGGCCACCTGCGCGACGAGACTGATCTGCACCGCCTTGCGCGTCTCGGCGCTGGCGAGGTATTCGGCGAGCGCCGCCTCGTTCAGGCTGCGGACGCGTCCGAACAGGTCGAGTTCGAAGGCCGTCACGCCGAGCGTCGCCTGGTACTGGCTCGTCGTCGCCGAGCGTCCGGTCGGCGAGATCGATGCGGGCACGCGCTGGCGCGAAGCCGCCGCGCCGGCATCGACGCCCGGGACGAGGGCGGCGCGCTCGATCCCGTACTGCGCGCGCGCCGCTTCGACGTTGAGCACGGCGAGGCGCAGGTCGCGGTTGTTGCGCAGCGCCAGCTCGACCAGCTGCTGCAGCCGGGGGTCGTCGAAGAACGCGCGCCAGTCGATGTCGGCGGCCTGCGCCGCGTCCGCGGCCTCGCGCTCGACGGCGACCGGCCAGTCGGCGGCGATCGGCGCCGCGGGTCGCTCGTGCACCGGCGCGAACGAGCAGCCGGCGAGGATCGCGGCGAGTGCCATCGGCAGCGCGCCGGAGAACGGTCGGATTCGGTTGGTCATTCCTTCTCCAGCATGGGCGTGGCGAGGTCGGCCGGCGTCTTCCGCGGCCGCAGGCCGCGGCCGAACAGCCGCATCACCACCACGAAGAACACCGGGATCAGGAAGACGCCGAGCAGCGTCGCGGCGATCATGCCGCCCATCACGCCGGTACCGATCGCCTGCTGGCTCGCCGAGCTCGCGCCCGAGGCGATCGCCAGCGGCAGCACGCCGAGGATGAACGCGAACGACGTCATCAGGATCGGCCGGAATCGCAGCCGCGCGGCTTCGACGGTCGCCTCGAGGAGCCCCCGGCCGGCGGCGTGCAGGTCCTTCGCGAATTCGACGATCAGGATCGCGTTCTTCGCGGACAGGCCGATCACGGCGATCAGCCCGACGGTGAAGAACACGTCGTTGGGCATCGCGCGCAGGGTGACCGCGAGAACCGAGCCGAGCACGCCGAGCGGCACGACGAGCAGCACCGACAGCGGGATCGACCAGCTCTCGTAGAGCGCGGCGAGCACGAGGAAGACGACCAGCAGCGACAGCCCGAGCAGCAGCGGCGCCTGCGCGCCCGCCTGTCGCTCCTGGAGCGACTGGCCGGTCCACTCGTGGCCCACGCCCGCCGGCAGCTGCGCGACGAGCCGCTCCATCTCGGCCATCGCCTGTCCGGTGCTGAAACCGGGGCGGGCGTCGCCGGAAAGCTTGAACGACGGGTAGCCGTTGTAGCGGATCAGCTGCACCGGTCCGAAGTCCCAGTGCGTCACCGCGAACGCGGACAGCGGGACCATCTCGCCGCGGACGTTGGCCACGTTCAGCGAGAGCACGTCCTCGGGCGTCATCCGGTCGGAGACGTCCGCCTGCACGACCACGCGCTGCATGCGGCCCGCGTTCGCGAAGTCGTTGATCACCGCCGAGCCGAGTGCCGTCGACAGCGTGCCGGCGATGCGCTCGAACGGAACGCCGAGCGCGTTCGCCTTCAGCCGGTCGATGTCGACGCGCAGCTGGGGCGCGTCCTCGAGACCTTCCACGCGCAGGTACGCGATCGCCGGGCTCTGCGCCGCCGCGGCGAGCAGCTGGTCGCGCGCGGCGAGCAGCTGCTCGTGCCCGATCCCGCCGCGGTCCTGCAGGCGGAAGGTGAAGCCGCTGGCGGTGCCGAGTTCGGGAATCGCGGGCGGCACCACGGCGAAGGCGCGCGCGTCGCGGATGCCCCAGAGAGCCGCATTGGCCAGTGCCGCCTCTGCCTGCGCCGATTCGCCGTCGCCGCGTGCCGACCAGTCCTTGAAGGTGGTGAACGCGAGCGCGGAGTTCTGGCCCATTCCCGAGAAGCTGAAGCCGGTGATCGAGACGAGGCTCTCCACCGACGGCCGCGACAGGTAGTGCGCCTCCATCTGCTCGATCACGTCCAGCGTGCGGTTGGTCGTCGCGCCGGCGGGCAGCTGCACGTCGGTGATGAGGAAGCCCTGGTCCTCGATCGGCAGGAACGACGTCGGCAGCCGCAGGTAGAGCACGGCGAGCGCGACGCCGATCGCCGCGTAGACGAGCATCCAGCGTCCGGCCCTCGGCAGCATGCGCGCGACCACGCCGCGATAGCCCGCGGTCGTGCGCGCGAATCCGCGGTCGAACCAGCCGAAGAATCCGCGCTTCGCGTGGGCGCCGCCCTTCGGCACGGGTTCGAGCAGCGTCGCGCACAACGCCGGCGTCAGCGACAGCGCGAGGAAACCGGAGAACAGGATCGATGTCGCCAGCGCCAGCGAGAACTGCCGGTAGATCGCGCCGACCGAGCCGCTCATGAACCCGAGCGGAACGAAGACGACGGCGAGCACGAGCGTGATGCCGACGATCGCGCCGCTGATCTGCGTCATCGCCTTGCGCGTGGCCTCCTTCGGCGGCAGCCCTTCCTCGGCCATGATCCGTTCGACGCTCTCGACGACGACGATCGCGTCGTCGACCAGGATGCCGATCGCGAGCACCATGCCGAACATCGTCAGCACGTTGATCGAGAAGCCCGCGGCGTACATCACGGCGAAGGTGCCCATCAGCGCGATCGGCACGACGATGCTCGGGATCAGCGTGTAGCGCAGCTTCTGCAGGAACAGCCACATCACCAGGAACACGAGCGCCATCGCCTCGAACAGCGTCTGGACGACCTTCTCGATCGACACCTTCACGAAGGGCGCCGTGTCGTAGGGGATGTCGTAGGCGACACCCGGCGGGAAGTACGCGGCGAGCTCGTCGAGCTTCGCGCGCACGCCGGTGGCGGTGGCGAGCGCGTTGGCGCCGGGGGCGAGCTGCACGGCGATCGCCGCCGTCTCCTTGCCGTTCAGGCGCGAGCTGAACTGGTAGGTCTCGGCGCCGACCTCGACGCGCGCGACGTCGCGCAGCCGCACCGTCGATCCGTCGGGGTTCGCGCGCAGCACGACCTCGCCGAACTCGTCGGGGTTCGACAGCATCCCGCGCACGACGATCGTCGCGCTCACCTGCTGCGTCGCGGTGCTCGGCTGGTCGCCGACGATGCCGGCGGGCACCAGCCGGTTCTGCGCGGCGACCGCGCGGTTCACGTCGTCGGCGGAGAGACCGTATCCGGTGAGCTTCGCCGAATCGATCCAGATGCGCATCGCGCGCTGCGACGCGTACAGCTCGGCCTTGCCGACGCCGGGCACGCGGCGGATCTCGTTGATGACGTTGCGCGTGATGTAGTCGGCGATCCCCGTGCGGTCGATGCTCCCGTCCTTCGACGAGAGCGTCGCGACGAGCAGGAAGCTCGACGAGGCCTTCTCGACGCGCAGGCCCTGCTGCATCACCGGCTGCGGCAGGCGGGTCTCGGCCTTCTTGATCCGGTTCTGCACGTCGACCATCGCGAGGTCCGGGTCGGTGCCCGGTGCGAAGGTCGCCGTGATGCTGGCGCGCCCGTACGAGTTGCTCTGCGACTCGTAGTACAGCAGCCCGGCCGCGCCGTTGAGTTCCTGCTCGATCAGGCTCGTGACCGCGAGGTCCACGGTCTCGGCCGAAGCCCCCGGGTAGGTCGCCGCGATCTCGACGCTCGGCGGCGCGATCGTCGGGAATTGCGACACCGGCAGGTTCGGGATCGCCAGCACGCCGGCGAGCGTGATCAGGATCGCGACGACCCACGCGAACACGGGCCTTTCGATGAAGAATCGGGCCATCGGTCGATCCCGTCAGGAGGACGAGGAGGTCGACGACGCGTCGAGCGCCCGACTCCACGGAACCGGCTGCACCGGCGCGCCCGGGCGGATCTTCTGCACGCCGTCGACGATCACGGTGTCTCCCGGCGCGAGCCCCTCGGCCACGATCCAGTCGTCGCCGAGCGCGGCGCCCGTTTTCACCGGGCGCTGCACGGCGCGGTTCTGCGCGTCGACCACCCAGACCGCGGCGCGGCCGTCGGCGGTGCGCTGCACCGCCTGCTGCGGGACGCGCAGCGCCGCTTCGTCGATGCCCTGCTCGAGCCGGACGCGCACGTACATGCCCGGCAGCAGCAGCCCGTCCTCGTTCGGGAATGCCGCGCGCAGCGTCACCTGTCCGGTGCCCGGGTCGACGGTCGCGTCGGAGAACAGCAACTCGCCGGGATGTGCGTATTCGCTGCCGTCGTCGAGCAGCAGCGTCACCGCCGACGCGTTCTCCGCGCGGCGCACGCCACCCTGCTCGAAGCGCTTGCGCAGCCGCGCGAGCTCGGACGCCGGCTGCGTGAAGTCGACGTAGACCGGATCGATGCGCTGGATCGTCGCCATCGGCGTGGCCTCGCCCTGGCCGACGAGCGCGCCTTCGGTGACCAGCGCGCGACCCACGCGGCCGGAGATCGGCGCCTCGACCGTCGCGTATCCGAGGTCGAGCCGCGCGCGGTTCAGCGCCGCACGCGATGCGGCGACGTCGGCCTGCGCGAGCTCGCGCGCGGCGAGCGCGTCGTCGTATTCCTGCCGGCTGATCGCCCGGGCCGCGACCAAAGGTTCGTAGCGCTCGGCCAGCACCTTCGCCTGGTGCAGCGCCGCCTCGGCACGTTGCAGGCGAGCGGCGGCGCTCGCGACTTCGGCCTTCAACGGTGCCGGATCGATGCGGAAGAGCAGCTGCCCGGCCTTCACGTCGCTGCCTTCACGGAAGTTGCGTTCGAGCACGATGCCGGCGACGCGAGCACGCACTTCGGCGACGCGCGTGGCTTCCACGCGGCCCGGGAGTTCGCTCGCGACGATCGCGGGTTTCGCTTCGAGTTGCAGCACGCCGACCGGCGCGGGCGGCATGTCGATCGGTGCGGCGGCGTTGCCGTCGCCGCCGCAGCCGGCGACGAGCGACGCGCAGGCGACGAGCAGCGCCGCCGCGCGTAGGGAAGGGGAGCGCATGGTTCGAATGACTTTGTATCTTCTGATACAGGATTATCTCACTCAAGACTCGTTTGTGTCATTGGTCGTGTGAATCCCGGTTGTTGCAGTGTTCCCACGGCGATGCCCCGTGATCGTGCATGGCCGGCCGAAAAGGGCCGATCCATGCACCTCGACGGGGCAGGCCGCACCCGGATGGTGCGCTGCAACAAAATCTCGCGCGAGTGCTTCAAATCGCGGTGGACGCGCGCTACACTGAAATCGTTCGGTTGTCTTTCCCCGGATGCAGGGTCGCCGCATCAGTCGCGTCGCAAAGCCGTTTGCGTGTCAGCGAGCGCTGACTAAACACGTTTTCGAGCCCCTCGGCAGGCATCCCGGCCCGCCGTCGCGTGCACCCGGTCCGACCCCCGAGCGCCCGAACCAGCCATTGCCTTTCGACTCCGACCGCGGGAGAGCCCGACATGCGCCCTACGACTCCGGTGACGCCCGACCTCTCGCCGCCCGTTGCTGCCGCCCAGGGCCTGTATGACCCGGCTTTCGAGCACGACGCCTGCGGCGTCGGCTTCGTCGCGCACATCGGCGGCAAGAAGAGCCATTCGATCATCGAGCAGGGACTGCAGATCCTCTGCAACCTCGATCATCGCGGCGCCGTCGGCGCCGATCCGCTGATGGGCGACGGCGCCGGAATCCTGTTCCAGATCCCCGATGCCTTCTTCCGCGAGGAGATGGCCCGGCTCGGCACCACCTTGCCGCACGCGGGCGAATACGGCGTCGGCATGGTGTTCCTGCCGAAGGAACACGCCTCGCGCATCGCCTGCGAGCAGGAACTCGAGCGTGCGGTGCGGGCCGAGGGACAGGTGCTGCTCGGCTGGCGCGACGTGCCGGTGGACCACGACATGCCGATGTCGCCCACCGTGCGCGCCAAGGAGCCGGTGATCCGCCAGATCTTCGTCGGACGCGGCCCGCAGGTCATGGTGACCGACGAGCTCGAGCGCAAGCTCTACGTGATCCGCAAGACGGCGAGCCACGCGATCCAGAAGCTGCGGCTGAAGCATGGCGGCGAGTACTTCGTGCCGTCGATGTCGGCGCGCACGATCGTCTACAAGGGGCTGCTGCTGTGCGGCCAGGTCGGGCAGTACTACGTCGACCTGCGCGATCCCCGCGTCGTCACCGCGGTGGCGCTGGTGCACCAGCGCTTCTCGACGAACACCTTTCCGCAGTGGCCGCTCGCCCACCCCTACCGGCTGATCGCGCACAACGGCGAGATCAACACGGTCAAGGGCAACTACAACTGGCTGCGCGCGCGCGAAGGCGCGATGCGCTCGCCGGTGCTCGGCGAAGACCTCGCCAAGCTCTACCCGATCGTCTACGCCGGACAGTCGGACACCGCCACCTTCGACAACTGCCTCGAGCTGCTGGTGATGGCGGGCTATCCGCTCGCGCACGCCGTGATGATGATGATTCCCGAGGCGTGGGAGCAGCACGCGTCGATGGATCCGCGGCGGCGCGCGTTCTACGAGTTCCATGCGGCGATGATGGAACCGTGGGACGGCCCGGCGGCGATCGCGTTCACCGACGGGCGCCAGGTGGGCGCCACGCTCGACCGCAACGGCCTTCGCCCGGCGCGCTGGTGCGTCACCGACGACGATCTCGTCATCCTCGCCTCCGAGGCCGGCGTGCTGCCGATCCCCGAGAGCCGCATCGTGCGCAAGTGGCGGTTGCAGCCCGGGAAGATGCTGCTGATCGATCTCGACCAGGGGCGCATCGTCGACGACGCCGAACTGAAGAGCCAGCTCGCCAACAGCAAGCCCTACCGCGAGTGGATCGAGGCGATCCGCATCAAGCTCGACGAGCTCTCGCCGGGGCCGGGCGAGCCGCACGCCGACACGAAGGCGGGCGAGGCGCGCCCGTCGCTGCTCGATCGCCAGCAGGCCTTCGGCTACACGCAGGAAGACCTCAAGTTCCAGCTGCTGCCGATGGCCGCGCAGGGCGAGGAGGCGGTCGGCTCGATGGGCAACGACGCGCCGCTCGCCGTGCTCTCCGACCGCAACAAGTCGCTGTACAGCTATTTCCGCCAGCTGTTCGCGCAGGTGACGAACCCGCCGATCGACCCGATCCGCGAGCAGCTGGTGATGTCGCTCGTGTCGTTCATCGGGCCGCGGCCGAACCTGCTCGACCTGAACAACATCAACCCGCCGATGCGCATCGAGGTCTCGCAGCCGGTGCTCGACTTCGACGACATCGCCGAGATCCGCGCCATCGACGAGCTCACCGGCGAGAAGTTCAAGTCCTACGAGATCGACATCTGCTATCCGGTCGAATGGGGCAAGGAGGGCATCGAGGCGCGGCTGGCCTCGCTCGCCGCCGAGGCCGAGGACGCCGTGCGCTCCGGCTACAACGTGCTGATCCTCTCCGACCGCTGCGTCTCGCGCGAGCGGGTGGCGATCCCGGCACTGCTCGCCACCAGTGCGATCCACCTGCACCTGGTCGATCGCGGCCTGCGCACCCGCACCGGCCTCGTCGTGGAGACCGGCTCGGCGCGCGAGGTGCACCACTTCGCGCTGCTCGCCGGCTACGGCGCCGAAGCCATCCACCCCTATCTCGCGCTCGAGACGCTGGCCGACGCGCATCGCGCGGAGCCGGGCGGCATCGGCCCCGAGAAGGCGATGCGCAACTACGTGAAGGCGATCGGCAAGGGGCTGATGAAGGTGATGTCCAAGATGGGCATCTCCACCTACATGAGCTATTGCGGCGCGCAGATCTTCGAGGCGGTGGGCCTGTCGCGCGCTTTCGTCGACCGGTACTTCGCGGGCACCGCGAGCCACGTCGGCGGCATCGGCGTCTTCGAGGTCGCCGAGGAAGCGATCCGCATCCATCGCGCGGCCTTCGGCGAAGACCCCACGCTGGCGAACGCACTCGACCCCGGCGGCATGTACGCGGTGCGCACGCGCGGCGAGGAGCACATGTGGACCTCCGAGTCGATCGCCCGCCTGCAGCACGCCACGCGCGCCAACAACTACACGACGTACAAGGAGTACGCACGGCTCATCAACGACCAGAGCGAGCGCCACATGACGCTGCGCGGCCTGTTCGAGTTCCGTCTCGAAGGCCGCGAGCCGGTGCCGCTCGACGAGGTCGAGCCGGCCGTCGAGATCGTCAAGCGTTTCGCCACCGGCGCGATGTCGCTCGGGTCGATCTCCACCGAGGCGCACACGACGCTCGCCGTCGCGATGAACCGCATCGGCGGCAAGTCGAACACCGGCGAGGGCGGCGAGGACGCGTTGCGCTATCGGGCCGAGATGCGCGCCGGTGGGTCGGTGGTGCGCGACGGCGACACGGTCGGCACGCTGCTCGGCGCCGACCGCATCGAGGTCGACACGCCGCTGCGCGAAGGCGATTCACTGCGCTCGAGGATCAAGCAGGTCGCGTCGGGGCGCTTCGGCGTCACCGCCGAGTACCTGGCGAGCGCCGACCAGCTGCAGATCAAGATGGCGCAGGGCGCCAAGCCCGGTGAAGGCGGGCAGCTGCCCGGGCACAAGGTCTCCGAGTACATCGGGATGCTGCGCTACTCGGTGCCGGGAGTGGGGCTGATCTCGCCGCCGCCGCACCACGACATCTATTCGATCGAGGACCTCGCGCAGCTCATCCACGACCTGAAGAACGCGAACCCGCGCGCGAGCGTCTCGGTGAAGCTCGTCTCGGAAGTGGGCGTGGGAACGGTGGCGGCGGGCGTGGCGAAGGCGAAGGCCGACCACGTCGTGATCGCCGGCCACGACGGCGGCACCGGCGCGTCGCCGTGGTCGTCGATCCAGAACGCGGGCACGCCGTGGGAGCTCGGACTCGCCGAGACGCAGCAGACGCTCGTGCTCAACGGCCTGCGCGGGCGCATCGTCGTGCAGGCCGACGGGCAGATGAAGACCGGGCGCGACGTCGTCATCGGCGCGCTGCTCGGCGCCGACGAATTCGGCTTCGCGACGGCGCCGCTCGTCGTCGAGGGCTGCATCATGATGCGCAAGTGCCACCTGAATACCTGTCCGGTGGGCGTGGCCACGCAGGACCCGGTGCTGCGGCGCAAGTTCGCCGGCAAGCCCGAATACGTCGTCAACTACTTCTTCTTCGTCGCCGAGGAAGTGCGCGAGCTCATGGCGCAGCTGGGGCTGCGGCGCTTCGAGGAACTGATCGGCCGCGTCGACCTGCTCGACACGAGGAAGGGCATCGCGCACTGGAAGGCCTGCGGGCTCGATTTCTCGCGCGTCTTCCACCAGCCGGCCGTCGCCCCGGGGACGCCGCGCCGTTGCGTGGAGGCGCAGGACCACGGCCTGGCGCACGCGCTCGACCACAAGCTGCTCGAGCTCGCGCGACCGGCGCTCGAGCGCCGCGAGAAGGTCTCGTTCATCCTGCCGGTGCGCAACGTGCATCGCGCGGTGGGCACGATGCTCTCGGGCGAACTCGCGCGCCGGCACGGCCACGAGGGGCTGCCCGACGGCTCCATCCACGTGCAGCTCAACGGCACCGCCGGGCAGAGCCTCGGTGCCTTCCTCGCGCGCGGCATCACGATCGATCTCGTCGGCGAGGCCAACGACTACGTCGGCAAGGGCCTGTCGGGCGGACGGATCGTCGTGCGCCCGACGAACGATTTCCGCGGCCGCGCCGACGAGAACATCATCGTCGGCAACACGGTGCTCTACGGCGCGATCGAGGGCGAGGCGTACTTCCGCGGCGTCGCCGGCGAGCGCTTCTGCGTGCGCAACTCGGG